>DATEJU010000503.1:0-80735 GCA_035277805.1 Paraburkholderia sp. | reverse complement strand
CCAGCCGCTGCGCCGACTGATCCCGCGCCGCCGCCCACGCCTGCCCCGGCTGCGGCGCCCGCCCCGGTTGCGGCACCGGCACCCGCGCACCCGAGTTCGAGCTTCGAAAGCGCGCTGCGCGCCGCGATCCAGGCCGCGCTGCGCTACCCGGAATCGGCGCGAATGGGCGGCATCTCGGGACGCACGCGCGTGCAGTTCCAGTATCGCGACGGCGTCGTGTCCGGCGCCACGGTCCTCGTGTCCAGTGGCGTCGCGTTGCTCGACCGCGCCGCGCTCGCCGCCGTGCGCGACGCCAGCTATCCGAAGCCGGACGCCGGCTTCGCAGGTAAAACCCTCACCGAACAACTATGGGTCAACTTCAATCTCGACAATCAAGAATGAATCGACTGCTTCCCACCCTCGCTACCGCCATCACCACGGCCATCGCCACCCCTTTCGCCCTCGCGACGGGCGCCGCCCAGGCAGCCGCCGCGCTGCCCGCCGATGCGAGCGTCCATCACGTGCTGCTGGTGAGCGTCGATGGACTGCACGCAAGCGACCTCGCACGCTTCGTTGCGGCGCATCCGGACAGCACGCTCGCGCGGCTCGCGGCACAAGGCATCGACTACACCAACGCTCATGCAGTCGTGCCGGCCGATTCGTTCCCGGGCCTGCTCGCGCTCGTGACCGGCGGCACGCCCGCGGCAACGGGCGTCTACTACGACGACTCGTATGACCGCGCGCTTGCGCCGCCGGGCAGCGACTGCAGCCATATGGGCACGCGCGTGCGTTACGACGAATCGCTGGACAAGGACGACGGCCACGGCCACGACACCATCGACCCCGCCAGGCTGCCGCGCGACCCGCATCACGGCTGCGCGCCGGTCCACCCGCATGCGTACCTGCGCGTGAACACGCTGTTCGAGGCCGTGCACAACGCAGGCGGCTACACCGCGTGGATCGACAAGCACCCGACCTACGAGCTCGTCGAAGGCCCGTCCGGGCATGGCGTCGACGACCTGTTCCTGCCCGAGATCGGCGCGAACTACGAGGGACTCACCGACGCGAAGCCGCGCGAGATCACCGGCTCGCTCGCGAAGACCGAGGCCTACGACGACATGAAGGCGCGCGCCATCGTCAACGAGATCGACGGCCGCACCCACGACGGCAAGGCAGCGGCCCTGGTGCCGAACGTGTTCGGCCTGAACCTGCAGGCGGTCAACGTCGCGCAGAAAATCTACGGCTACCGCGACGCCGACGGCGCCCTCACCCCCGGCCTCGACGGTGCGATCGCGCATGTCGACGCGCAACTGCGCAGCTTCGAGAACGAGCTGGAGCGCCGGCACCTGCGCGACGACACGCTCGTGATCGTGACGGCCAAGCACGGCAACGGCCCGATCAACGGCGCATTGCTGAACAAGATCGACGAAGCGAAACTCGCCAAGGTGATCGACACCGCCGCGCCCGGCGCGCTAGCCCAACTGACGACCGACCACGGCGCACTCGTCTGGCTGCACGATCCGGCCGCCGCGCCGGCCATCACCGCCGCGCTGCGCGCACACGCGGGCGAGCTCGGCATTGCGGACGTGATGAGCGGCGAGCGTCTTGCGCTGCGCTTCCCCTCGCCCGCCAGCGACAGCCGCACGCCCGATATCGTGATCGTGTCGCGCGACGGTGTCATATTCACGCCACCGCACGATGGTAAGCTCGCCGAGCACGGGGGTTTCCACGACGACGACACGCATGTGGCGCTGCTCGTGTCGAACCCGCGACTCGCCGATGCGGGCCGCAGCATCACGTGGCCGGTGTCGACGACCCAGGTCGCGCCGTCGATACTCGCGGCGCTTGGGCTGCCGCCCGCTGCGCTGCAGGCCGTCGCGCTGGAAGGCACGCCGGTGCTGCCGGACACGCGCTGGACAGCAACCGGGGCGCTCGCCGACAACAACAGCAACACGAATAAAGACGCCGCCGAGCGGCCCTTGACCCGCCAATGAGTAGTCCGTCCGCAAGCCGTTCCAGAGTGCTGGTTGTCGAAGACGATCCCGGAGCCGGGCTGGAGATCACCGCCGCCCTCGAGGACTACGGCTTCGAAGTCGAATGCGTGACGACCGGCTTCCAGGGATTGCTGCGCGCGACCAATGGCGAGTTCGACGCCGTCGTGCTGGATCGCATGCTGCCGGACCTCGATGGCCTCTCGATCCTCTCGACCTTGCGCAACATCGGCAAGGAGACGCCTGTCCTGATCCTGAGCGCGCTCGACGCGGTAGACGAGCGCGTGCGCGGATTGCGGGCGGGCGGCGACGACTATCTGGTCAAGCCGTTCGACGGGCTCGAGCTCACGGCGCGGCTGAACGCGCTGCTGCGCCGCCGCCATGCGGCGGCCAGCGGCTCGTCCGACGCGTGCGTGCTGCGGGTGGATGACCTGACGCTCGACACGCAGACGCGCATCGTCCAGCGTGCCGGCCAGATCGTCGAGCTGAAGCCGCGCGAGTACAGCCTCCTCGAGTACCTGATGCGGCACGCGGGCGAGGTCGTCACGCGCGCGATGCTGCTCGAATCGGTCTGGAATTATCACTTCAACACGCAGACGAACGTGATCGACATGCATATCAGCAACCTGCGCCGCAAGTTGAGCTTCAACGGACAGCTTTCGGCGATGGTCGTCACGGTGCGCAACGCGGGCTATATCATTCATGCGGCTGGCTAGCGTGGCGAATGGGCGTGTGCGCGCGCGTGTCGGGCGCATAGGGCGCATAGGGGGCGTCGGCTGGCTGCTGGTGGTGTTCGTCAGCTCGGCACTCCTGCTCTTTGCGCTGCTCTACTGGCTCACGGGCAGCTATCTGCTGCACGAGGTCGACGAGCGCCTGCGCGGCGAGTTCGCCGAGTTTCATGCGATCGGCCGCGACGAGGCCATCGCGACGATTGCCGCGCTCAGCCATCGGGACATTGCCACCACGCGGCCCTATGGCGTGTTCGATGCGGACGGCACGCGTCTCGCGGGCAACGTGTCGATACTGCCGCCCGAAAAGGACCGCAAGCCGTTCAATTACACGCAGACGATCCGCAAGGGCAACCGCATGGTGACCGCGCACTACCGCGGCATCGTCATTCCGACGACGAGCGGGTTGCGCATTGTCGTCGGGCACTCGATCGACGAAGAGCGCCGCTTCGATCACACCCTGCTCAAGACGCTGTGCGCCGGGGTCGCGCTGACGAGTCTGCTCGGTCTCGCCTGCGGCGCCGCCCTCACCCGCCTCTCGAACCGCCGGATTGCGGCGATCGGCGAGAGTGCCCGCGAAATCATGGCCGGCAAGCTCGGCCAGCGCCTGCCACGGCGCGGCACGCACGACGACCTCGACCGGCTGACCGCGATGTTCAACACGATGCTCGACGAAATCGAGCGGCTCGTCGATGAAGTTCGCGGCGTGTGCGCAGGCGTCGCGCACGACCTGCGCACGCCCATGACCTCCCTGCGCGCGGGCCTCGAGCGCGCCCGCCGGCGCGCGGACACACCCGACGAATTCGCACGCGCCATCGACGAGGCCATCGCCCAGTCGGACAACGTGCTCAACCGCTTCACCGCGCTGCTGCGTATTGCGGAGATCGAATCCGGCAGCCGCCGCGCCAGTTTCCGGACGATCTCGCTCGAAGCGGTGCTGCGCGATGTGGCCGAGCTCTATGAACCGCTTGCGGAGCATCGGCAGCTTGCGCTGACCCTGGACGCCTGCATGCCGGTCGAGGTGAATGGCGACTTCGATCTGCTGTTCGGCGCGATCGAGAATCTCGTCGATAACGCGCTGAAGTTCACGCCGGAGGGCGGCGCGGTCAGACTGGGCGTGCGGATCGAGGACGGACAGCCATTGCTGGTGGTCGCCGATACCGGCCCCGGCATCGCGCCAGCCGAACGCGGCGCGGTACTGCGCACGTTCTATCGCGGCCACACGTCCGAACGCTCGATCCCCGGCCACGGTCTCGGTCTGAGCCTCGTCGCGGCGATTGCGCGGGTTCACGATGCCGCCATCGAGATCCTCGACAACGAACCCGGCTGCAGGATGCAGCTGCGGTTTCCGAACGCCGCGCAGGCCCGCCTGACCGCGTAGCGCGCCTCGCCTTCCAGGCTCCCTGAGCACCGGCGCGGCGAGGGCCGCAACGCGATTAGTCCCCGATTCGTTTCTTGTGCGCTGACAGCCGATACCCTCCATAGCCACCGTCCGCTGGCGGCTCCGATGCATTGCGCCCACTTCTGGTAATGTCACGCACATGCAAACGATCCTCTCCATCGAGAATCTCTCGAAAGTCTATGCATCGGGATTCCGCGCGCTCAATCACGTTAGCCTGGACATCCACCGCGGCGAGATCTTCGCGCTGCTGGGGCCGAATGGCGCTGGCAAGACCACGCTGATCAGCATCGTCTGCGGCATTGTCAATGCGAGCGAAGGCAGCGTGCACGTCGCCGGTCACGATATCGTCACCCACTACCGCGACGCGCGTTCGCTGATCGGCCTCGTGCCTCAGGAGCTCACCACGGATGCGTTCGAAACGGTCTGGGGCACCGTATCGTTCAGCCGTGGCCTGTTCGGCAAGCCGGCCAACCCCGCGTATATCGAGCGCGTGCTGCGCGACCTGTCGCTGTGGGAGAAGCGCAACAACAAGATCCTCACGCTATCGGGCGGCATGAAACGCCGTGTGCTGATTGCGAAGGCGCTCGCGCACGAGCCGCAGGTGCTGTTTCTGGACGAGCCGACCGCGGGCGTGGATGTCGAGCTCCGCCGCGACATGTGGGAGCTCGTACGGGGGCTCAAGGCCAACGGCGTGACGATCATCCTGACGACCCATTACATCGACGAGGCGGAGGAAATGGCCGACCGGATCGGCGTTATCAACGCCGGCGAGATCATGCTCGTCGAAAAGAAAGACGAACTGATGCGCAAGCTCGGCCGCAAACAGCTGACGTTGCAGCTCGAAGCCCCGTTGAGCGCCATTCCGGCCGGGCTTGCAAGCTGGCGCCTGGAACTGTCCAACGGCGGCACCGAGCTCACCTATACGTACGACACCGAAAACGAACGCAACGACGTCATCGCGCTGCTCAAGAGCCTGAGCGACGCCGGCATCGGCTTCACGGACCTGCAAACGAGGCAGAGTTCGCTGGAGGAGATCTTCGTGAGTCTCGTCAGCAAGGATCACACAGCCGCTTCACGGCCCACTTCACAGCCCACTTCACAGCCCGCTTCACAGCCCACGTCTGGGCCCAGCTCGGGATCCGCCACGCCGCCGGTCGCGGAACATGGCAAAGGACAGGTGACCTCGCGATGAACCTCTACGCAATTCGCGCCATCTACCGGTTCGAAATGGCACGCACCCGACGCACGCTGATGCAGAGCATTGTCGCGCCGGTGATCTCGACCTCGCTCTACTTCATCGTGTTCGGCTCCGCGATCGGCTCGCGCATCAAGGAAGTGAACGGCGTCAGCTACGGCGCGTTCATCGTGCCAGGCCTGATCATGCTGTCGCTGCTCTCGCAGAGCATCTCGAACGCGTCGTTCGGCATCTACTTCCCCCGCTTCACGGGCACGATCTACGAGCTGCTGTCGGCGCCCGTGTCCTATGTCGAAATCGTGATCAGCTACGTGGGCGCGGCGGCGACCAAGTCGGTGCTGCTCGGGGTCATCATCCTCGCGACCGCGGCGCTCTTTGTGCCGATCCAGATCCAGCATCCACTGTGGATGGTGCTGTTCCTGCTGCTGACGGCGATAACGTTCAGTTTGCTCGGCTTTATCATCGGCATCTGGGCGGACAACTTCGAGAAGCTGCAAATCGTGCCGCTTCTCATCATCACGCCACTGACCTTCCTCGGCGGCAGCTTCTATTCGGTCGACATGCTGCCTCCGGCATGGAGAGTCATCACGCTGTTCAACCCGATCGTCTATCTCATCAGCGGTTTTCGCTGGAGCTTCTACGGGCTCGCGGACGTCGAGGTCGGCGTGAGTCTCGGCATGACAGCGGCCTTTCTCGCGGTGTTTCTCGCGATCACGGCCTGGATCTTCAAGACGGGCTACCGGCTGAAAACCTGAGCACGGGCGACGACGCCCGTCGTCGCCTCGTCGCCAGCGGCACGTCGGCGCACGGCTTCCCCGTTATTGCATCAGCTCCCGATGCAAGGCGCGATACTCGTGCGAGAGTTTGTGCCCCGGATCGAGATGAACAACGGGCGTCGCCTGCTGATGCGATTCGCGAATCTTCACGGACGAGGACAGCCGCGAAGCCAGCACCGGCAAGCCCTCGCCGACGAGTTCGTCCACCAGCTTTTGCGGCAGGCTCGCACGCGGCTGAAACTGGTTGATGACAATGCCCTCCACCGCCAGCGCGGCGTTGTGATCCTGCTGGATCTCCTTCACGTTTTCGAGCAGCGTGTAAAGCGCGCGCCGGGAGAAGTCGTCGCAATCGAACGGAATCAGGCAACGCTCGACGGCGATCAGTGCGGCGCGCGTGTAGAAGTTCAATGCCGGCGGCGTGTCGATATAAACCGAGTCGTACATGTCGAGCTCGTTGAGCGCGTCGCGCAGCTTGTAGATCTTGTAGCGCGATTCGAGCTTGCCGTGCAGGGTGTCCAGGTCGGGATGACCGGGCATGACGTCGAGATTCTCAAACGGTGTCGGATGAATAAAGGACGTCACTTCCACGGGTTTGAAGCTGAACGTCAACGCGGTTTCAAAGAAGCTCGCGACGGTGGGATGCGCGTCGGCCGCCCGCGCGCCGAGCAGGTATTGCGTCGAATTCGCCTGCGCGTCCAGATCGATGACCAGCGTGCGCAGCCCTTCGCTGGCGCTAATGGCCGCGAGGTTGCAAACAATGGTCGATTTCCCTACGCCACCTTTCTGATTGAATACGACGCGCCGCATGCTCTCCCCTCGAATGGAAGCTTTAACAGAGCTGCCAGCATACCCGAACATTACTGCGTTGCAGCACGCGAGTGGCGACGTTTAGATGGGGGCGCATCACGGGCGGCGCCTCCATCCAGCCAGGCCTGCGGACAGCCTTTCATGGACTGCGCCGCAGGCCACGGCATTCAGCGATCCATCAAACCGCCATGCACAGGTATTTGATGACCAGATAATCGTCGATTCCGTAATGCGAACCTTCCCGGCCGAGGCCCGACTGCTTCACGCCGCCGAACGGTGCGACTTCGTTCGAAATGAGGCCCGTGTTGATGCCCACCATGCCGTATTCGAGCTGCTCCGCCACTCGCCAGACGCGCCCGATATCGCGGCTATAGAAGTACGCGGCCAGCCCGAACTCCGTGTCGTTGGCAAGCTTCACGACTTCTTCGTCGCTCGAGAAACGAAATAGCGGCGCGAGCGGTCCGAACGTCTCTTCTCTCGCCACATCCATTTGCGCGGTGGCATTCACGAGCACGGTGGGCTCAAAGAAGCCCTGCCCGAGCGCGTGCCGCGTGCCACCGGCGGCGAGCGTCGCGCCTTTGGCGAGCGCGTCCGCAATATGGGCCTCGACCTTCTTCACCGCCGCTTCGTTGATGAGCGGCCCCAGCGTCACGCCGCCTTCGGTTCCGTGGCCGACCTTCAGCCCCTTCACCGCCGTAGCGAGCTTCGCGGCGAACGCGTCATAAACGCGCTCATGAACGTAGAAGCGATTGGTGCAGACGCAGGTCTGGCCGTTATTGCGGTACTTCGAAGCAATCGCGCCTTCCACCGCGGCGTCCAGATCGGCATCGTCGAATACGATGAAGGGCGCGTTGCCGCCGAGTTCGAGCGTCACCTTCTTCACCGTGGGCGCGCTTTGCGCCATCAGCAATCTGCCAACCGCTGTCGAGCCGGTGAACGAGAGCTTGCGCACCACGGGGCTGCTCGTCATGGCGTGCCCGATGGCCTTCGGCTCGCCGGTCAGGACATTGAACACGCCCTTTGGCATGCCCGCGCGTTCGGCGAGCACGGCCAGCGCGAGCGCGGAAAACGGCGTGGCCTCGGCCGGCTTGACGACGATGGGGCAGCCCGCCGCGAGCGCCGGACCCGCCTTGCGGGTAATCATCGCGTTGGGGAAATTCCAGGGCGTGATGGCGGCGCACACGCCCACGGGCTCCTTGAGCACCACGAGGCGCTTGTCCGACGCCGGCGTGGCGAGTGTGTCGCCCGCCGCGCGCTTGCCCTCCTCGGCGAACCATTCGATGAACGATGCCCCATAAACGATTTCGCCCTTCGCCTCGGCAAGCGGCTTGCCCTGTTCGGCGGTGAGGATCAGCGCGAGGTCGTCGGCGTTCTCGATCACGAGTTCGTACCAGCGGCGCAGCACGCGCGCACGCTCCTTCGCGGTCCGCGCCCGCCACGCGGGCCACGCTGCATTCGCCGCGTCGATCGCGCGCGTGGTTTCGGCCTCTCCCATCAAAGGAACGCTGCCGAGCGTGGCGCCCGTTGCCGGGTCGAGCACGTCGAAGCTCGCGCCCGAGTCGGCCGGGCACCATTGCCCGTCGATAAATGCCTGATGGCGCAAGAGCGCCGCGTCCTTCAACAGCGATTTCAAATCCACGATGGTTCCTTGAGGGAAAAATGCATCGATCGGCCCGAGCAGGACCCGGACCGAAAAAACATCGAACGAAAACGTCAAACGATGATCGCTCGCGACGCCGCGCCCAGCCGCAGCGTCGTCGCGCGATCAGAACTGGTGGTACATGCCGACTCGCACCGCAATCTGGTGATTGTTCGACGACGCCGACCCGACTGCGCCATCGAAAATATCGGCATACGTTGCCGCCCCAGCCGCCTTTTGCCACACGCCCATCGCATAGAGCGCCGTGCGTTTGGATAGCGAGTACGACGTCGTGAGCCCCACCTGGTGATAGATGGGAATTTGCTGGCTGTAGCCGATATTGCCGTGCGTGTAGACATATTGCGCGCCGACATACCACGATGGCGTCAGGTTGTAGCGGCCCCACGCTTCGTAGTTGGTAAAGATCACCGTGCCATTCGTGCCGTTTGCGCCGTTGAACTTCGTGTTCGTGTAGTCGAGTCCGAGCGTCGCGGAGCCGAGCGCGTAATTGAGTCCCGCGCCGAAAATCTGCTCGTTCTGCGGATTGCCCACATAGCTGAATGGGCCGCTTGCGCCGACCGCGGCGCCGGTCGTGTTGCTCACGTAGTCCCCATCGGTCAGCAGCAAGGCGGGGTTCTTCGCGTACAGGTACGCACCGGCAATGCTGAGCGGACCGAACGAGTAGTTCGCGCCGACGCTCCAGAGCCCGGTCGTGCCGCGTCCCGCCGCGTTGGTATTGGTGAACGAATACAGGCCGCCGAAAGTCAGGCCGCCGAGCTTGGGGCTCGCATACTTGATGGCGTTGTTCACACGGAACGAGTTGTCCGTGTTGTCGATGTCGCCCGCGTGGACGAGCGGACCGCCAAGCTGCCCCGGCGCCGTGAGTGGCTGCAGATAGTCCACCACCGAATCGTACTGGCGGCCCAGCGTAAGCGCGCCAAAACGCGTGTCGGAAAGGCCCACGTAGGCCTGGCGACCGAACAGCAGCCCACCCTGGCGGCTCTGCCCGTTTTCCGTGCTGAAGCCCGATTCCAGCTTGAACAGCGCGCTCAATCCGCCACCCAGGTCTTCCGTGCCTTTCAAGCCCCAGCGGCTGCCATAGACACCGTCGTACGTGCCATCGCGCATACGCCACAGCGAATGGCCGCCGCTGTTGTTGACGTAGTCGATACCTTCATCGATCACGCCGTAAAGGGTGACTGAAGACTGCGCGCAGGCATTTGCGGCAATGAACGAACTCCCCAACAACGCGCAAGCCACTTTCTTCCTGAAGTCATTGCTCTTCACGCTTTCTCCTCCGGTTTGTGATTGATTGGGCATGTCTAATTCGTATAACTAATGATATGGGCCGGGCAAGCGCCCCTTCGATGCAACACCCGGACGTCGAGCATCAAAAGGCGCCGGGCGTTACCCCGCCTGGCGCCACAAAGCGTTCTCGTGCCCTTGTGCCAACAGCTTGCGTGCGATCTCGGCCACCCTGTCGACGTGCGCGATCGCCGCCTCGCGCGCGCCTGCCCCGTTTCCAGCCTGAATGGCCGAGAGAATCTGGTGCATCTCGTCCACGGCCTGGCGCCCGCGGTCGTCGGACGCGATCGTCAGCGCTCTCAAGCGGTTGATGCGCGCCGTCAACGACTGCACGATCTCCCACGCCACATGCTTTCTCCCGGCGATGAACATGCGCTCGTAGAACGCCGAGGTCAGCGCCTTCACCGCCTGATGATCCTGGGCTTCGAAAGCGTGCTGGATCTGGTCGATATAGCCCGCCAGCTCCGCGACAACGGGCTCGTCGACATGCTGCGCGCAGGCCATGGCGGCCTCGCCCTCCAGCAGCGCGCGTATTTCGTAGATTTCGGCCGCCGTCTCGAAGTCGAGCACGGCAACGATCGGCCCCTGGTTCGGTATCGAAGCAACCAGTCCTTCCGTTTCCAGATGCCGCAAGACCTCGCGCACCACCGTGCGGCTCACGCCGAGAATCTCGCATAGCGCGCGCTCGACCAGCCGCTCGCCCGGCTGAAAATGCGCCTCCAGGATGGCCGTGCGCATCTTTTCGAGCGCGAGTTCCCGCAACGTGGCCGTGGGCCGTTGAACCTTCAGCGATGAATGGGCGTGACTCATGGCGGTCGTGGTCACGCTTGAGCGAAGAGGCGCACGTCTCGCGCATCCCAGTCGACGAGCGCCTGCGCGCCGATCGTAATGCCGTTGTCGTGCCGATGCGCCGCCGGCACGCGAATGGAAATCTCCTGCTGCCACGGTGTCGCCACCGCGTAGTGCATCGCGTCGCCGAGATAGGTGACGTCGCGCACGGTCACGGGCAGGCCGCCTGCAGCGGCTGCCGCGCTTGCGCTTTGCAGCGAGCTGATGCGCATCTGCTCCGGCCGGATCATCAGCGTGCTGTCGTCGCCGTCGGCAAGTGCCGGATTGAAGGCATCCGACGCGATTTCGTGGCCGTTGGGAAATACGCCGTTCACGCGGCCTTCGCTGCGCTTCGTCACCTTCACCGGCAGGAAATTCGAGTTGCCGATGAAGCTTGCGACAAAGCGCGACGCCGGATTCGCGTAGAGTTCCTCGCCCGTGCCGACCTGCTCGATGCGGCCTTTATTGAACACGGCGATGCGATCGGAAAGACGCAGCGCTTCCTCCTGATCGTGCGTGACGTAGAGAATCGTTACACCGGTCTCCTGATGAATGCGGCGCAGTTCGAGCTGGATTTCCTCGCGCAGTTTCTTGTCGAGCGCGGAGAGCGGCTCGTCCATCAGCAGCACGGGCGGATCGTAGGCGAGTGCACGCGCAATGGCGACACGCTGCTGCTGCCCGCCCGAGAGTTGCGCGGGCATACGGTCGCGGCACTCGGACAGATGCACGAGCTTCAGCATCTTTGCCACTTTCGCCTTGATTTCGGCGTCCGGGCGGCCGCGCACGCGCAGCGGAAACGCCACGTTCTCGCCTACCGTGAGATGCGGAAACAGCGTATAGCGCTGAAACACCATGCCGATGTTGCGCTTGTTCGGCGCAACGGAAAGCAGCGGCTTGCCGTCGAGCAGCACGCGTCCGTCGGTCGGCTCCTGAAAGCCCGCGACGATATAGAGCGTCGTGCTCTTGCCCGAGCCCGACGGGCCGAGAAAGGTCATGAATTCGCCCTTGCGCACATCGAGCGAAACATGGTCGATGGCGACGACGTCGTCATAGGTCTTGCGCAGGCGCTGGATTTGCAGGAATGCAGTCATGGCGTGTTTACCTCAGTTAGCGCGTGCACGGCGCAGCACGGCGCCCGCCAGCATCAAGATGGTCGTCAATCCGACGAGCAGCGAAGACGCCGCCGCCACGACGGGCGTCAGGTCCTGCCGCAACGTCGACCAGATTCGCACGGGCAGCGTTTGCAGTGTCGGGCTCGACATGAAAATCGACACCACGACTTCGTCCCACGACGCGAGGAACGCGAATATCGCGGCGGCAAAGAGGCCCAGCCGGATCGCTGGCAGCGTGACACGCAGTTTCACCGTGAGCGGCGACGCGCCACAGATGAGCGCCGCGTCTTCGAGCGCCGTATCGAAGCTCACGAGCGAGTTGCTGATCGAAATGATCGAGAACGGCAACGCAATGATCAGATGGCCGATCACGAAGCCGGTCATGGTGCCATTCAGGCCGATGCGCAGAAAGAACGCATAGAGTGCGACGGCCAGCACGACCACGGGCAGCACCATCGGCGTGAGGAAGAAGCCGCGCACCGCCTCGCGGCCACGAAACTTGCCGCGCACGAGCGCAAGCGAAGCGAGAAAGCCGATCGCGACGGAAAGCGCCGTGACGATCACCGCCAGCTTCGCGCTCGTGAGCAGCGAGTCGATCCAGCCCGGGTCAGTAAAAAGTTGCCGGTACCACTCGAGCGTCCAGCCCGGCGGCGGGAAGATCAGCCATTGCGAGTCGCCGAACGAAAGCGCGACGATGAAGAAGATAGGCAGCAGGAGAAAGAGCGAGACGGCCGCGCCCACGGCCACCAGCATCCAGCGCAGTGCGCCAAGGCGATCGAAATCGAGCAACATGTCAGCGGCCTCCCTGAGTGGCGCGCGCACCGCTTGTGAAACGCAGTTGCAGCGCATAGAGCGCGAGCGTCACGCTTAGCAGTACGAATGCCGCCGCGCCTGCAAGGCCCCAGTTAAGCAGTTCCTGCACGAGCTGCGCGATGAGCTCCGCGAGCATCATGTATGACGGGCCGCCGAGCAGCGCGGGCGTGACGAAGTAGCCGAGCGCCATCACGAACACCATCAGCGCGCCCGAGGCCACGCCCGGCATCGCGAGCGGCACGAGGATGCGCCAGAACGCCTGCCAGCGGCTCGCGCCGCACACGGCGGCGGCGCGCAGCGTCGACGGGTCGATGCTGCGCAGCGTGGCGTGCAGCGGCATCACGAGAAACGGCAGCATGATGTATGTCATGCCGATCGTGACGCCGGTGAGGTTGTTCACGAGCGAAAGCGGCTCATGAATCACGCCGATCGCCATCAGCGCGCGGTTGATCGGCCCCGTCTCCTGCAGCAGCACCATCCACGCGAAAGTCCGTGCGAGCAAATTGGTCCACATCGAGAGCAGCAGGATCGCGAACAGCACCGAGCTGAGCTTGCGTGGCGCGATGGCGAGCAGCCATGCCATCGGAAAGCCCACCAGCAGCGTAACGAGCGTCACGACCGTCGCCACGAGGAACGTATTGCCGAACACGCGCAGATACGTGGTCGAGCCGAGCAGCTGCTGATAGTTATGCAGACCCGGCGTCGGCTCGAGCACGCTGCGCAGCAGCAGCGAAATCACCGGCAGCAGGAAAAAGATCACGAGCAGCAGCATGGCCGGCGTCAGCAGGCGGATGCTGCGCCAGTCGCGCCGCTTGCGCGCGGCCGTCGCGGGCGGTTGCGCGACGGTGCTCAATACATTGGGCATGATGTCTCCTTTGGTCGGCCGGAGTTAGCGCGAAGCGCTTACTCCGGCCCCATGCAACTTCGTTGCTGGCCGCATCGGCCCGATTCGATTCGGGATCCTGACCGGCAATCAGCTCTGCGATTGCGCGGGCCTGGTTATTTCGACTGCCACGCGTACCAGCGCTTCGCAATCGCGTCGCGGTTCTCGGCCCAGTATTTCATGTCCAGATTGATCTGCGAGGCCTTGTACTGGTCGGGCAGCGTCTTTGCCAGTGCGGGCGACATGAGCGCGGCCGACTTCACGTTGATCGGCGCGTAGCCCGTGTCGGCGGCGAATTTGGCCTGAGCCTGCGGGCTCGTTGCGGCCGCAAGATACTTCATCGCTTCCGCGCGATGCTTGGCGCCCTTGGGAATCACGAGCATGTCGGCGGCGGTCAGGTTCTGGTTCCACGAAACGCCCACCGGCACGCCGGTCTGCGCGAGCGCGTGCAAGCGGCCGTTCCAGAACATGCCAATGGGCGCTTCGCCCGAGGCGAGCAGTTGCTGCGATTGCGCGCCGCCGCTCCACCAGACGATGTCGCTCTTGATGGTGTCGAGCTTCTTGAACGCGCGGTCGAGGTCGAGCGGATAGAGCTTGTTGGGCGGCACGCCGTCGGCGAGCAGCGCGATTTCCAGCACGCCCGGCGCCGACCACTTGTAGAACGTGCGCTTGCCCGGGAAGCGCTTCGTGTCGAAGAGATCCGCCCAGGTTTGCGGCTGCGCGCCCGTGTACTTCGCCTTGTTGTAGCCGAGCACGAACGAGTAATAGAAGCTGCCCACGGCATCCGGCGTCGCGAAGCGCGGGTCCAGCTCGTCCTTCTTCACGACGGAGTAGTCGATCGGCTCGATCAGGCCGGCCTTTTGCGCGGCATAGGCAAAGTCGCCTTCCACGTCGACCACGTCCCAGCTCACGTTGCCGCTGTCGACCATCGCCTTGAGCTTGCCGTAGTCGGTCGGGCCGTCCATCAGCACGTTGATGCCGCTCGCCTGCGTGAACGGCTGCGCCCAATCCTTCTGTTGCGACGCTTGCGTCGTGCCGCCCCAGCTCGTGAACACGATCGGGTCCGCGGCCAGTGCCGGTGCGCTCGCGAGCGCCGTCGCGCAAAGCACGGCCAACGGTGCGCAAAAATGGATGCCTCTGCTGCTCATGTCTCTCTCCAAGGGAAACGGTTGCGCATCGCGGCCACCGGGACGGCGGCCCTTCGAACACGCTGATTCGGCCAGCGGCAAAAACCGCGCTGGCTTCGTGATCTTGTTGTTTATCTGCGCTCAGGCGAGCGTCTGCACGGTCCCGGCTTCCGTATCGCCAACGTAGATGCCGAACGTGTCCTGGCGGCGTTCGCGCACGTAGCGCTCGAGCATCGAGCGCACGGCGGCGTCGCTTATTTCATCCCAGGGAATCTGCGAGAGCGGCACGATGCGGATGCTGCTGTCGAGCCAGGGCGAGCCGTTGTGAATCACGCGGCCGCGGTAATAGATGTGCACACCCGGATGCACACCCGGCTCGCGCTGGCCGCTCGCCTCGAACACGGCGAAGAGGAAGTCGAGGTGCACGTGGAGACCGAGCTTCGCGAGCGCGCCACGCAGGCTCGCGGGGTCGCCGGCCGGTTCGAGCCTGGTGCCGGTCGGCAATTGCACGCCTTGCGCCGTGTCGATGAGCACGAGTCCGTCGCGATGCTCCAGGATCGCGCCCACATGGGTGTGCGCACCCGCTGCGGCCAGCGCATCCTGCGAAAGACTGAAGTTCACGTACGCGCCACGGCAATAGCCCAGCGGCGAGGCGCTCGTTTGAGCGAAGTCGACCACGCGGCCGATCAGGATAATGTGGTCTCCCGCGTCCACGACCTCATGCGTCGTGCAGTCGAAGCTCGCCGCCGCGCCGTCCATCACGGGCGCGCCCGTTTTGCGCGTGCGCCAGGGCACCTGCGCGAACTTGTCGGCGGCCTTCGAAGCGAACACGCCGGAAACATCCTTCTGGTCTTCGGCAAGCACGCTCACGGCAAAGCGCCGCGTAGCGGAGAACACCGCATGGCTCGACGCCGTTTTCGCGATGCACACGAGAATCAGCGGCGGGTCGAGCGACACCGAGGTGAACGAGTTCGCCGTGAAGCCGCGCGGCGAGCCGTCGGGCTGGATCGTCGTGACGACGGTCACGCCCGTGACGAACGCGCCGAGCGCGCGGCGAAAACCAGCGACGTCGAATGCCTGCTCCGTGGTTTGTCCGGTCATTGACTCAGCCATGGCGTGCTCCTGTGGTCGCAGCGTTGTTCGATGAGATTATGGTATTCCATCTTATGGTCCACAACAACATCTGCCGTATTATGGAATACCATGAGTCGGGAGGCAGGCAGCCTGGCATGCTTTGGTTTTTCACAAGGACTCGATCAGGTCCCGGATTGAGCAGACAAAACATGCGGGCAAAACAAAAAGCCGCCGGCGATGCTGGCGGCTTTTTGTGTCGATGCGCGTTCCGACGCGCGCGTCGAGCGAGGCCTCAGCCTTCGCCCACGGCCTCGCTCTGCTGCGCAAGCGCCGACAACGCCAGCTCGGAAACCCGCGCGATATGCGCGAACGAGGCGGCAGCTGCCGCGTCGCCATCGCGTCGTTCGATTGCGTCGAGCAGCTGGTTCATCTCGCGGTTCGAATCGCCGCCGCGCCCCGGCATGGCGATGGTCAACGCGCGCAACCGGTTGATGCGCGCGTTGAGCGTCTTGACGACCGTCAGCGACACCTGCTTTCCCGCGGCTTCGAACAGCGTTTCGTAGAAGCGCCCGGTGTACTCGAGCACGCGCGGCAGTTCGCGCTTCTCGAACGCATCTTCGATGACGCCGCGGATATCGCGCAGTTGCTGCACGGTTTCGGGCGTCGCGTCCTCGGCGCAGGCGCGGGCGGCATTGGCTTCGAGCAGGCCGCGCAACTCGTAGATTTCAGCCACTTGCGCCGGATCGAGCCGCGCCACGACCGGCCCTTGTCGCGCGATGGTTTCGACCAGCCCCTCGGTCTCCAGATGCCGCAGCACCTCGCGCACCACCGTGCGGCTCACGCCAAGCTCGTCGCACAACGTGCGTTCGACGAGCCGCGCGCCCGGCCGGAAATACCCCTGGACTATCGCGCCGCGCAGTTTGTCGAGCGTCAGCTCACGCAGGGTCTTGGCATTGCGGTCGATTTTGAGGTCTTGCATAGGTGGCGGTCTGAAAACGGACGATGGTCTGCACTCGCGCAAAGCCGGGCGCAGACATGGAATGCCATATTATGACCTAACTGACATCGAGCTTTCCATACCGCTGGCGTTATAGCGCCATCACCCACCCAAGCCCTCGACGATCGCCACTTGCGCGATGCAATGTCCATCCCGCTTCGACTTTGCCGCCTGGTATTCGGGCGACTGGTAGCACGCCAGCGCCGTTTGCATATCGGGAAACCGGATCACCACGTGGCGCTCGAACGGCTCGCCCTCCAGCACCCGCGACGCGCCTCCACGCGCGAGAAAAACGGCGCCGAACTTCTTGAACGCTTGCGGCGCGACGTCGGTGTAGTCCTTGTATTCCGCGGGATCGAGGACCTTCACATGGGCAATCCAGAACGCAGTCATTTTCCACCTTCAGTTTCGAGAATTTATCCGGCAAGGGTTAACACTCATGGCATGCCGTAACATGGTATACCAAAATACGGCTCACAATCAACGCACGAAAGGAAGGTGCCATGAGCCTGATTCGCAAGTCCATCCTCCATGTCGAGACCATCTTCGTCGATGGCGACAAGGCCGCTGCCAAGCCGCTGAAGATGATCGGCGCGGCTGCTGTGATCAAGAACCCGTGGGCAGGCCGCGGCTATGTCGAAGACCTGTCGCCGGAAATTCGCGCCCTCGCGCCGCAACTCAGCGAGCACTTGACGAAGCTGATCCTCGACGAAGCCGGCTCGGGCGAAGCGGTCGAGGCGTTCGGCAAGAGCGCCATCGTCGGCCTCGACGGTGAAATCGAGCATGCGTCCGCGCTGATCCACACCCTGCACTTCGGCAACATCTATCGCTCGGCGGTGGGCGCCAAGTCGTACCTCGCCTTCAACAACACGCGCGGCCCGGCCAATGCGCCGCTGTTCATCCCGATGATGGACAAGAACGACGAGGGCCGCCGCTCGCACTACCTGACGCTCCAGTTTGCGATTCCCGACGCGCCGGCGGCCGACGAACTGGTCATCGCCATTGGCGCCTCGACCGCTGGCCGTCCGCATCACCGCATTGGCGATCGCTACAAAGACCTCGCAGAGCTCGGAAATGACGTCAAAAACCCTGCAGCTGTCAAATAACCGCGTCGCCCATTATCTCGAGCGGGGGGCCGGCGAGCCGCTGGTCCTGATTCACGGTGTGGGCATGCAGGCGAGCGCGTGGTATCCGCAGACGGCCGACCTGTCGCGCGAATTCCGCGTGATCTCGGTCGATATGCCGGGCCACGGCAAAAGCGACGCGCTCGATGCGAATGCAGACCTGCAACAGTTCGTGCAGTGGGCCATCGAGTTCATCGAGGCGCTTCACGCCAGCCCTGTCAACCTGGCCGGCCACTCGATGGGTTCGCTGATTGCCGCTGGCGTGGCCGTCACCCGGCCCGACCTGGTCAAACGCGTGGCAGTCCTGAGCGGTGTGTACCGTCGCACCGATGAGGCGCGCGAAGCTGTCCTTCAACGCGCCGCCGAATTGCGCTCGGGAACCATCGACGTGGATACGCCGCTGCGGCGCTGGTTCAATGCCGAGGAAGCGCAACGCGTCGCCGCGCAAAAGGTCGAGTCCTGGCTGCAATCGGTCGATCTCGCGGGCTACGCCACGGCGTACACGGCTTTCGCGAAGGGCGACGAAGTGTATGCCGACGGCTGGCACACGATTGCCTGCCCTGCTCTCGTGCTCACCGGATCGGACGACCCGAATTCGACGCCGGAAATGGCGCGGCAAATGGCGCAAGCCGCCCATGACGGGAAGGCCGTCGTGATCGAACACGAGCGTCACATGGTGAACCTGACCGCGCCCGAGCAAGTCAATCGCGCCCTGCGTGCCTGGTTGCAGACCGAGCCGCAGGCCGCCAATCATGCAGTTGGAAATGCGCTATGAGCCCTGACAACCCCACGAGCCCCGCGAGCCAGCAGACCGCCACGATCAACACCCGTGAACTTCGCGATGCATTCGGGGCGTTCATGACGGGGGTCACGATCGTGACCACGGCTCACGACGATGGCAAGCCGCTTGGCTTCACCGCGAATTCGTTCTCGTCCGTTTCATTGGACCCCGCCTTGCTGCTGGTGAGCATTGCGAAGACGTCGAGCAATTACCAGACGTTCTCCACCACGGGACACTTCGCCATCAACATTCTCGCGGAAGGGCAAAAGGAGTTGTCCAACACCTTCGCCCGGCCCAGCGACGATCGTTTCGCCAATGTCGGCTGGCACCTGAGCGAGAACCGCAATCCGCTCATTCACGACGTGAGCGCGTGGTTCGACTGCACGACGCACGCCGTGATCGATGCGGGCGACCATGCGCTCATCGTCGGCAAGGTCGAGGCGTTTCATTCCGCAGGGTACGCGGGGCTCGGCTACTACCGCGGCGGCTATTTCACGCCGGCCAAGGTGTCGGCCGAGGTCATCGCCGGCCCGAAGGTCATCGTGAGCGCAATCATCACGCGCGACGACAAGGTGCTCATGGTCAAGACGGCCGGAAACAAATGGGGCCTGCCTGCGAAGGAAATCGGCAAGGAAGGCGCCGATAAAGCGCTCGCCGATATCTTCAGGCAATACCAGCCGGACGCATCGGCAAACTTCATTTATTCGGTCTACAACAATACCGAAACGTATTACCAGTACATCTCTTTCCTGTGCAGCGCACCGGATGAGCTCGCCACCAAGGGCGAATTCGTCAGCCTCGACGACATCGAGACACAAGCGTTTGAAGACAGCGCACTGGCCAGCATGCTCGAACGCTACCGCAAGGAGAGCCAGTTGAAGAGCTACGGTTTGTATTTCGGCGACCATAGCAACGGCACGGTCCGCCCGCTTCTTTCCTGAAAGGTCATATCATGCGTTTTTCGCTTTTCGTTCACATGGAGCGCGTCTCCGACCAGACCAGTCAAAAGCAGTTGTATGAAGAAATGGTCGAGCTGTGCCAGATCGCCGATCGCGGCGGCATGCACGCCGTCTGGACCGGCGAGCACCACGGCATGGACTTCACGATCGCGCCCAATCCGTTCATCAACCTCGTCGATCTCGCCAACAAGACGAAGCGCGTGAGGCTTGGCACGGGCACGGTCATCGCGCCATTCTGGCACCCGATCAAGCTCGCCGGCGAAGCCGCGATGACCGACATCGTCACGGGCGGGCGCCTCGAACTCGGCATCGCGCGAGGCGCATACTCTTTCGAATACGAGCGCCTGATGCCGGGGCTCGACGCATGGGGCGCCGGGCAACGGATGCGCGAGCTCATTCCGGCGGTGAAAAAGCTCTGGGAAGGCGATTACGCGCACGAAGGCGAGTTCTGGAAATTCCCGTCGACGACGTCTTCGCCGCTGCCGCTGCAACAGCCGCATCCGCCGATCTGGGTGGCCGCGCGCGACCCGAACAGCCACGAATTCGCCGTGTCCAATGGCTGCAATGTGCAGGTCACGCCGTTGCACCTCGGCGACGAAGAGGTCGAGAAGCTCGTGGGACACTTCAATGCCGCGTGCGAGAAGTTCAGCAACGTGCCGCGCCCGCAGATCATGCTGCTGCGCCACACCTATGTGGCGAGCAGCGAGGACGACGCGCAAGTCGCCGCCGACGAAGTGAACGTGTTCTACAACTACTTCGGCGCGTGGTTCAAGAACGAGCGTCCGGTCAGCCGCGGCATGATCAAGCCGCTGACCAGGGAAGAGATGGCCGCGCACCCGTTCTATACGCCGGAGGCCATGCGCAAGAACAACGTGATCGGCACGCCCGAAGAAGTGATCGCCCGTCTTAAGGCCTACGAAGCACTTGGCTTCGACGAGTACTCGTTCTGGATCGACACGGGCATGAGTTTCGAGCGCAAGAAGGCTTCGCTGGAGCGCATGATCCGCGACGTGATGCCTGCGTTCCAATGAGGTCTTGATGCCATGAATGTTCATTTTCAGCTCTATATCGACGGCCAGTTCGAACCCGGCGCCGCCACGTTCGGCAGCGTCAATCCTGCTACCGGCACCGTGTGGGCGCAGATGCCCGAAGCGCGCACCGACGAGGTCAACCGGGCCGTGGCTGCAGCCGGCCGCGCGTTGACCGATCCCGGCTGGGCGGGTCTCTCAGCGTCGGCGCGGGGAAAACTGCTGTACAAGCTCGCCGATCTCGTCGAAAAGGCTGCGCCTCGACTCGCTGAAATTGAAACGAACGATACCGGCAAGATCCTCAGGGAAACGTCGAGCCAGATCGCCTATGTTGCGGAGTACTACCGGTATTACGCAGGCATTGCCGACAAGATCGAAGGGAGCAACATTCCCGTCGACAAACCCGACATGCAGGTCTGGCTCGAGAGGCAGCCCGTTGGCGTGGTCGCCGCGATCGTGCCATGGAATAGCCAGCTGTTCCTTTCCGCCGTGAAGGTCGGGCCGGCCCTCGCCGCCGGCTGCACGGTGGTGCTCAAGGCGTCCGAGGAAGCGCCCGGCCCCTTGCTCGAATTCGCGCGCCTCGTTCACGAGGCGGGATTTCCCGCGGGCGTGGTGAACGTCATTACCGGCTTCGGCCCGGAATGCGGCGCGGTGCTGAGCAGCCACCCCGGCGTGGACAAGGTCGCCTTCACCGGCGGCCCCGAGACCGCGCGCCACATCGTCAGGAACACGGCCAACAATCTGGCCAAGGTCTCGCTGGAGCTCGGCGGCAAGTCGCCGTTCATCGTGTTCGCCGATACCGATATCCAGAGCGCGGTGAATGCGCAGGTCGCGGCCATCTTCGCCGCGAGCGGCCAAAGCTGCGTGGCGGGTTCGCGCCTGCTCATCGAGGCGTCGGTGAAGGAGCCATTCCTCGCGCTGCTGGTCGAACGCGTTTCGCGCATTCGTGTGGGCTCACCCAACGAGATGGAGACGGAGTACGGGCCGCTGTGCACGGAGCGGCAGCTTCGCAACATCGAGGCGGTCGTCGCGAGCTCCGTGCGCCAAGGCGCCAAGGTGCTCGCCGGCGCGAAGAAGCTGGAGCGCGACGGATATTACTACGCGCCCACGATTCTGGACTGCAGCGGCATCGAAAACGCGGACAGCATCACGACGGAACTGTTCGGCCCGGTGCTGTCGGTGGACACGTTCGAATCCGAGCAGGAAGCGATCGAAAAAGCCAACAGCACGGCCTATGGCCTCGCGGCGGGGATTTTCACGACCAATCTCACGCGCGCTCATCGCGTTTCGAAGCGCGTGCGCTCGGGCATCGTCTGGATCAACACCTATCGGGCCGTTTCGCCGCTCGTGCCGTTCGGCGGCTTCGGACTTTCCGGGCACGGCCGCGAAGGAGGCTTGAGCGCCGCGCTCGAATATACGACCACGAAGTCCGTATGGCTTCGCACATCGGACGAGCCGATCAGCGATCCGTTCGTGATGCGCTGAACCAGAGCGTGCTCGCCTGCAGTACCGATTCAAAGCCATAGAGGCTATGCCGTGCCGCGCTCCAAAAACGTGCGTGGCCCGGCAATAAAGATGGAGACAGCATGAAACACCCGGAGAACGATAATAACGTTCTGGCAATCGAAAGCAACTCGATCGAGTATGTTGCCCCTGAGGCTCGGCACGGAAAGCCGGCCGATCTGTTTACGTTGTGGTTCTGCACGAACGTCGCGCCGTTGGCCGTGATTTCCGGCGCCACCTCGGTGCTGGTTTTCCACCTCGATCTGGTCAGCGCGATTTTCGCCATCGCGGCCGGGCAATTCTTCGGCGCCATTTTTCATGCCCTCACCTCGGCGCAAGGACCGCTGGTAGGCGTGCCGCAGATGATTCAGAGCCGGGCGCAATTCGGCCGGTATGGCTCTTTGCTGGTGGTGGGATTCACCACGCTGATCTATCTCGGCTTCTTCGTCTCGAACATCATTCTCGCGGGCAAGACACTCCATACCGCCGCGCCTTCGGTGCCCGCGCCGGTGGCGACCGTCATCGGCGCCGTGCTCGCGACGCTCGTTGGCGTGATCGGCTGTCACTTCATCCACCGCTTCAACAAGGTGGGCGCCTGGTTCATGGGCAGCGCGCTTCTTATCGGCATCGCGCTGATGGCGCCGCGTCTTGACGCCCAGATCTTCCAGCAGGGCCATTTCGATCTCGCCAACTGGTTCGCGATGTTCGGTCTGTGCGCGGTATGGCAGATCAGCTTCGCCCCCTATACGTCCGATTATTCGCGCTACCTCCCGGCTTCCGCCGGGTTCGCGAAGACCTTCGCGTACACGTACTTCGGCACGTCGCTGGGAACGATCTTCGCGTTCCTGTTCGGCGTGCTCGCGGTCAGCACCGGGCACTCCACGGACGCGATGCAGGCCATCCGCGATCAGACCGGCGTGTTCGGCTACGTTCTGATCTTCCTTTTTCTGGTCAACATCATCGGCCACAACGGGATGAACCTGTATGGCGCGGTGCTGTCCTTCATTACCGCCGCGCAAACCTTCCGCCCGCACTGGGTTCCCGGCCGCAACGTGCGGGTTGTCGTATCGACGATCCTGCTGGTTTCGTCGACGGTGACCGCGCTGTGGGCCTCGAGCAACTTCATCGCCATCTTCCTCAACGCGATCTTCGCGATGCGCATCGTTCTGGCGCCGTGGGTTGCGATCAATCTGATCGACTTCTATCTCGTCAATAACCGGCACTATCGGGTGGCGGAAATCATCAGCAGCAATGGCGGCGTGTACGGCTCGTTCAATTTCAAGGCCATTGCGATCTACGTCTTCGGCATTGCGATCCAGGTGCCGTTCATGGAAGAAAGTTTTTTCCACGGCCCCTGGGCGTCGATCCTCGGTGGCGCGGACGTTTCCTGGATGGTCGGCCTCGTTGCCACCGCACTCGCCTGCTATCTGTTTGCGTCGAAGGACGCTTCGCGCTTGCCCGCCAGGTCCGCGGCAGGCGCGCAGGCTTCCGAGTGAATGGCGCATTTCAGTTAGCCATCCGTAAGCACGGACGTAAGGCTGACTCCCCCACCACGAGCGATCCGGGGCCGGATAGCATCGTTATGCGTTTTTTGCATGATATGGCCAATCGCCTCGGCTACCCGATACTTTGTTTGCATTGCCCGTAGCAAAGGCACATCCGTTTCTCTAGACTGCGCTGGCAATGCCGAACCGAATCCGCACGAGGAGCGTAGCCATGAATGCCGGACACTTCAGAATCGAACACGACCTGCTGGGCGACCGCGAAGTCCCCGCCGAAGCCTACTATGGCGTGCATACGCTACGCGCGATCGAGAACTTCCCGATCACCGGCACCCCGATCTCCATTTATCCGGAGTTGATCAAGGCGCTGGCCGCGATCAAGCAGGCGGCAGCACTTGCCAACCATGAGCTCGGCCTGCTCGACAAGCCGCGCTGCGACGCAATCGTGGCGGCCTGCCAGGAGCTCATCGCCGGCAAGCTCCACGAACAGTTCGTCGTCGACGTGATCCAGGGCGGCGCCGGCACCTCGACCAACATGAACGCCAACGAGGTGATCGCCAATCGCGCACTCGAACTGCTCGGCCATCAAAAGGGCGAGTATCAGCACCTGCATCCGAACGAGCACGTCAATATCGGCCAGAGCACCAACGACGTCTACCCGAGCGCGCTCAAGGTCGCCACGTGGTTCGGCATAGCCGGCCTTATCGATGCGATGGCGGTGCTGCGTCGCGCCTTCGAAGCGAAGGCCGACGAGTTCGCCGGCATCATCAAAATGGGCCGCACCCAGTTGCAGGACGCCGTGCCCATGACGCTCGGCCAGGAGTTCAGCACCTATGCGGTGATGCTGGGAGAAGACGAGCAGCGCCTGCGCGAAGCCTCGATGCTCATCTGCGAAATCAACCTCGGCGCCACTGCTATCGGCACCGGCATCACCGCGCACCCGTCCTATGCGCCGGTGGTGCTGCAGCACCTGCGCCAGATCACCGGCATTGCACTCGAAACCGCACCCAACCTGTTCGAGGCCACGCAGGATTGCGGCTCCTTCGTGCAGCTTTCGGGCGTGCTCAAGCGCGTGGCGGTGAAGCTCTCCAAGACCTGCAACGACCTGCGTCTGCTCGCGAGCGGTCCGCGGGCGGGCCTTGGCGAGATCAATCTGCCGCCGATGCAGGCCGGCTCGAGCATCATGCCCGGCAAAGTGAATCCGGTGATACCCGAGGTGATGAACCAGATCGCCTTCGAGGTGATCGGCAACGACGTCACCGTGAGCTTCGCGGCCGAGGCCGGACAGCTTCAGCTCAACGCGTTCGAGCCCATCATTGCGCACAGCCTGTTCAAGAGCGTCAGCCATCTGCGCAATGGCTGCCTGACGCTGGCCGAGCGCTGCGTCAAGGGCATCACGGCCAACGCGGACCGGCTGCGCGCCACCGTGGAAAATTCGATCGGCGTGGTAACGGCGCTCAATCCGTACATTGGCTACGCGAACGCGACGGCCGTCGCGCAGGAGGCCCACGCCACCGGCGGCAGCGTCTATGAGATCGTGTTGCGCAAGGGCTTGCTCTCGAAGGAGCAACTCGACCGGATCTTGCGGCCCGAGACGCTGACACAGCCGGCGCCGCTGGACATGCTCGCAAAGCCGCGCTGAGTGTGGTCGCCCGCGTCGGCGGCACTCGCGAAGTCCATTCGGCAACGGTCTGATTGCTTACCGCGCTTTCAGAAGCGGTAATTCACCGAAACCAGCATCACCAACGGGTCAAGAGTGATCTTTGCCACGCTCTTGACCGCCCCTCCATTCGGGAGCCGCGTGGTTAGATTGGCCTTGGTTCCAAACTGAAGACAGGATGCCGAAAAACCGGCGGACCAATGTTTATCGAATTGGTATGCCACCCCTGCGCTGTTTTTTTTCGAGCAGGGCAGCCACGACCCGTTCGTCCATGCCGAAGGGCTCGACATCAAGCCTCGCGGCCGCGACGCGAGGCTTGCCAGCGCGCGCGAGCAAATGAAGGCCCCTCACGCTCGAGTGGAAACCAGGCGTAGCTATAGACACCGTGGCCGGTCTTCCGGCCCAGCCGCCCGGCGGATACCAGCTCGCGAAGAAGCGGGCACGCACGATATTTAGGATCGCCAAAGTCCTTGTGGAAGACGTCGAGTACGGAAAGACACACATCCAGCCCGACGAGATCGGCAAGCGCAAGCGGACCGATCGGATGATTCGCGCCCAGGCACATGCCGGCGTCGATTTCCTCGGCCGTCGCGGCGCCTTCCGCCAGCAGGAAAAACGCTTCGTTGATCATCGGCACGAGAATGCGGTTGACGACGAAGCCCGGCGAGTTCTTGACGCCGATCGGCGATTTGCCGAGCCGCGTCGTCAATTCGCGAATCGCTTCCGCAGTGGCGGCACTGGTCTGCAGGCCACGGATGATTTCGACCAGCGGCATGAGCGGCACCGGATTGAAGAAGTGCATCCCGACAAAACGCGAGGGATCGGCAAGTGCCGCACCAAGCGTCGTGATCGAAATCGACGACGTATTGGACGCGATAATCGCCCCGCTCTGCACAACCGATTCGATCTGCTTGAGGATGCGGATCTTCAGATCGAGGTTTTCGGTGGCCGCCTCGATGACGAGATCCGCAGCAGCAAGACGCCGATAATCCGTGGACGTTTCGATACGGCCGAGCGCGGCGTCTTGCGCGCCCGCATCGAGCTTGCCTTTTGCCACGAGACGACCGAGGCTGTCGCCCAGCGCGGCGACGCCCCTCGTGAGTGCCGCATCGGCAACGTCGATCATGATGACCTCGAGCCCCGCGACAGCGGCGACCTGAGCAATACCGGCGCCCATCGTTCCAGCGCCGATGACGCCCAATGTTTCGATTTTCATCACAAGTTTCTCCGGCGCGGACTGTCGCGCATTGCGGTTACGAGCCGATCCCGAGGATCGCGGAAAGCGCGCAGATCGTAGCATCGAGGGGAAATGGCAGAGGTGTCCAAACCGGCCGGTCTAGTGACAAATCCAGCCATACGCTGCTCTGGGGCACGATGCGCGCTACTGGCGCGACGCATGCCTGCAAGGGTTTCGGGCAGAGCTTTCAGGCCACACGCACCCTGTTCGTTCGGATAGGTGCGTGCCGGAACGCCATGCGCTACAGTGTGTCCGAGGGCTCACCCCGCGCCCTTATCAGGTCTCCTCGAACTTGCTGCCCGCCTTGCGCGGGCTTTTTTTCTGCGGCCGTACTGCAAAAAGGCCGCAGGAAAAGCGGCCGAGCATGCACGACGCTCGTTGAGATACTGGGAACAGCCATGCCGTACCACGACTCAGCCAGAAGTGCCGGACGCAGCGCTTGCCTTGCCGCGCCAGGTTTATTGCTGCTAGCGTTTGCGTCGCCGCCCGCATGGCCGGCGTCGGCCGGTTTTCTCGGTCACACGCCAATGAGCCAGCTCGATCGGAACGACATCGCCGCGCTCAACAGCACGGTCGACGTCGTACTGAACACCAGGGACGACGGCCAGACGGCGCGATGGACCCGCCCCGCAGCAGGCAATCACGCCGAAGTCAACGCGACGCTTACGCCGGAAGGCACCACGATCAAACAGCAAAGAACCTGTCGATTCATCGCCGTGACGGTGCATGCCGGCGTCCAGACGGTCAAGCTGCGTCCGCAATACTGCCGAACCGCGACAACATCGTGGGAGCTTCAAGGAGCGCAGTAAGGCAGCACCACTGGACTTGCGTCACATCCCTCTTGCGCCGCGAACTGAACACCGGGACGAGCCCGTTGCTCCTCGTGGCAAACGCGCTACCCGAACTCCCGCCTTGAATCTGTTTCGGACTACACAGATTTCGTAAAGACGAGTGTCATTGAAACTACCGCTCCTTGTGCTGCACCGTACCTGCTCGATCGCGACGCGCCTGTGCAAGCGCCAGGTACATGTCGATCACAGTCGAAAACGCGTGTACGTCCGTATGCCAGAGATCACCAGCAAACGGAGGAGCAAGAAGCGCGACATCCTGCAGCAAGCGCCGGGTGCCGTTTGAAAGGTTCGGAAAATGGAGGGCGGGCACCCTTTTTGCCTCCACTTTTGCCGCAGGTCCGCTGTGCGGCGAGCGAGCAGCGAGCCTGAGCGGGCGTAGCCGCCATGAGCGGCGAGGAGGCGCGATGCGAGGGATCGGCAACGGCGTGCGGAGTGGAATTTCTGCAATCGTGTTTGCACTGCTTGCGGCTTGCGGTGGGGGCGGCGGTAGTGGCGGAGGCAACGTCAACCCCAATAATCCGCCGGGCGGCGTGCACCTGCAAATCGTCTCTTTCGGCGACAGCCTTTCGGATGTCGGGACCTATGCGCCGCTCGCCAGCGCGGTGGGCGGCGGGCGCTTTACGACCAATCCGGGGCAAGTGTGGACTCAGGATGTCGCGCAGTATTACGGGGACACCTTGAACGCCGCATTCACGATCGGCATCGATCACCGGCTCAGCGCGCAAAACGGCTTTGGCTACGCGGAGGGCGGCTCCACCGTCGCCACGCCGGCAAACCAGTATGATTTTCTCTCCGACGTGATCGGCAATGTCGAAATGCCCGTGAATCAACAGGTGTCGAGCTATATATCCGCTCACGGAAGCTTCAACGCCAATCAGTTGGTGCTCGTCTGGGCCGGCGCGAACGACGTGCTTCGGGCCGGCACGCCGCCGGCCGCGAATACGACGGTGCAGCAGGCGGCCACCGCGCTCGCCCAGATCGTCGGCCAGATCGTGCAGGCCGGCGCCACGCACGTCGTCGTGATCAACGTGCCGAATATCGGCCTCTCGCCGAAGGGTATCGCCTCGACCGACGGCGGCGCGAACCTCACGCAGTTGTCGCAACTCTTCAACTCGACATTGAACGGCGCATTGCAGAGCGATGGCTTGCAAGGCAAGGTCATCGAGATCGATTCGTACACGTGGGTGACGCAAGCGATTGCGAATTACCAGGCGAACGGCTTTACGGTGTCCAACACGGCACAGGCCTGCGATCCCTCGAAAACCCCGGACGACACGGCGCTTTTGTGCTCGCCGCCCACTTACGTTTCGTCCAATGCGGACCAGACGTATATGTTCGCCGACGATCTCCACCCGACGACGCATTTGCACACCCTTTTCGCGCAATTCGTCGAGCAGCAGATTGCCCAATCAGGGCTTGGCCATTAAAGCGCAGGCGAGGCGAAAAGGCAGGCCGGGCGCTCAAACGCT
The DNA here is from genome assembly GCA_035277805.1 of Paraburkholderia sp. Lineage (GTDB taxonomy): Bacteria > Pseudomonadota > Gammaproteobacteria > Burkholderiales > Burkholderiaceae > Paraburkholderia. Next base: position 51,965 of record DATEJU010000503.1, on the reverse strand, counting down.
GTCCGTCGCGACAGGCAGGCCCTCGGCCTTCCAGCGCAGCATGCCGCCAGCGAGGTTGGCCACGCGGGCAAAGCCCGCCTTGGTCAGCAGCACGCTCGCCTGGGCCGAGCGCACGCCCGAGCGGCACACCGCCACCACCGGCCGCTCGCGGTCGAGCTCGTCGAGCCGCCCCATCAACTGCGAGAGCGGCACCAGCCTCGCATCGGGCAGGTGGCCAAGACGGTCGATGAACTCCGGCGCCTCGCGCACGTCCACGATCTGGAAGCTCGCCGCGTGCTCCAGCAGCGCCATGGGCTCGATTTCCCATACGCCGCTAAAGCGCAAGATCAGTGGCGCCCAGTCGGGCGTTTCCGCCACCGGCGCCTCGCCCTCCGGCTTTCCGCAGCGCAGGTTGGCGGGCACCGCAACGGCCATCTGCCTGGGGTGCGGCAGATTCAGGTTGTTCATATAGCCCGCGAAGTCGCCCAGATCCACGTCGCCGCCCAGGCGCGGATTGAAGCGCCGCTCTTCGGCCACGCTCGTGACGGTGATGCCGCGATAATCGTGCGCCGGATAAAGCAGGCAGTCGTCGGGCAACGTCAGGATCCGCTCGCGCACGGAGGTAAAAAGCTGCTGGGGACTGCCGCCCTGGAAATCGGTACGGCCACAGCCGCGAATCAGCAGGCTGTCGCCGGTGAAGGCCATGCGCTCGTCGTCGAGCACATAGGTCAGACAGCCGCTCGTGTGCCCCGGCGTCGCGCGCACTTCCAGATGGCGCTTGCCGAAGGCCACGCGCTCGCCATCGTGCAGCGGCCGGTCCACTCCTTCGGCGCCCACCGCCGCGGCGAGCGCGATCTGGCTGCCGCAACGCTGGCGCAAGCGCCACGCCCCCGTGACATGGTCGGCGTGCACGTGGGTGTCGAGCGTCGTCTGCAGCCGCAGGCCCAGCTCCTGCAGCAGCGCGAGGTCGCGCGGCACGTGCTCGTAGACGGGGTCGATCAGCAGCGCTTCGCCGCTTTCGGCGTCGCCGAGCAAATACGTGTAGGTGGACGATACGGCGTCGAACAACTGGCGAAAGATCATCGCGGACCTCGCAGGGAAGAAAGCCGTGGCGCGACTCGCGCGCACGTGCAAATTCTCCCCCGATTTTCGCAGACGAGGATGCAAACCGGTAAAGCAGGCGTATGCGATAAACCCGTGTGTGTTCGGCGGCGCACGCATTGCGCAGTGCACCTCGCAGTGCAATCGACAAGCGCGGGCGTACGGGCTTTCGCCTGCTAGCCGTGGCGCTGCGCATCGCGCAGCCGCGCGAGCACCGCCGCGACAATGCGGTCGCAGCACGTGCCGCCGAACTCGAACAGCGCCGGGCCCAGCCGATCGACTTCCTCGGCCAGCGAATCGCGCAGCATCTGGCGGGCCCGGAAATGACGGCTGCGCACCGTGGCTTCGGGAATGCCCAGGCACTGCGCCGTTTCCTCGATGCTCATCTCCTCGACCGAACGCAGCACGAACACCGTGCGAAAACCCACGGGCAGCGCATCGAGCTTGCGCTCGAGCAGCACGCGGATCTCGGCGCGGGAGGCCGCCTCGTCGGGAGCGAAATCGTCGTGAGCGTGGGTCGGGTCCATATCGAAAGCCATCTGCTCTTCGTCGACGCAATCGAGCAGCGTCGGCATCAGGTTCTGGCGGCGCGCCTCGCGACGCATCCTGCCGAAGCACTCGTTGAGCACGAGGCGCGAGAGCCACGTGGCGAGCGCCGCATCCCCGCGAAACTGCCCGAGCGCCTTGAATGCCTTCAGATACGCGTCCTGCAAGGCGTCCTCCGCTTCGGCGTCGTTGCGCAGCGTGGCGCGCGCGAGCCGGAATAGCCTGCGGTTGTGGCGGCGCATCAACAACTCGAAAGCCGCGAGGTCGCCCGACACGATGCGGCGCACAATTTCCGCGTCGGCGTCAGTCAATGCGCTGAATTCCACATCGGCCATTGCCGCCCCTGGTTCTGTCATGGTTTCGGCTCGACAATCAGTGTGCCATGCATCGTCGGATGAAACAGGCACTGGTACGGATGCGGACCGGGCTTGCGCGCGACGTATCGCCATGATGCTCCAGGCGCGATGCTGCCGGAGTCGAAAGTCTTGCCGTCCGCGCTCACGGTATGGGCCACGAGATCCTTGTTGACCCACACGATGGTGTCGCCGCTACGCACTTTCACGGTTGGCGGATCAAAGCGCATTTGCTCGATCGTCACGACATGATTGCCCGCGACCGCCGGCGCGGCGAGCGCCATGAGCACGATCGCGCAGCAGCCCGATCGCGTCGGCCAGTCGTGCGGCAGGCGGCTCATTGCGCATTCGCCAAGGAGGCCTGAACGTGCTTGGCGTGCTCCAGATGCGCGACGAACGCCGGCCTGACTTTCACCAGCAGCGCCTTCAGTTCGGCGTTTTTCGCGCTGGGGATCAGCGTCTTGTCGAGTGCGTCGATGACCTGCTCATGATAGGTCACCTCGTGATCGATATAGGCACGATCGAATTGTGCGCCTTGCAGCGACTCGAGTTTCGCGATATTGGCCTCTCCGCCCTGCTTGAGGCTGTCACTGGTGGGATTCGCCTCGGGCGTCACGCCGAGCTTTTGCACGAGGCTGACGGCCGCTTTATTGACGCTGGTGTGGTCGGTCACCATGCGCTCTGCGAACGCCTTGACGTCTTTTGTATGGGTTTTCGATTCGGCGAGCTTGCCCGCATCGATATCCGCCTGATTCGCGGCAACGACGATAGCGGCAATCTGGGGATCGGTCGGGCCCTGGCTCTGCGCCTGGGCCAGCGCGGGTGCGCCTGCGAACGCGAGCGCGGCGAACAACAGCATGCTTGTGGCTTTCATGTATCTCTCCTCGAAACGTGGCAGGGTCGCCCGGCTGCGAGTCGCGCAGTCAGGCCATCGACCAGGCCATCAACCAGGCCGGTACCTTTCCGGCATTCGAGGAAATAGATGTCACGAGCCGCAAAGCTGTTCCCGCTTCCGGCTCGCTTGCGTCCAGCCACGCGCGCACGCGGCGCGCTCTAGGCGTTGTCCTTCGTCGGCACGTTCTGTACCAGCAGCGTGCGCGGATTCGAAAGCGTGATCCTGGCCGCCCGCAATTGCTTGAGGATGGCGAACAGCAAATCGCTCTTGGTCGAGGTGGCGATGCGCGGGCTGCCGACATAACCCGTCACGCTGAGCGTGATGCCGTCCGGCGTGAGCTGACTGAACGTCACCGAGGGCGCGGGTGTCTCCAGCATCGCAGGATGCTCGCGATACACGTCGAGCAGCAGATCGCGCACCTGCTCCGGGTCGGTATCCAGAGGAAACGTCAAGACCAGCGTGGCCACGCCCTGGGTGCTGTCGCCCATGGTGACGTTGCGCACGTTCTGCGAAATCAGCTGCGAATTGGGCACGATCATCGTGGAGCGGTCGGGCAACTGGATTTCGGTCGCGCGCACGTTGATGCGGCGAATATCGCCTTCCACGCCCGCAATGCTGATCATGTCGCCCACTTTCACCGGGCGCTCGGTCAGCAGAATCAGGCCCGAGACGAAATTCTTCACGATCTCCTGCAGGCCAAAGCCGATACCGACCGAGAGCGCGCTGACGATCCACGCAAGGCTGTCCCAGCGCACGCCGAGCAGCCCCAACGTCATCAGCACCAGCAGCACGTAGCCGACGTTCGTGAACAGCGTGATCAGCGACATGCGCATGCCGGAGTCCATGCCGAGCGCGGGCATGAATTCCTTGTCGAGCCAGCGGCGCACCGAGCGCAACAGGTAGAGGCCGACCGCGAGCCCGATCACGGCGTTCGTGATGCGGGCCGGCATGATGTTGAGGCTCTGCAGCCGCTGCCCGCCAATGATGCCGATGAAGCTGTTGAGCAGGTCCGCAGGTGTCGTGCCGAAGCCGCCCGTCAGCAGCGCCACGACCGCGAGCAGCATCAAAAGGCTCGTGCCGAGACCCGAGAGCACGGTCTGCACCTGTTCGAGATGCTTGTCTGCGAGCCCGAGCAGATTCTTCAGTTGCTTGCCGGTCGCGAGGTTCGCGCTAAAGACGCTCGCGCAGATATCGCGATTCAATTGCGTGAGCACGTAGATGCTGCACAGCACGATTTCGAACCACACCAGTTCGTAGGTAATGAAGCGCGCGACCGTGATGTAGCCGATCGCCAGCGCGATCAGCGAGACGATGACCGAAAGCGCCGTGCCGGCGTGAATCAGCCCCGCGACCGTGGAATGCGACTCGGGCGCCTCGCCCGCCGCGGTCAGCGCGCTGCGGACGCGGTTGGCGCGCAGCAGCGCCGCGCCGATGGTCAGCGAGATCACGAGCGAGACAATGCCGCGGCCAAGCAGCGTGACCGAGAGGCTCGTGTCGACGATGCGGTTGATCGCCTCCACGGCGCCCGAGACGAACAGCAGTGCGGCGAGCGTACTCGGAAACGGCCGCAAGGCGCGGGCCACCGGATCGGCCAGCGAGGGCAGCCGCCACGACGGGTGATGCGTGCACAACAGCGCACGGCCGAGCCCGGAGATCAGCGCGCAGGTGAGCGTGAGCTTCGTGAACTCGTCCCACAGGTCGCTCAGCGCGGAGGTGAGCTCGACGTGGCGCGCCAGCGCCAGATAGAGCACCTGCAGCGCGACGGCTGTCGCCAGCAGCGTGGCGATGGCCGTCGACAACGCGAGCGCGCTGCGGCGCAGACGCGTCGCGGGCAAGCGATGCAGGCAGAACCACGCGAGCCCCCGCTGCACGAGCTTGCGGCCACCAAGCCAGATCACGAGCGCGGCGCCCAGCAGCCCTAAAGTCAGCACGCGCTGCCCCGGTACCCAGACCGATTGCAGCATGGCGCGCACTTGCGCGTCGAATGCGTCGAGGCGCTGGCCATCTTCAGGAGAGCGATGCAGGAGCGGCGCCCAGAATTGCGCGCTGAAAATGCCGCTCGAGCGCAGCGCAAGCTGATCCCTCAGCAAGCCGCGGTGCAGCTTTGCATACTGGGCCGTGAGATTGTCGAGATTGCTCTTCTGATCGTCCGCCAGCTTCAGCACGGCGTCGATCTGCGCCTTGCGCGCATTCAGGCTGTCGCGCTGGCGAGCGACCGCCTGGGTGCCGGGCGTCGCGCCGGACGCGGGCGCCGGCCCGAGCACGTCGAGCTCGGCCTGCACCTGCGCGCGCAGCGGCACGAGCTGGCTGCGCAATTTGTCGACGTCGGCGCTCAGTTGCTGGGTCGCGCCGGCGAGCGCATCGAGATCCTTGCTGTTGGTCGCCGCCGAGGTCTGCTGCTTGATGCTGTCCTGCTTGACCTGCATCTGCTTGAGCTGGGCGAGCGCATCGGTGAGCGAAATGGGGGCCGGCGTGGCATCCACCGCGCTTGCGCTCGCGGCGCTCACGGTGGCCGGAAACGCCGATGCAGTGCCCATCGGCACGAGAGACAAAAGCGGGGACAAAAGCACGATCAGCGCGATCTGGCGCGCGAAGGCGGAAAGTCGTTTTAAGGCCATAAAGCTTTCAAATATTACGGTAAGTCCGCGTACGCGAGATTATGCCTTGACTGTCTCGTGCACTACGGCTTCCTGGCCTGCCTGCTTTCCCTCGCGCAGCACTCATGCAGCCATCGCCGCGAAAAAACCAGTAAAACGGCCAGGAAAACGGATAATTCCCGCAGCACGGAATGAACGATCACGAAACCCTCAAAATCGCATCAAGCCGGGGATCCCAATGGCTCACCGTTTTCTGATCAAGGAGATCGCGCTCCAGGCGGGGCTCGGCGTGGCCACCGTCGACCGCGTGCTCAATGGACGCGCGCACGTGCGCGAACACACGCGCAAGCGCGTCGAGCAAGCGATTGCGGAACTCGAAAAGCAGGAGCTCCAGCTCGCCACCGCCGGTCGCAAGCTCATGATCGACGTGGTCGCGGAAGCCCCCGTGCGCTTCTCCGATGAAATCCGGACCGCGCTCGAGGCCGAATTGCCTGGATTGCATCCGGCGGTTTTCCGGCCACGCTTCCTGATGCGCGAAACCATGAGCACCGACGAAGTCGTCGAAACGCTCAAATCGATTGCACGCCGCGGCAGTCACGGCGTCCTGATCAAAGCGCGCGATGTTCCCGAAACAGGCGAAGCCATTGCCGAACTCAAGCAACGGGACATTCCTGTCGTTACGATCTTCACCGACATTCCGCTGTCCGGGCGCATCGCCTACGCCGGGCTCGACAACCGCGTGGCCAGCGCCACCGCGGCTTACCTCATCGGCCAGTGGCTCGGGCCGCGCAGCGGCGAGGTGCTGATTGCCATGAGCGACGAGCGATTCAGGGGCGAGGAAGAACGCGAAATCAGCTTCCGGCGCGCGTTGAGATCGCGGTATCCGCAGCTCACGCTGATCGATGCGAGCGGCGGACATGGACTCGACACGCAAACCGAAGCGCGCGTGCACAAGGTGCTCGACACGCATGCGGACATCGTTGCGGTCTATTCCATGGGAGGCGGCAACAGCGCCATTCTGCGCGCGCTCGCGGCGCGGCGGCAGACGCCGCTCTGCTTCATCGGGCACGATCTGGACCGGGACAACGTGCGCCTGCTGCGCGAGGGCAAAGTGCAGGCCATTCTCCATCACGAGCTTCGGCAAGACATGCGCTCGGCGTGCCAGCACCTCATGCATTTCCACAAGCTCTTACCGGCGGCTGCTCTCACACCGTCTTCGCCGGTTGTCGTGGTGACGCCGGAAAATATTCCGGAGCACATCGCGAGCCGGTTTCGTTGAGGTGCCGTCAAGCGCGGCGATCGTCAATGCAGGCTTGGTCTGCCAGAAGACGCCGATTCATTCGTGATCGACCGCCGCGGGTCGAGGCACGACGCTCAGGTGCGCGAGAGCGCGGTGCCCGTACCGTCCACCCTGCTCGCCGCGGCCTTCTCCGCAGCCCTGCCCGCGAGCGCGAGACCGGCCTGCGCCAGCGCCTCGCGCGCATGAGCGCGCAGATCGTCGGCCGCATAGGAGGCGTCCGCCTCGCGCACCCACGCACCAATGCGCAACCGCGCGCCGCCCTCGGGCGGATAGCTGTCGACCGCGACCGTGGGCGCGAGCGTGGTCCCCGCCAGTACGCGCGGTTCGGCGGCAACCATCTTGGTCATCTCGGCGATGCCCGCATCCACCTCGTCGCGGCGCGCGAGATCGACCTTCACCTCGACGCGCAGCGTGCCGCCGCTGCTGTAATTGATGACGGGATTGCTCCAGATCTGGCTGTTCGGCACGAAGACGACGTTGCCGTCACCGCGTTCGATGCGCGTCGTGAAGAGACCCACCTCGCGGACGACGCCCGCGGCGGCGCCGCTGCCTTCGATCACGTCGCCGGCACGAAACGGCCGCAGCAAGAGCAGCATGATGCCGGCCGCGATATTTTGCAGCGTGCCTTGCAGCGCGAGACCGATCGCCAGACCGGCGGCGCCCAGCGCCGCGAGCACGCTCGCGGTGGCAATGCCGACTTCGCTCAACGCCGCGACGATCGCGATGATGCGTATGGCCCACGCCGCGATGCCGGCCAGCATCGGCGCCAGCGTGGGATCCGCATGCGAGCGCAACAAAAGGCGCGCGAATAGCTGCGCAATGCGATTCGATATCCACCAGCCGATCACGAGGATCAGCACGGCAACGATCAGATGCAAAACGTCGTGTGTCAGCGAGGCGAGCAGCGACGGCTGAAAATGGAAGAGGCGATTGAAGAATGCGTCCATGATCGGTAGTCAGCGAGTTGCGATGGACACGCGAGATAACGGGGACAGCACGCGATCTCGCGCATGGTATCTGCCGGCGCAGATGCCATGCCTGCCGCAACGCCGCAAGCGTCAAGCCGGTGGTGTGGAGCCGGAGAAAGCCGCTACAGCATCATCACCATCTCATGCCGCGACATACCACCGTGATCGGAGGCCGACGGCTTGATGTAGCGATAGCCAAAACGCTTGTACAACTCGACGGCGCTCTTTGCACATGAGATGAATCGTCTTCTTGCCCAGCCTGGCCATCTGCGCCACGAAGGTCTCCATCATCAACGACGCATAGCCTAGCCTTTCCCCTGATACGCCGGATCGAGCACTACCGACATGATCACCACGTTAGGCGCATCGGGATCGTGCCCAACCAGTTCCTTGAACGCCTCGTCGGACATGACCACTTCGTGCGCGCATCCGCTGTTGATGAAGCCCACCACTTTGCCGTCCAGTTCCATCACGAGAAAGCCTTGAGAGTGGTTCATCGGGTTTTGCCCGACCCCGGAGGATGAAGCGCACGACTGCTCCGTGGCGATCCGGGAGGGAATACGATTGCGAGGCAGCGGTGGTCGAGGTCGGCCCATTATCTGGTGCACTGAGCCCGTTTGAGAGTTGGACCCGCAGCCCTGCGAGCACCCCGAATTGTGACCGAGGGCACATGTCGCCCTGCCGGAGCACGCTTACCAGAATCCGATAACGAGGATTGTCGCCGCTGCCAATCTCTACTCTGCGGAGGGCAGCATGCAGGTACTCTATCCGCGCAGTATCTGGCGGAACGCCACGTCGTCGTCACGCCGTGGCAATCCGAGGGCAGCGTGATCGACGCAAAGCTGCTCGCGGCAGGACACGTTCGCACGGTTGCCGTGCAATTGCCCAGCGTGATGGCGGCGCCATTCATCGTCGCGAATTCCGAACTGCTCAGTACGTTGCCTCGGAGGGCCGCGCTGCAACTAGCCGATGCGATCCCGCTCGCCATTTATCCCGCACCGTTCGGCATTCCTCGCTACACACTCAAAGTGTATTTCCATAAGCGGCACGCCCAGTCGCCGGCGCATCGCTGGATTCGCGAACAAATGCTCCGTGCATTACGCGCTTCGCCGGGCATGGGTTGAAGACGGGATCATGCGCACCGGGACAGTCTGTGCATCGGTGCTGCCGGTTCGGCTGCGGCGGCATATCATATGTCTAATCCGCTATCGCAAGGGAGCGCGTCACATGAACCGTTTCCTGATTGTCGCTGGCATTGTTTGCATCCTCGCCGGCCTCGGATGGCGCTGGCTTCTGCGCTTTCCTTTTGGCCGGCTGCCCGGCGACATTCATATCGTCACGGACGGCCTCGACTTCTACTTCCCGATCGTCACTGGCATCCTGATTTCGGCCGTGGTGTCCGTGCTGCTCTGGCTGTTGAAGCGTTGAGCATCGCTGCTTCTCGCCCGCCATCGCGGCGATGGGGGGAATGGGGCGACAGTGGCTCCGCTCATGCACATCGCATAATCCCGCAGTACGCACAGCCACGATGTACGCCCCCTATACTCCCCAGCAGTATTGTCCTATACTGCCTCCCAGTATCACGATTCCAGTGACGTCATGCCCCATTCGCCTGAAGAAAAAAAACGTGTCCTCACCCGCGTGCGCAAGATTCGAGGGCAGTTGGACGCGCTCGAGCGCGCGCTCGAGGACGGCGCCGATTGCGCGCCAGTGCTCCAGCAACTGGCCGCCATCCGCGGCGCCATCAACGGTGTGATGGCAGGAGTGCTGGAAAGCCACCTGCGCGAGGAGTTCGTGCAACTGACGGGACCCACGGAGTCCGCGTCGGGTTCGATCGACGATGTTGTGACCCTCGTCCGAACCTACTTGCGCTAGCTCGTGGCGTAAGCGTCCGCACGCCGCTATTCGACAACCTGTACGACAACCCTTTGTAAGGATTGCTATGAAATCACGTGCCGCAGTCGCATTCGAGGCGGGCAAGCCGCTCCAGATCGTCGAGATCGACGTCGAACCGCCCAGGAAGGGCGAGGTGCTGGTGAAGATCACGCATACCGGCGTTTGCCACACCGATGCCTTCACGCTCTCCGGCGACGACCCCGAAGGCCTCTTTCCCGTCGTGCTCGGCCACGAGGGCGCCGGCATCGTCGTGGAAGTGGGCGAAGGCGTGACGAGCGTGAAGCCCGGCGACCACGTGATTCCGCTCTACACGGCCGAATGCGGCGAGTGTCTGTTCTGCAAGAGCGGCAAGACCAATCTGTGCGTCTCCGTGCGCGCGACCCAGGGCAAAGGCGTGATGCCCGACGGCACGACCCGCTTCAGCTACAACGGCCAGCCCATCTATCACTACATGGGCTGCTCCACGTTCAGCGAGTACACGGTGGTGGCCGAAGTGTCGCTCGCCAGGATCGATCCGCAAGCCAATCCCGAGCAGGTTTGCCTGCTGGGCTGCGGCGTGACCACGGGCCTTGGCGCAGTGAAGAACACGGCCAAGGTGCAGGAAGGCGATACGGTTGCCGTGTTTGGCCTCGGCGGCATCGGCCTCGCCGTGATCCAGGGCGCCAAGCTCGCCAAGGCGAGCCGCATCATCGCCGTCGACACCAATCCCGGCAAATTCGATCTCGCGCGCGCCTTCGGCGCCACCGACTGCATCAATCCCAAGGACTACGAAAAGCCCATCCAGCAGGTGATCGTCGAGATGACCGGCTGGGGCGTGGACCACAGCTTCGAGTGCATCGGCAACGTCAACGTGATGCGCGCGGCGCTCGAATGCGCGCATCGCGGCTGGGGCCAGTCGGTCGTGATCGGCGTGGCCGGCGCGGGTCAGGAGATCTCCACGCGTCCGTTCCAGCTGGTCACCGGCCGGCGCTGGCTGGGCACGGCCTTCGGCGGCGTCAAGGGCCGCTCGGAGCTGCCGGGCATGGTGAAGGACGCGATGGCGGGCAAGATCCAGCTCGCGCCCTTCGTCACGCATACGAAGCCGCTCACGGGCATCAACGAAGCCTTCGACCTGATGCACGAAGGCAAGTCGATCCGCACCGTGGTTCACTACTAAGGTTCGGAATCGCCGCGGCGTGCCAGGCAAACCGTTGCCCTGGCACGCCGCGGCGTTGCTTTAACCTCCCGTGTATGCCGGCGCCGCCGGCATACACGGGCCCGGATAATCGCTTACTCGACTACCACTGATACGCAGCCCCCATACCCACGGTATTGCCATCGCTCGACAGCCCCACGCCAGCCTTCACCTTCAGGTTCTCCGTGACGCGGGCTTCGCCACCAATCGCCACGGCCTGATAACCTTTGTAGGTTGCCGCGCCGATGCCAACCGAGATCGTCTTGCCCTGATCGACAGACGGGATCATCGTTAGCGCCGTGGCCGCCGCAATGCCCGAGTAAGCACGACGCGCCACGTCGTTGATCTGACCTTGCATGCCGCCCATCGCACGGTCGAGCTGGCCCTTCGTTGCCGCGTCGCTCGCGTTCACACCGTCCGCGACGTTCGTCATCCTGCGAGTCTGATTGGCCGAACCCACGGACACCGTGTTGTCTTCCGCCGCCACCGACCCGGCGCCGAGCGCAACGGCATTATTCCCGCTTGCGGCCGCACCCTGACCGATTGCGACCGACGCCTCACCGGTACTCGACGAGCCAGCGCCGATGGCGACACCGTTGTTCGCCGCGACAGTTGCGTTCGCACCGATAGCCGCGGCATTGCTCGCCTCATTGGCGACACTCGCACCCGCACCGGCGGCGACATTGCCGGTGCCGGTGCCGGCGTCGGCAAGCTTCCCAGCCGGAGGATCGCCGCTGGCCTCCGTGGATGGCCGCGCCTGGTCGGCGCCGGTACTGTCAAAGTAGGGCTCTCCGCCGGCGTTCGGATGATTCTCGATACGGGCAACCCGAGCGTCGATATTGGTGACCTTGTCGGCAAGACCACTGAGTTGTCCAAAATTTACGGCGTCGTACCGGTTCACACCGTCGGCGACATTGGTCAGCACCACGGGTGAAGCTGCCGCCACCCCGCCGAGCGTCACCAAGCCGTAGTTCGTCGTGCCGTCCGGATTCGGGTCGTAACGCACTGCGCCCAAGTCGGTTGCGCCGGAGTCCGCGGCCGCCTGAATGGCCTTTTCCACGGTCGAGTATTGCTTGCCGTCCACAGTAAACACCGCGCCGGCAATCTTGCCGTTTGCGTCGACCGTCGCGCCGCCGCCAAACACTGTGGCGACGCTCGTCGCTGTACCGTATAGCTGGGAACCGTTCATCGCGTCGGAGCTCATCGCACTCACCACACCCACCGCGACGTTGGCAAGTCTCACCGGCATGGTTGAACCTGTGCCGCCTAGCGTCACCGTGTCGTGCGCCGACGTGTCGTACTGCACCGAATCGACCGTCTTGCCCATCAAATTGCTGATGTTCGCCGTGTTCTGCGTTACCCGGCCGTCCAGATTCGTCAGCGAATCGCCCACGTTGTTGAACGTGCTGCCGCCTATGGCATAGGCCGGTGCCTGCATCGTGCCGTCGGCATTCACCGTCGAGCCTCCGCCCAGCGCGCTGGCTGTCGAGCGGGCCACGCCGTACAACTGCATGCCGTTCACTGCGTCCGTGCTTGATGCGCTTACTGTTCCGGGAGCTACGTTGGTGAGCTTTACCGGCGTGGTCGAACCTGCGCCACCCAGTGTCACCGTGTCGTGCGCCGATGTATCGTACGACACCGCGTTCGCCAGTCGACCGTTGATATTCGCGACGTTGCCCTGCAAGGCTGTCACATCACCTGCCAGATTCGATACGCCCGTGTTCGTCGTGTACAGCTGTGCGCCGTTCACTGCGTCCGTGCTCGATGCGCTTACTGTTCCGGAAGCTACGTTGGTGAGCTTTACCGGCGTGGTTGAACCTGGGCCGCCCAGTGTCACCGTGTCGTGCGCCGATGTATCGTACGACACCGCGTTCGCCAATCGACCGTTGATATCCGTAACGTTGCCCTGCAAGGCCGTCACATCACCTGCCAGATTCGATACGCCCGTGTTCGTCGTGTACAGCTGTGCGCCGTTCACTGCGTCCGTGCTCGATGCGCTTACTGTTCCGGGAGCTACGTTGGTGAGCTTTACCGGCGTGGTCGAACCTGCGCCACCCAGTGTCACCGTGTCGTGCGCCGATGTATCGTACTGCACCGAATCAACCGTCGTGCCCATCAAATTGCTGATGTTCGCCGTGTTCTGCGTTACCCGGCCGTCCAGATTCGTCAGCGAATCGCCCACGTTGTTGAACGTGCTGCCGCCTATGGCATAGGCCGGCGCCTGCATCGTGCCGTCGGCATTCACCGTCGAGCCTCCGCCCAGCGCGCTGGCTGTCGAGCCGGCCACGCCGAACAACTGCATGCCGTTCACTGCATCGAAGCTGGACCCGGTTAGCTCGCCCGGCGCAATTCCCGTGACCTTAATACCCTGCACATACTGACTGTCCAGACTGAAAGTCAGTTTTCCATAACTAGAGGAGTCTCCATTCTTCAAGGCAATCTGAATTTGACCGTTACTAAACATCATGCCAGCACTGCCGTCATCGCCAATGGTGACATAGTCGTTTTCATTAGTAATGTCGAATGGCCCCAGCCCCCAATCTTGACAATTTGTTATCGCCCCAGTTGACGTATAGTCCGTGAATCCCCTTGAATCCTTGACACAGACCCCCGAAGCGAATGCCGGGTGCGAGGTCATTATCCCCATTCCAATACGGACGGCGAAACTCACCGCCTTTACAACGCCCGTCTTGCGTTGCGCTGACACCCCACCCTTCTTTCCCCGAGCTGTGGCGTTTTCCTGCGCAACGATCCATATACACCTCGCTGAATCCCAGACAGTTCGGAAGAATCTGTTCATATTAATTCCATTTTCAAATCAATATATCTCATCACCAATCAATATTGATATGAAAACAATCGCCCATATTTAAGCTCACAATTGATCGACAAATTATTCCAGATACCTGGCACGCGGTCATGACGCGTAAATGATAAAAACATGACCCCATCATGCGAGATCATCGTTCCTGGCGAAAACGGAATTTATCGGTCCAGACTTTGGCGACACGCATTCGAATAAACGCGTGCGTACATTGATGGATTGGCTAGTCGCCAAATCGACTGCCGAATTGCCTGGCTATCCCCGTGTGTGCGATATGCTCCACGTCGGCTCCCTCAAGGGCATGGAGCGACGCACTCGAGGAAGGCACCCGGTCAGCCGCCCCCCTGTTCGAGAGCATTTCTTCAGTATTACTATGAAATCACGTACCACAGTTGCATTCGAGGCGGGCAAGCCACTTCAGATCGTCGAGATCGACGTCGAGCCGCCGCACGAGGGCGAAGTGCCCGTGAAGATCACGCAATCCGGCGATGCCCCCAGGCAAGTTCGGCCCGGCGCGCGCCGTTCGTCACGCATACGAAGCCGCTCACGGGCATCAACGAGGCGTTCGACCTGATGCACGAAGGCAAGCCGATCCGCACCGTGGTCACTACCAAGGTTCGGAATCGCCGCGGCGTGCGAGGCAAACCGTTGCCCTGGCACGCCGCGGCATTGCTTTAGCCTCCCGCGGATGCGCCGGCGCCGCCGGCATACACGCGCTCGGAACGGGCCCACGCAACGAGGGCGCCCATGCCGAGCACGGCAAGGCAAACGATGGGCACGATCATCGGACCGAATGCGGTTCCGGTGGCCTTGCCTGCAATCGGCATCAGGTTCTGCCCGAAGAAGCCGCCGAGATTGCCGATCGAGTTGATTGCCGCGACGCTGGCCGCGGCACGCGCGCCGGTGAAGTAGCGCGGCGGCATCGACCAGAAGCACGGGTACAGCAGCGGAATGCAGGCGCCGCCGAACACGAGCGCGATAAAGCGCAGCGGCGTCGAGGGCAGCACGAGGCTCAGCAGGAAGCCCAGCGCGCCCAGCGCGGCCACGATCGAAATCGCGCGCAGAATGCTTTTCGCGCGACGCAGCTTGCCCGGCAGGTACAACAGCAGCAACACCGAGAGCGCCCACGGCAGCATGCTCAGCATGCCGTTCGTGCTGCTCGACACGCCGAACGACTTCACGAGCGTCGGCAGCCAATAGGTCACGCCGTAGAGCGACGTCGACATCAGCATATAGGTCGCGGCGAACAGCATCACGCGCGGATCGAGCAGCGCCTTCCAGGGCTGCGAATGCTCCGCGTGCTCAGGCTTCTCGCGCTCGAGCGCGGCCGCCACGATCTCCTTCTCGCGCTCGCTCAGGAAGCCCGCTTGGCGATACGAAGCCGGCAGCAGCTTGAATACCGTGACGGCCACCAGCACGGCGGGCAGGCCCGTGGCGATGAACACCCATTGCCAGCCCGCGAGCCCCCCCACGCCGTTCAGGCTCAGCAGCCAGCCGCCGACGAGCGAGCCCAGCATGTTGGCGAGCGCGCTGCCGAGCGTGAAGACGCCGAGCACGCGGGCGCGATAGCTTTGAGGAAACCACAGCGTGAGGTAATAGATCACGCCCGGATAGAAGCCGGCCTCGGCGGTGCCGAGCGCGAGGCGCAGGCCGCAGAACACCTGCATCGAGCTCGTGAAGCCCATCAGCACGGTAATAACGCCCCACGTGAGCATGATGCGCGCGAGCCACACGCGTGCGCCGAAGCGATGCAGCGCAAGCGTGCTGGGCACCTCGAACAGCAAATAGCCGATGAAGAACAGCGACGACGCGAGACCGAACGCCGTCTCCGTCATATGAAGGCTGTGCACCATCTGCAGCTTCGCGAAGCCGACGTTCTGGCGGTCGATGAAGGAAATCAGGAACATCACCACGAGGATCGGCAGCAGGCGCCGCGCGATCTTCGACATGACGTGCCGTTCCTCCACGGGCTGATGTTCAACGGTTGAGGCGGCATTCACTATGGACTCCTTGAGGTTTTACAGGATCGGAGAGTTGCCACGCCCGGACTTGCGGGCGCAAACGGAAATTCAAACAGGCCCTGGCGCCGACGACGGATGAAACGCGCCCAGCGCGGGCGCGAACATCTCGTTCCAGGCGCGCGGCCTGGTCTTGATCGTGCCGACCATGTACAGAAAATCGACGTACTGCATCAACTGTTCGGGCCACACCGAAAAGCGCGTTTCGGGCGCGGCCAGCATCCGCATCACGCCGTCGTGCGACACGTCGAGCCCCGAAGCGGCAACATAGATGGCCGCCGCCGCTTGCCGGTCCTGCACGATCAAGCGGTTCGCCTCGTCGAGCGCGCCGAGGAACGCACGCACGAGCGCAGGCTCGGCATCGACGAGACGCTTGGGCGCGTACACGACGTCGAGCGTCAGCGCGCCCAGCACGTCGATCGAATTGACGACGCGGTGAATACCCGCATGCTTCAATTCGAGCGCGGAGAACGGCGGCGACGCGAAATGCGCCGTGATGCCGTTCTCGTGCCGGATCAGCGCCTGCACCGCCTGCGGATGCGGCAGGCTCACAGTGATCGAATCGAGCTGCGCGAAGTGCTTTGGCCCGAGCAGCTTGCTCGCCACCATCTGCAAGACCACCGCCGAGAGCGAGGTGCGAATGCCCGGCACGGCGATGCGGTCGGCGTTCGTGAAGTCGCCCAGCGTTGCGATGCGCGCCTCATTCGTGTTCAGCGAGAGCGACGTGGTGGAAAGCCCGCATACGCCGATCACCTCGACGTTCGGAATGCCGCGCGCCCTCGCCCACAGCTCGATGAAGCCGGGCGCGCCCACCGCCGCGAAATCGAGCGTGCCGGCCATCATGGCGTCGTCCACCGAATTGCCGCCGTCGAGCAGCGTCCAGTCCACGCTCACGTCGCCCAGGCCCTGGCGGGCCGCATGCCGCTCGAACAGACGCTGCTTCTCCATCACGAGCAGCGGCAGATACAGCAGGCCGTAGCCCTTCGAAATGCGCACCGTGCGCGGACGCGACAGCACGAGCGCCGGCGCGAGCGCCGCACCGAGGCCGGCCGCCACGAGCGCGCGTCGCCGCAATGAAGGCGCCATGCGAGCGCGCACGCGCTGCTCCATCTTGCCGTCTCCTCGTGTTCTGGTAATCATGGTTCGCAAGACTACCGGGCGAGTCTGAGAAAATGCTGAGATCGGCTCCCCGGGAAAACCCTCGAATTCAACCATGAACCAAACGGCAGGAACGGCACCATGCGCATTCTGGTGGTAGAGGACGACGCGCAAATCGGCGCGGCGATGCGCAGCCGGCTCACGAGGCTCGGCCACGCCGTCGATCTCGAAGCGGACGGCGCGACGGCCAGCAGCCTGCTCGGCGTGGAGCGTTTCGATCTGGTCGTGCTCGACGTGATGCTGCCTTCGATGGACGGCTTCGCGATCCTGCGCAACCTGCGCGCGGCAGGCTCCACGACGCCCGTGCTGCTCGTGACCGCGCGCTCCGCCATCGACGACCGCGTGAGCGGCCTCGGACTCGGCGCCGACGACTACCTCGTCAAGCCCTTCGACTATCGCGAACTCGAAGCGCGCGTGCAGGCGCTGTTGCGCCGCAACAGCGGCCACGCGAACGACCTCGTCAAGGTGGGCGGGCTCACGGTCGATCGCAGCAGCCGGCTAGCGGAGCTCGACGGCAAGCCGCTCGCGCTCTCGCGCCAGGAATTCGCGCTGCTCGAAATCCTCGCGAGCCGCCCGCAGCGCATTTTCTCGAAGGACGATTTGCTGAACCAGCTGTTCAGCTTCGGCAACGAACCGAGCGCGAACGCCGTCGAGCAGTACATCACGCGCGTGCGCAAGAAGCTGCAGGGCAGCACGGTCGAAATCCGCACGGTGCGCGGCATGGGATATCAAATTGCCGCGCTTTGACTGGTTCCGCAAAACGCTGCTCGGCCGCACGCTGCTCTTCATCGCGCTGGTCGTGGCCTCGGGCGCGCTGGCGCTCGCCATCATCGCGCGCTACTACGCGGGTGTCGCATCGGAGCGCGCCTACGATCAGTTGCTCGCCGGCGCGGTCATTCAGGTGGCCGAGAATCTCTACGTGCAGGGCGGCGTGCTCGCGCTCAATCCACCGGTGGCCGCGCTCTCCTCGCTCTCGCGCTACGACCTCGTCTACTACAAGGTGGTCGATTCGCGCGGTGTCGTAGTGGCGGGCTACGGCGACCTGCCGGGCCCGGCGAGCACGGCAGCCGCGCGGCAAGGCCCCGAATTCGCGAACGGCACCTACCAGCACCAGCGCATCCGCACGGCCACCATCGCGCGCTACATGCCCGAGGAGCGCACGCCCGGTTGGGCCGTCGTGACGGTTGCGCAGACAACCAACGCGCGCCGGCAACTGACGAACGACATGAGCTTCAAGGTGTGGACGCTCATTCTGATGATGAGCGTGCTCGCCATCGGCGCGAGCTGGCTGGCGATCCGGCGCGGCCTGCGGCCGCTCGCGCGCATCGAGACCATCATCGCCGCGCGCGACCCCGCCGACCTGCGGCCCGTGGAGCACGATACGCCCAGCGAAATCAACGCGATCATCGGTGCCATCAATGGCCTGATCGGCCGCCTCGCGGAGCGCATGACGGCCATGCAGCGCTTCATTGCCGATGCCGCGCATCAGATGCGCACGCCGATCGCGCGGCTCGACGCGCAAATCGAGCTGCTCAGCGGCGAGACCGATCCCGCGCGCTACGCACAAGGACTCGACGCGTTGCGCACGACCTGCTCCGATGTCGGCCGCCTCACGGGGCAATTGCTCAATCACGCCATGGTGATTCATCGCACCGAAGCGGTGCCGCTGCAACCCGTGGATCTTGTCGCGCTCGCGCGGGAGGCGATCGGGCGCACGATCCCGCTTGCGGGCGAACGCGACGTGCAGGTGGCGTTCGAAAGCGATGCGCCGACCGCATCCATCGCCGGCGACCCGATCAGCCTGCAGGAAGCGCTTTCCAACGTACTGCACAACGCATTGCTGCACGGCAACGCGGATGAAATCGTCGTGAGCGTGGCCGCCGCGCACGACGCGCCCACGCTCACGGTGACCGACAACGGCCGCGGCATTCCGCGCGAACACTGGGAGGCCGCGCTGCGTCCGTTCGAGCGCTTCGAGCCGGATGGCGCGCCGCGCCGCAGCGGCTCCGGCCTCGGGCTCGCGATCGTTCAGGAAGTGATGAAAGCGCACCACGGCCACGTGGGCTTCGCCTTCCCTGAGACCGGCGGCTTTGCCGTCACGCTGACGTTTCCTCGCGCACCGAACGAATAACGTTCGACATACCGCGCAGGAGTCCCAAGGACTGCCTCGGGCCGCATTGCGAGAATGCGCCACCGGAGCGCACAGCCAGGCCCGAAAGATGCGCCTTGCCACGTGAACGAGCGGGAAGCCCCGCCAGGGCAGGGAAATCACCAATACGAAATCGTCCTATGACATCGGGAAACCAATTTGGGCGGGCTACCTTGATCGTTCCAGCGGGCCATTCGGACCGCGACTCCAGATTAAGGACGTTCTTATGCGATACGCCGAATCCTGGCCCTCCCATCCCACCGGTCCGTCCCACTGGGACACCGAGGGGTCTCCCGAGCGCGACGCGCAAACCGGGCCGCGCCACACGCTCCCCCGGCAGGCCATTGCCGCCGCGGCGCTTGGCAACGCCACCGAATGGTTCGACTACGGCATCTATGCCTACGGTCTCGCCTATATCTCCGCAGCGCTCTTTCCCGGCAGCACGGCCAGCGCAACCCTGTTCGCGCTCGGCACGTTCGCCATTTCATTCCTGATCCGCCCGCTCGGCGGCCTGTTCTGGGGCCCGCTCGGCGACAAGCTCGGGCGCAAGCGCGTACTCGCGCTGACCGTGCTCATGATGTCGGGCGCGACCTTGCTGGTGGGCCTGCTGCCCACCTACGCCAAGGCCGGCTGGCTCGCGCCCGCGGCGCTCATCGTGCTGCGCATGATCCAGGGCTTCTCGACGGGCGGCGAATATGGCGGCGCGGCCACCTTCATGGCCGAATACGCACCCGACAAGCGGCGCGGCTTCTGCGGCAGCTTCCTCGAATTCGCCACGCTCGCCGGTTTCTCGTTCGGCGCCCTGCTCATGCTGGCGGCTTCGCTGCTGCTCGGCAGCGACGCGATGCACGCATGGGGCTGGCGTCTGCCGTTCCTCGTGGCGGCGCCGCTCGGCCTCGTGGGCTTCTATCTGCGCTCGCGCATCGAAGACACGCCGGTGTTCCGCGAAATGGAGGCGGAAATGGCAGAGCGGGCACACGCGCGGCCTCCCATTTCGCTGCGTGCGCTCCTGCGCGAGCAGCGCGTGCCGCTCGTGCTGCTCGGCGGCCTCGTGGTGGCGCTCAACGTCGTGAACTACGTGCTGCTCGCCTACATGCCGACCTATATGCACAAGGAACTCGGCGTGAGCGAGAACATGTCGCTGCTGATTCCGCTCATCGGCATGCTCACGATGATGGCGCTGCTGCCGTTCGCGGGCCATCTTTCGGACCTCGTGGGCCGCAAGGCGCTGTGGTGGTTCTCGCTCATCGGCCTGTTCGTGGCGGCCGTGCCGATGTTCCAGCTCATGCACCACGGCGTGGCCGGCGCGCTGATAGGTTTTGCGGTGCTCGGGCTGCTTTATGTGCCGCAACTCGCCACGATTTCCGCGACGTTCCCCGCGATGTTCCCGACGCACGTGCGCTATGCCGGCATGGCGATCGCCTATAACATCTCGACCTCGCTGTTCGGCGGCACCGCGCCGATCGTGAGCGACTGGCTCGTCGACAAAACCGGCAGCGCGCTCGTTCCGGCGTATTACATGATGGCCGCATGTGCGGTGGGTGCTGTCGCGCTGTTCTTTGTGATCGAGACGCGCGGTTGCTCGTTGCGTGGGCATGAGGTGCCGGGAAAAACGCGATGAAGTGTCGATGGTCGGTTCTGCGCGGGATTCGTTGAGCCGGCCAAGCCCATGCAGGATTGAGCAGTACTGCAAACAATAAACCCAGCCTGGCGCTGGGTTTATTGTTTGGCCCCGCCATCGTGCGCACTACATCCTCCCGCTCGCATCGGCGCCCCGCCCACCAATGACGCACCGCAGCATCCCCCACTTCCCGCAAAACCACCTACTCTTAATTGAATATCGGGCCAATGCCCGTCCGGACGTCCCGATGCGCGCTCATCGCCCCAACCGGGCCGCGGAGCACGACGCGCCTCCGCCCCATGCCCGCCACGCACGCCACCCGCTGCCGGCGCGGATCGCACGCGCCGCGGTGTTCGCGGCGCTGCTCGTCGTTTGCGCGGCGGTTGCCGCGCTCAACGCCATGGCTCAGGCGCCGCGCGCGGCCTCGGTACCGCAGCGCGCAGTCGTCGTCATGACCGTCAACGGCGCCATCGGCCCCGCGAGCGCCGATTTCATCGTTCGCACGCTCGCGCGTGCGGCGCAGCAGCACGCGCAGCTCGCGATTCTCCAGCTCGACACCCCAGGCGGCCTGGATACCTCGATGCGCCAGATCATCAAGGCGATCCTGGCTTCGCCGGTGCCGGTGGCCGCGTTCGTCGCGCCTGGCGGCGCGCGCGCCGCGAGCGCCGGCACCTACATCGTCTATGCGAGCCATATCGCCGCCATGGCGCCCGGCACCAACCTGGGCGCCGCATCGCCGGTGCAGCTCGGGATCGGCGGCGGCATTGGCGGCGGTGCGCCCACGCCAGGCGCCGCGCCAACCTCCGCCTCCGGCGCCGCCAAAGCCAACCTCAGCGACAACGCCTCCACCGAGGCCCGCAAGGTCATGCACGACGCTGCCGCGTACATCCGCGGTCTCGCGCAGCTGCGCGGGCGCAATGCCGTGTGGGCGGAGCGCGCGGTGCGCGAGGCGGTGAGCCTGTCCGACAGCGAGGCGCTCGACCAGCACGTGGTCGACCTCATCGCCGAGGACCCCGTCGATCTCGCCCACAAGCTCGACGGCCGCGAGATCACCACGGCGGCCGGCACGGTGCGCCTCGAAACCGCGCATGCGCCGCTCGTGTACGTCGCCCCCGACTGGCGCAACCGCTTCCTCTCCATCGTGGCCGATCCGAACGTCGCCCTCATTCTGCTGACGATCGGCATCTACGGGCTCTTCTTCGAATTCGCGAATCCCGGCTTCGTGCTGCCCGGCGTGGCCGGCGGGATTTGTTTGCTGATCGGCCTGTTCGCGATGCAGCTCCTGCCCATCAACTACGCGGGGCTCGGCCTCGTGATGCTGGGGCTCGCGTGCCTCATCGCCGAGGCGTTCCTGCCCACCTTCGGCGTGCTCGGCTTCGGCGGCATCGTCGCCTTCGCAGTGGGCGCGCTCATGCTGATCAACACCGACGTGCCTGGCTACGGCATTCCGATACCGCTGATCGCGGGCCTCGCGCTCGGCGGCGCGGCGTTCGTCGCCGCCGTCTCGAGCGTGGCGCTGCGCGCGCGGCGGCGCCCCGTGGTGACGGGCTCGGAAGCCATGGTCGGCAGCGTCGGCGAAGTCATCGACGACGGCCTGAAGCCCGATGACGCGTCAGCCGACGCCGATGCGGCGCCCGCCCAGTCGCCTGGCGCCGCCAGCCGCGCGGCTTTGAACTCGGGCTGGGCGCTCGTGCATGGCGAGCGCTGGCGCGTCGCTTGCGCAGAGCCGCTCGCCGCGGGCAGCCGGGTGCGCGTGACGGCCCGCGAGGGCCTGATGCTGAGCGTCGCGCCGCTGGAAGACGCGCCGCCGCAGCCGCTCAAGCGCGGCCGATGGAGAAGAAAGCCCGCGAACGAAGAACAAGCGCACGAAGCGCATCAGGGAGGACATCCATGATTGGCTACACCTTCGGCTTCACGAGTCTTTTGATCGTGCTGGCCATCCTGCTCGCCGTCTCGGCCATCCGCATCTTCAGGGAGTACGAGCGCGGCGTCGTGTTCATGCTCGGCCGCTTCTGGAAGGTCAAGGGGCCGGGGCTCGTGCTCATCATCCCCGTCGTGCAGCAGGCAGTGCGCATCGACCTGCGCACGGTCGTGTTCGACGTGCCCTCGCAGGACGTGATCACGCGCGACAACGTCTCCGTGAAGGTCAACGCCGTGGTCTACTTTCGCGTGGTCGATCCGGAAAAGGCCGTGATTCAGGTCGCGAAGTTCTTCGAGGCGACCAGCCAGCTCGCGCAGACGACGCTGCGCGCGGTGCTCGGCAAGCACGAGCTCGACACGCTGCTCGCCGAGCGCGATCAGTTGAACGCCGATATCCAGAAGACGCTCGATGCGCAAACCGACGCCTGGGGCATCAAGGTCTCGACCGTCGAGATCAAGCACGTGGACCTCAACGAGACGATGATCCGCGCCATTGCGCGCCAGGCCGAAGCAGAGCGCGAGCGCCGCGCGAAGGTGATTCACGCCGAAGGCGAATTGCAGGCGTCCGAAAAATTGCTGCAAGCTGCGCAGCGCCTCGCGCTGCAGCCGCAGGCGATGCAGCTGCGCTATTTGCAGACGCTCACCACCATCGCCGCCGACAAGAATTCGACCATCGTATTCCCGCTGCCGATCGATCTGCTCACTGCGCTGGTGGAGCGCTTTAACGCGCCGCGCGAGCGTTGAAGGCGCACGGAAGCGGTCCGTCCCCTCCTTCACCCGCGCCCTGCGCCGCACGCCGCGAAGCCCGCCTGCGCGATATTGCGGCGCAGCGAACGCCCGCCGCGCGCTCATGCTGCGCGGGCTCGCGCACAGGCCATATGCGGTTCTATTTGGCAGAGCGGCCGAAATTCGCCAATAATTGCCGAACATCCACTACTGGACGATGGCGGCCATGGATTACAGTCCCGAAGCCATCCGCACAGTCGCGCTCGTTGGGCACGCCGGTTGCGGCAAGACCTCGCTCGCCGAAGCGCTGCTGCATCTGGGCGGCGTGCTGCACACACCAGGCAGCGTGACCCGCGGCACTGCGCTGTGCGATTTCGACCCGCTCGAGCGCAAGTACCATCACTCGCTCAGTTCCGCGCTCGCGCATGTCGACTACGAGGACACGCGCGTCTATCTGCTCGATACGCCCGGCTATCCCGACTTCGCGGGCATGTCGGTCAGCGCGCTGGAAGCCGTGGAAACAGCGGCCATCGTGATCGACGCGCGCACCGGCATCGAAATGACCACCAGCCGCATGATGACCTGGGCGCAGCAGCGCAAGCTGTGCCGCATGATCGTCGTGAACGGCATCGACGGCGAAAAAGTCGATCTTCCCGACCTGCTCGCGCAAATCCAGGAGAGGTTCGGCAAGCAGTGCCTGCCCATCAATCTGCCCGCGAAAGGCGGCAGCGACGTGGTGGACTGCTTTTTCAATCCCGCTGGCGAAGCGGATTTTTATTCGGTGGAGTCGGCGCACAACGCGCTCGTCGACCAGGTCATTGAATTGGACCCCGAATTAATGGAGCTGTATCTGGAGCAAGGCGAAGCCATCCGCCCGGAGCAGTTGCACGAGCCGTTCGAGCGCGCGCTGCGCGAAGGGCATCTGGTGCCCGTGTGCTTCACGTCGGCGGCAACGGGCGCCGGCATTGCGCAATTGCTCGATGTGTTCGTGCGTCTTCTGCCCAATGTCACCGAAGGCAACCCGCCGCTCTTCTATCGCGAGACCGAGGGCAAGCTCACACCCGAGCGCGCGGAGCCCGACCCCGGGAAGCACGTGCTCGCGCACGTGTTCAAGATCGTGGTGGACCCGTACATCGGCAAGGTGGCCGTGTTCCGCATCCATCAGGGCACGGTCTCGCGCGACAGCCAGCTCTATATCGGCAACGGCCGCCAGCCCTTCAAGGTCGCGCACCTCCTGACGCTGCAGGGCAAGGATCACACGGAAATCCAGCGCGCCGGCCCCGGCAATATCTGCGCGGTGGCCAAAGCCGACGACATCAACTTCGACGATGTCCTGCACGACGCCCCCGAGGACGGCGACATCCATCTCACGCCCTGCGAGTTTCCCAATCCAATCTATGGCCTGGCGATCGAGCCCGCGCGGCGCGGCAACGAGCAGCGCCTCTGGGAAGTGCTGCAAAAGCTCGCCGCCGAAGACCCCTGTCTGCTGATCGAGCATCCCGTGGGCACCAACGAGACCGTCGTGCATGGCCTCGGCGAACTGCATCTGCGCTATATGCTCGAGCGGCTCACCGACCAGCACAAGCTCGAAGTGATCACGCGGCCGCCCACCATCGCGTGGCGCGAAACCATCGGCGGCAAGGCGGAAGGCCATTGCCGCCACAAGAAGCAGACGGGCGGCGCCGGTCAGTTCGGCGAAGTCATGCTGCGCGTGGAGCCGCTGCCGCGCGGCGCGGGATTCGAATTCGTCGATGCGGTCAAGGGCGGCGCCATTCCATCGCAATTTATTCCCGCCGTCGAAAAAGGCATTCAGCAAGTGATCGAAAGCGGACCGCTCGCGGGCTTCCCGATGCAGGACGTGCGCGTGACCGTGTTCGACGGCAAGAGCCATCCCGTCGACTCGAAGGAAGTGGCGTTCGTCACGGCGGGGCGCAAGGCCTTTATCGATGCGGTGCTCAAGGCGCAGCCCATCGTGCTCGAACCCATCGTCGATATCGAGGTGATGACGCCCGAAGCGGCGATGGGCGACATTATCGGCGACCTCTCCTCGCGGCGCGGACAGGTGCACGGCACGCGCACGGTGAGCGGCAACGCCATGGTGATTGCGGGCAAGGTGCCGCTCGCCGAGCTCAACGACTACCAGTCGCGCCTGAATTCGCTTGCGGGCGGCCACGGCAACTACAGCATCCAGCTAAGCCACTACGATCCCGTGCCGCCCGCACAGCAGGACAAGCTGGCGGCCCAGCACAAGGCGCGCGGCGAGAGCCCCGAGTGAATGTTGCGGTCATGGCAGGCACGACTACCATGACCGCCGCTTCGATTTGATCAGTCATGCGAAGCAGACGAAGCAGGAACTCGCACGCTCCTTTTTTCCTGCTTTAGCGTCCTGGCGCTCACCGCGCAGACGCCTCCTTCGCCTCGTACCCACCGCCTAGCGCCTTGGTCAGGACGACATCCTGGCGCAACCGCTCGCCGTCGAGCAACAGCAGCGCCGTCTGCTCGGCCAGCAAAGGCAGGCGCGCCTCCTCGGCGCTCAGGCGGCTGCCGAGCCCGCGCTGGTATGCGGCATCGGCGGCTTCCTGTGCGAAGCGCGCGGCCTCCACCTTGTCGTTTTGCAGCCGCCTTTCGTCGTCGAGCGTTTGCAGGCGGTTGCCGCTGATGGCGACATCGCGCACGGCATCCAGCACAGCCTGGTTGTACTGCTCGATCATGATGCTGTTGGCGGCGCGCGCGCCGCGCAGGTTGGCCTTCAGGCGTCCGCCGTCGAAGATCGGCAGATAGAGGCCGGGAATCAGGTTGATCTGCTGGCTCGCGCTACGGAACAATTGGCTGAGATGCACGGAATCGAGCCCGAAGAAAGCCTTGATGTCGAGGCTCGGATAGAACGCCGCCTTGGCCGCATCGATCTCGCTGAACGAGGACTGGACATACCAGCGCATCGTCTGCAGGTCCGGACGGCGCGCCAGCAGCTGGTAGGACAGCTCGGCGGGCAGTCCGGCCGCGGCCTGCGGCAATGCCACGGGCTCGATGTCAGGCAGATCGTCGGCGCCGGCGCCAACCAGCGCGCGCAGCATCTCGCGGGTCTGGACGACTTGTCCCTTTGCCGCGGCGATCTGCCGGTCGAGGCCCAGCAATTGCCCGCGCGCGCCGTGCAGCGGCACCCGGGCTTCCAGCCCGGTCGCGGTCTTGCCCTCGTGGGCCTCGACGGCGAACGCGAGAACCTGACGCGTCTGCCCCAGCAGATCGAGCAGACGGTAGCTCGCCTGCATGCTGAAGTAGAGTTGGGCCACGTCCGTGGAGATGGCCAGCTCCGTGGCCGCCTCTTCGGCAATGCGAGCGTTGCGCGCGCCGATGGCCGCCTCGACGAGCGAGCGCTGGCGGCCCCAAAGATCGACATTGAGTCCGGCGAAAAGACCAATGGTGCCTTCCGTGTACCACGGACCGTCGATGCCCAGTTTCGGCAGATTCACCGTGTAGGGGCCGAGAAAGCCGTCGGAGGAGGCGCGCTGACGGTTGAGAAAGCCCAGCGCCGAGATCTGCAGACCGGTGCCCGCCTTGATCAGATCGACCTGTGACCCGGACTGCGCCACGCGAAGCCGGGCGGCGGCGATGGTCGGCGAGCCCTTGAGCGCTCGCTCGATGAGCGCGTCGAGTTGAGGGTCGCCATAGCGCCTCCACCATTGCGCATCGGGCCAACCTTCGCGGGCAAGGTGAATGTCGCTCGCAAGCTGGATCCGCCCGGCGGGAATTTGCGTGTGCTGCGGCGTGTCGCTGCGCATCAGCGCGCAGCCCGAAACCAGGCTCATCAGGCCCAGCATGCAGGCGGCGGCAAAGAGGTAATTCTTGTTCATGTCAGGGCGCTTTTCGGGTAGTCGGAGAAGCGGCGGCAACGCCATTGCTGGCGGCGCTGCGCTTGTCATGGCCGGTGTCCCAGCCGGGCAGCTCTGCCGCATGAAGCGCGAGGCGCCGCAGGTCCGCCAGCAGCGGCACGTCGGCGGCTGCACTCTGTTGCGCGTGCGCACGCAGTTGCGCCTGCTCGCGCGCCGGCGCTTCGCCGCCCTCCTCCATGCGTGCGGCGTAGAGCTCCAGCAGGGCGGCGGTTTCGTCGCGCAGCCTGGCCGCGTCGGCAAGCGCCCATGCCGCGCCGCGATGCGCCGGGTCGATGGCTGCGAGCGCGCGGCCATGCACACGGTCCTGGGCCAGCAGCAGGTCGCGACTCACGGCGAGCAGACGCTCGGCCTGAGCGGCCAGGCATGCCAGGGCACCACGCCTGAACAGCGGCTCGTAGCGCACGCGTTCGAGTTCGAGGCTGCATTCGTTGAGTGCCGACCAGCATTGCATGTGCTGTTTCGCGTAGGCCATTTGCTGCGCAGGGTCGTCGTCGACGGGCGCGCGCACCTGCGCGGCCAGCGCACGCACGAGCGAGGCGAGCTTCGCGCGCGTGGCGCTTTCCTCGCTCTCCGGCCAGATGAACACATAGACGATCCAGCAAATGCCCACGCCGAGAATGATGCCGACCATGCGATCGCGAATTTCGGTCAGGTCGGTGCTGGGGCCGAAGTGTTCGAGCAGCGCGATCGCGAAGGTCGCGGCCCCCTGGGTGCCGACATAGGCGAGCCGCTCGGAGCCGGCAGTGAGCCAGGCGCCGGCCGCAATCACCGGCAACATCGCCAGAAGCAGGCCCACGATGGTGTCGATGCGCGGCATGACGAAGATGAACACCAGCAGCGCGCTCAGGCTGCCCAGCAAGGCGCCGTAGAAGCGCAGCGTCATCTGCCGCACGGAGGTGCCGAGTCCGGGCAGCGCCACCATGGCGCTCGTGATCAGAATGGTGTGGATACCCGGCCATTGCAGGGCGTTGAAGACAAAATAGCCGATGAGGCCGCAGATCAGCACCTTGAGCGCGAACCGCACGTAAGCGGGATTGGAGAAGGCGTCCGGCACCAGCAGCGGCTCCTTGACCGGCGGCTGCTCGGGCACGGCTGCGCCGTCGAAGCAGTCGACCGCCTGCAAGGTGCGGTAGAGATCCTCGGCCTGCGCAAGCGCGGGCAGGCACGCACGCTCCTGCGCATCCGGTGCCCAGGACAGGCGGAAAGTCGTTCGGGCACCGAGCGCCGCGTCGAATGCGAGCACCTGCTCGCGCAGCCGCCCGAGGGCCCGGCGCAGCACCAGCGGCGCCGGGCCCGGCAGCGTGTCCGGCAGCGCGTTGCAGACGTGCTGCGCCTGCGACACGGCGGCGACGCAGCATTGCCGGTATTGCCGGCCGACGTAGTCCTTCGCGTCGCCCATGTTGGCGAGCGCCGCGAGACTCTGCAGCGTGGCGGACTGCTGCTGCAGCGCCTGGGCGGGCAAGGGCGGCGTGGCGGATTCGCCCGTCGCCAGCCGGCGCAGGCGTTCGGCCGCGCGCGTCAATTGCCGGTGCGTCTCCGCCTCGAGCTGGCAAAGCGGATTGGCCGAAGCGAACAGCGAATTCACCAGCAAGGCGAGCAGGCTTCCGTACGTGATGGCCACCACGGCCCACAGCATTTGCCGGACCACGTATTCCACCTGGCTCGTCTGATCGGCGAAGGACTGTGCGTAGAGGATGACCAGGGCCGGCCCAAGCAGGATGCCGCCCACCTTCGACACCCGCCCGCAAAACATGAAGCCGAAAAACAGCATGCTCGAAACGGCGATGCGAAGCACCGTATGGTCGTAGGTGAAGTTCAGCAGCCAGATGTACAGCGGCACGGTAATGACGTTCGCAAGGGCCAGCGCGATGAAGATCACGCGCGTCATGACTATGTTGGCCTGCACCGTGAAGAAGACGGCGACCAGCGACATCACCGTGTACGGAATCTGGAACGTCTCACCGATCACGATGGCGATGGCCGAGGCAAGCGTCAGGCGCAATGCGAACTGCCCGCGGCCGGGAAACGGCGCAAGCTCGGCCGCCAGCCAGCGCAGCGAATTCGTCAGGCGTTGCGCAAGCGGATCGTTCATGGGCTGCGTCCTGTCTCAGTGCGCCGGCGAAGCAGCGCGAGGCTCGAGCTTGACCACGGCCGATGCCCCGACCCTGAACAACTCGGAATCCGGATTGTCGACGTGGATCTTGACCGGGAAGCGTTGCGCAACGCGCACCCAGTTCAGGCTGCGCTGCACGCGCGGCAGTCCCTCGAGCACGAGACCGCCGTCGTCGGGCAACACGCCATAGCCGATGGAATCGACACGACCACGGAACATCCGGCCGGTGTCCGACATCAGATAGACCGCTGCCGGTGTGCCGGCGCGGATGTTCCCGAGTTCCGTCTCGCGGAAGTTCGCTACCACGTACCAGTCCCGCGTGGCGATCAGCGTGAATATCGGCTTGAGCGGCGAAGCGAACTGGCCCGTCGTGGTTTTCAGCGACACGACGCGGCCGTCGAAAGGCGCACGCACGGTGGCCATTTCCCTGCGGTACTGGGCGAGCGCGATTTCCGCTTGCACCACATCGCGCTGCGCGACCAGTGCATCGACGCCAGTGACGGCCGCGGACGCCTGCTGGGCCTGCAGGCGGGCGGACTCCAGTTCCGCCTCGGCGGCGCGCTGCGCGGTGCGCGCCCGGTCGACCTCCTCGGCCAAGACATAGCCCTTGGCCAGCAGCGGCTCGGTGCGCCTGAGCGTCTGGGCGGATTGCGTGGCGGCCGCGCGGGCGCGCTCCACGGCCGCATGCGCGGAATCGGCGCCGTATTGCTGCGCCTTCACGGTTCGCCCCATCAGCGCGATCTGCTTGTCGAGCGCGGCCAGCGCGGCACTGGCGCGTGCCAGTTCGTCGTCGAAGGGACGCGGATCGACCTCGAACAGCAGGTCCCCCCGCTTGACCGCCTGGTTGTCGCGCACCGCCATATTGACGATACGTCCATTGACTTCGGAGACGATATCGATCGAGTCGGCGTAGACATAGGCGTCGTCGGTGCGCGGCGAAGTATCTATTCGCCAGAGCACGTAGACCAGGACGAAGAGCGTCAGCAGCACCAGAAGCGCCGGGACGGCCTTGCGCGAAATGAGATTCGGCTTGCTAGCCATGAACCCGCTCCGTCATTTCAAGAGTTAAAGATCAGCAGCCAGATCAACAGGGAAAAAAGCAGCAGCATCGTCGAACCTGCAACCACCGGAGGGCCCAAAAGGCGTTCGCGATGCAGCCGTCCCAGCACGGCGCGCACGGTCAGCGTGATAAGCAGCGCGCCCAATACGCAGAACATCCAGTCGGGAAAATAGGCCCCCAGCACGCTGATCGACGGCGATGCGGAACAACCGGCCAATGCCGCAAGCGACAGGCACGACAGAATGCGTGCGACGAGGGTACGCGGTCTCGAACAGGAATGGATGCCCGGACTGGACAGGGATCGCTCACCGCCTTGCCGGGTGCGCCCGTTAAATCGTTCGTTATGCTGAATTTGCATTTGCGTCACGTATTGTGGGAAATCGCCCGCGCACCCGTTGCCTGAGTATGGCGCGGGGCGCGGGGCAGCCGCAGCGGTCACACCGATCCGTTTCGCCGTGGTTCGCGGGCCTTTCAGTGGCCGGTCACGTTGACGCCCGGGGGTGCCCATTGCCCGTTGGCGACGACCAGCTTGGGTCCGTAAGCGCGTATAAAGAGCGAGAAGTCGCCGCTGGCGGGCGCCGGCAGCCAGTTCGCAAGCGCCTTCGGGTCCTTCGGCGCTTCGGACTGCACATAGATCGTCAACGACCCGTCGGCATCGTATTGCAGGTCCTTGTTCCGGGTCCCGACCGAATAGCGATTGAGCGGATTGGGCACGAAGAAATGGTCGGCGTCATAAAGCGTGAGCGACCAGAAGCC
This sequence comes from Paraburkholderia sp., assembly GCA_035277805.1. Taxonomy (GTDB): domain Bacteria; phylum Pseudomonadota; class Gammaproteobacteria; order Burkholderiales; family Burkholderiaceae; genus Paraburkholderia. Next base: position 20,921 of record DATEJU010000503.1, on the reverse strand, counting down.
ATCCACCGGCGGCGTTTGCCCCTTCTGGAACGTGAGCGTGTAGTGGCGCGCGCCGTTCAGACGTACCCCGTCCGCGCTCAAGTCCTGGTAGAAATACCGGGTTTCCCGCTTCGTATTGACCAGAATATTGGACTTGGCCACGGCCGTGCGCGTGAAGTAATCGGTGCCGAACGCCGCGCCGTTCGAGATGGAGGTCCAGTAGTACGGAAACGGCTCGCCCCAGTTCCGGAACTGCAGCAGCGGATCGATCAGCTCTTTCTGGGCCCGCGCGGCTTCGTCGATCATCGCCTTCTTCAAGTCGGGATCGCGCCGCGCAGCCTCGAGCACGGCCGCTATCTGCGCATAGAGGCCTTCTTCGCCAGGCAGCGCGGGCGCGTCGGCCATGACGGCTGGCAACTGGTCGAAGAACTTCTCCGGAAACACCCAGGCGGTCTCCCCCGTGGTACCGGTGCCCGCCGGCTTCGGGAACGACGGAAGCGCCGCCCAGTCGTGGCGCTTCATCTTGCCGTCGAATTCGCTCAGCGGATAGACATCGATGCCCTGGATGACCTCCCTGACCGCCTGCCTGTCGGCCGGCGTATCGTCCTGGAACACGCGCGGCACGACCGAGCCCGTATTCGTGGTCGAGCGGAATACCTGGGTGATGCCGGCAGGCACCTTGCCCTTCCAGTTCGGGCCGACCAGCAGGTAGAAGCCCGGCTTGGTGCCATACATTGCGCCGAGCGTAGCGAAGCTGTCCGTGCGCGTATCGACCACCTGGTACACCCAGAAGCGGCCGCCGAAGTCGGGCACCTGCACGACGACCGGACTCACGTCGAGCGCCAGCATGCTGCCGCCGTACACGACATCCTGATTGGGGCAGGCCACGTCGCGCTCCTGCGGCTCCACGTAATCGTGCAGCATGGCGAGCCGGTTGAGCGGCGCGAACGGCAGGATGCCGCCGATCAGGCCCACGCCCGGCGCATGCTGGAAGGCGAGGCGCCGGTTGTACATGTCGATGAGGGGCCAGCCCCAAAAGTAGGCCTCGCGGGCCACCATGCGGGCGTACGCCTCGGTGATCTGGACATTGCTGTCAGGGCCCGGCGGCAGGTTTGCGGGGCGCCCTCCCCCCGCGCTCGCCGGGTGGGACTGCGTCGGCGCGCTGGCCGTCGCATCGGCCAGCGCCGCGCAGGATACGACGGACGCCACCAGCAGACCGGCAAGCGCGCCGGCAATTTCAGTTCTTTTCATGCGATGCCTTTGCACAGTGAATGAGCCGTATCGGCGCACGACGTGATCCGCCGTGCACGCCACCAACCGCCCGTATCTCGACTAACAGGAAATCAGTTGACCTTCTGGGCGCGCGGCGCATGCCATTGGCCATCGAGGACCGCCTTGTCCGGCCAGTAGGTGCGCAGCACCATGGCAAACGGTCCGTCGGGCGCCGGCAGCCAGTTGGATTCCTTCTCCTTGCCCGGGCTGTCGTGCTGGACGTACAGCGTGATGCCGCCGTCCGCGTCCTTCTTCAGATCGGGCAGCATCGGCGAATTGATGAGGTAGCGATGCAAAGGATTCGCCACCAGCAACTGCGAAGGCAATGCATACATGGTCAACGACCAGAACGCGCGAACCGGCGGCAGTCTGCCCTTGCCGAAATGCAGCACATAGCGGTTGGCCCCGTTCAGCCCGGCACCCGTCTGGTCCGTGTTGAGCGGCAGATAGAGCGCCTCGTCAACCGAGTTGCCGTAGATGCCGTCCACATCGCCGAACATGCGGTAAACGTAGTTGTTCTTGAGGAACGCACGCGTGCCGAACACGTCGCCGCTGGTGATCTTCCCCGCCACGAACTCCGCCTGGGTTTTCTTGTAGATCGCCCACGCGTCGGCGATGCCGTCATGGAAGGCCTGCTTCATCTGCGGCGAGAACGCCGCGAAATCGATCTTCTTGCCGGCACCCACATTGATCCGGGCAAAGCGCTCCATCAACCGCTTCTCGCTGGGATCAGGCGGGCAAAATTGCAGCAGGTAGCTGACGAGGTTGAACGTCTCGAGCGAGCTATGCTCCTCCTGCTCGTTCAGGGGTTTCGGGAAATCGATGGCTGGCGCGGCGGGCGGTGCGGGCCGGCCAAGGAACGCCGACAGCGTCTGCACCTTATAGCCGGCCTGAATCTTCCGGACGTTGTCGATGTCCTGCGGACTGAATAGCTGGGTACGGAAGAACACGAAGGCGAAATCGGTTTCGCTGCGGAACACCTTCTTGATGCCGGGAGGCGTGGCGCCATGCCAGTTCGGGCCAGCGAGGAGGAAGCTGGCCGCCTCGTTGCCCGTGGTGCGCGTACCGGCATAGGCGAAGTTGAAGGTGTACATGTCGATGAACTGCAGCGAGTAATAGCGGCCCTTCTCGATTTTCGGCACCGTAATCACGAGCGGCTCGGCGCGCAGGTCCGCGCCCAGCTGCGAATAGGGCGTATCGGAATTGGGCGTCTGGATGGCCTTGTCTTCGGGCGTGTAGACGTGCGCGCTATTGTGGAGTGTGTTCCACGGGCCCTTGTACTCCGGGTTCTGCTTGTCGACGAAATAGGAATACTGGATCCGGTAGTTGTCGATCATGGGGTAGCCGTAGATATAGGCATCGCGCGCGATGGCGCGAACCTCCTCGGGCGAGGCCGCCGGCGCAACCGCCAATGCGCGCAGCGAAACGCCCGATGCGCACAACGCGCTCATCAACAGCAAGGCAATCGAAAACAATCTCTTTTTCATGTGAAAGCATCCGTATAAAGCATCGCCGGGTTTGCTTCGATTCGGCAATGAAGGCGAGGCACAGGGGCGAAACCCAGGTCGACGTTCCAGGCCGAGGCGTGCGCCGCCATCTGTCGAGCGTGGTTCAACGCAACGTGTGTGGCGCAGGACCATTTGTCCTTGTTATGACAATTGATCGTGCCGCGCACTTTACCGGGAACGCCTGACCAGGGAGGAGGGAACGATCGATATTTGGATGTAACGCAAAGACCGCAAAAAATAGGAATGTTCTGATTTTCCGGTCGAAAAAATACGAATATCGACGGCGTCTTGCGAGCGAACAGCCTGGATACCCGGTCGACATTGCCGAACGGACATAGACAACCCTGGATTGCCAATAAAATCAGCAATCCCTATGGATGAGTCGAGATGAGGAAAGTCGGTGCCCGCCGTTCGGCGCAGCGGGTGCTTGTCTTGACAACGGCTAGAACGCCAGCGTGGCAGTCGCCTGAACAGTCGTCGTGCTTTTTAGACGGTTGGTGCTGGCAATGGTCGGCACCCAGCGCAGGCTTGCGGAAAGCGGATGCTTGCCGTTGATTTTCGTGTCATAGGTGACGATGGGACCCATCGCGAAGTCCCGCCCGACAAATCCGTCGAGCTTGTCCGCTATCGGGCCGGAATCCTTGCCGAGCTGTTGAACCGTGCCCATCACCAGCCCCACGCCAACGCCATTCGCAAACTTCTTGAGCCCCATGACATCGAGCGTCAGCAACGGCGCGTTCTGATAATCGGTCGCGGGATTGCGGGTATAGAACTGAAGCCCGAGCACCGCATCGAATTCGAGACCGTACTGGGGCACAAGCTTCGTGTATGCGGCCTGCGGCACGAACGTCCAGTTGTTCAGGCTGGGGTTGGCCAGCGCATTGGGATCGTACTGGCCCGTGGGCGCCCAGAAGTTGAAGCTGAACGCGATGTGGTCGGTCTTGCTCAGGTGGTAGCCAGCGACGATCGGCGTGAAGTACATGTCGAACAGGTTCGACGCCCGGTCGCTCGCCGAGCTCGACGCCCGCCCCACGGAGAACGTGCCCGTGACCTCCTCCCACGCATAGGGCAGCGTGATGGCCGAGGCGAAGTCCCAACCGCCGATTCCGCCCCAGACGTGTTCGATCGTCGCGAGCGTGAAGGCAATCTTGCCATCCACGCCGAGCGACGTCTTACCGGCGATCGGCACGCCCCGGGTTCCGCTGATCGAGCCGTCGAGGTAAATCTGCTGCAGGCTCACGATCGTCATCGGATCCGGCGGCACGATGCCGATGCCCGACAACACGCTCGTGCCGGCCACGGGCCGCCCGAGCGCGCCCTCGGTCGCCTCGGCCCCACTCGGCCCGAGCGCGACGGCGGCGGCGGCGGCGAAACCGCCGGCAGCATAGAGCTTGAGCCATTTTCGTACGTTCTTCCGACAGGTCATATGAGCGTCTTTATTCGGAAGGCCTGCTTGTTTATCGAAGGTTATCTGCAGCCCGACAGATCGGCGACAATAATTAGACAACGAAAGTATTAATTTTTCAAACAAAACAACCAAATAGCATAAATTCAAGATAACGATTCAAATTCACACCGGGGTATGCGCGCAATCGTATCGACCCGCCGCTTTCCGACCCGCCCACTGGCCGCATCCCGGCCCGGAGATCCGGCAAAATCCGGCCCAAGGCGCCGTGGCGCGCACGACGGGTGGCGTTTCCATACTCGCAACATAGCGCGTGCGTTCTATGTGCCGCGCGCCAAAAAATGGCTTACTCCAGGCATAGCCCCAATGCGCGAATGACACGCCGCTTGGGGCGCTCTACGACACCTGGAGACTCTCGTATGTCCATCGACGTTCGCCCACACCAGTACGTCCTGACCCTGTCCTGCCCGAGCGCCGCCGGACAGGTGGCCGCCGTCGCCAGCTTTCTGGACGGGCATCGCTGCTATATCGACGAGCTGACCGTCTTCGACGACGACATCAGCTCGCGCTTTTTCCTGCGCTGCGTCTTTCACGAAGTGATTCGCGGGGCCAACGGCGAACTCGATCTCGCGAGCCTGCGCAAGGAGTTCGAGCCCACGGCGCGCACGCATGAGATGACGTGGGCGATCCACGACCTGCAGGTTCGGCCCAAGGTGCTGATCCTCGTCTCGAAGCTCGAGCACTGCCTCGCCGATCTGCTGTTCCGCTGGCGCATGGGCGAGTTGCAGATGGACATTGCGGCCATCGCGTCGAACCATGCCGATTTCGAGCCGCTCGCGCGCCAGCACGGGCTGCCGTTCCGGCATTTGCCGGTCACGCCGGAAACGCGCCAGCAGCAGGAGGCCGCGATTCTCGACCTGTTCGAATCGACCGGCTCCGAGCTGCTCGTGCTCGCGCGCTACATGCAGATTCTTTCCGACGAAACGAGCAAGCGTCTCGCCGGCCGCGCGATCAACATCCATCATTCGTTCCTGCCCGGCTTCAAGGGCGCGCGCCCCTATCATCAGGCCCACGTGCGCGGCGTGAAGCTGATTGGCGCGACGGCGCACTTCGTCACCGACGATCTGGACGAAGGCCCGATCATCGAGCAGGAAGTGCAGCGCGTCGATCACACCTGCGATCCGGACCGGCTCCTCGCCGTTGGCCGCGATGTGGAGTGCGTGACGCTCGGGCGCGCCGTGAAGGCATTTCTGGAGCGCCGCGTCTTCATCAACGACGGCCGCACGGTCGTGCTCTAAGCGCTGCGCTCAACCGCGATGACGGCGCTGCGCCTCCTGCGCGAGGCATGCCAGCGCCGCCTCGCTCAGCTTGCCCGTCACGCGCTGCGCATAGTCGTGATGCCTGCCTTCCAGCGCGGCGCCGAGACACCGTGCCCGCAAATAGCGCAGCAAGCCGATGCGCTGGTGCCCGCGCGCCATGCTCTGCTCGAGCAGGGCGAGCGCGGCGGCAGCGTCGCCGTGACTGGCGCGTTCGTTGAGCTCGACGGTTTTGGCGCGCGGCACGTGCGGCACGGTGAAGGACCTTTTCGCTTGAATCGGCTTTGGCTTGGATCGACTTTGGCTTGAATGGGCTCGAGTTGCCCTGAACCGGCCTGATCCGGCCGGCGCGCGGCACTCGGGCACGCTGCGCCGAGTTTCGCCAACGCGGCGCAGCGCCGATAGAACAAATGCGCCGTGGTCGCGGAACATCGTCGCCACGGGCCGCGCCAAGGCCGCGCAATTTCGCTTTGACGCAGATAGCCGACGTATAAGCACAAGTACCGGCATGCCGGATCGGCGACGCTTGAGCGAACTGCACCGCCGCGGGTTTGCGCATGTCCGGGCCGCAGACGTTCTCCGCATGCCTTCGCCGCATGTGTTTTCCTGACCCACCCGCCGCTATGTCCGACCCGCTACCGATCGTCCCCTCGCTCGACGCCCAGCCGAAGGAGCGCATCCGCTTCGGCATCGTGCTGCTGCCCAATTTCACGCTCACCGCATTTTCGGGCTTCGTGGACATGCTGCGTCTCTCGGCCGACGACGGCGACTACAGCAAGCCCGTGCGCTGCTCGTGGCGCGTGATCGGCCAGACGCTCGCGCCGGTGCGCGCGAGTTGCGGCATCCAGGTCACGCCGTGGGAGACCTTCGAGAACGCCGAGCCCGTCGACTACCTCGTGGTCGTGGGCGGCCTGCTGCATTCCGGTCCGCAGGCGAGCGAGGAAACGCTGCGCTATATCCGCCGCGCGGCAGCGGGCAACACCACGGTCGTGGGCATCTGCACCGGCGTGTTCGCCATGATGCGCGCGGGCGTGCTCGGCGATCACCGCATCTGCGTGAGCTGGTTCCACTACTGGGATTTCATCGAGCGCTTTCCCACCGTGAATGCCGATGCGCTCGTTGCCGACCGGCTCTTCGTAATCGACCGCCGCCGCATCACCTGCTCGGGCGGGCGCGCGTCGATCGACGTGGCCGCCGCGATCCTGCTGCGCCACTTCGATCACGCGACCGTGCAAAAGGCGCTGCGCATCCTGCTGGTTGGCGAGATGCAGAAGGGCAACGCGCCCCAGCCGCATCCGCCGGGTCTCGAGCCCGCGACGCATCCGAAGGTCAAGCGCGCGATCCTGCTGATGGAGCAACAGGTTGGGCGCAACATTCCGCTCGAAGAACTGGCCTGCAAGCTCACTCTCTCGCCGCGCCAGCTCGAGCGGCTCTTCAAGGCCGAGACGGGCAAGAGCCCGCGCGCGTTCGCCAACGTGCTGCGCCTGCGCACCGCCGCGTGGCTGCTCACGAGCTCGGACCGCACCGTGGCCGATATCGCATCGAGTTGCGGCTTCGCGGATGCCTCGCATCTCGGGCGCGAATTCCGCAAGCAGTTTGGCGTGCCGCCCGTCATGTTCCGCGAGCAGCGCAGCGGGCAAGAGCCCTCGCAGATGGCGGACCTCGACGCGTTCTTCCGCACCGACCGGCTGGTGGCCGGTGAAGCCAGCGACGCCGCTGGATCCTCTTCGCTGCATTGATCGCAAGCGCAGTGTGCGTGCACTCGCCGCGCGCGGCGTGAGAACCCCTCACTCCACCCCGCGCCGCTCGTGACTAGGCGCATGACCGAACTGCACGCGATACGCCTTGCTGAAATGGCACGGCGAATTGAACCCGCAGACCGCCGTCACGCGCGCGATCGACGCATCGGTCGTGCGCAATAGCTCGCGCGCGCGCTTCAGGCGCAGCGTGAGGTAATAATGCGTGGGCGACACGTTCAGATAAGCCTTGAACATGCGCTGCAAATGCCGCTGCGAAAGCCGCACGAGCCGCGCGAGCTCTTCGAGCGAGAGCGGCTCCCGAATATTGGCCTCCATCAGCCGCACGACCTCGACCAGCTCCGCGCGCGAGAAGCCCACGCGTGCGTCGACGGGAATCGGCTGCAGATCGGTCGCGCCGCGAATGCGCTCCAGAATGAACTGCTCCGAAACCTTGGCGGCAAGCTGATGACCGAAACGCGCGCCCACGAGATCGAGCATCAAATCCAGCGGCGCCGTGCCGCCCGTGCAGGTGAGGCGGTCGCGGTCGACCACGAAAAGCTCGTCGGCGAATTGCACGTGCGGAAAGGCCTCGTGCAGCGCCGAAAGATTCTCCCAGTGCACCACGCATCGATAGCCGTCGAGCAGCCCGCTCGCCATCAGTGCGTATGCACCCGTGCAGATGCCGCCGAGCGGCATGCCCTGCTGCGCGAAGCCATGTAGCGCGGCGCGCACGTTATCGTCCACCGCTTCCTGAATGCGAACGCCGCCGCAGACGATCATCACGTCGGGAAGATCGGCCGGGTCCGGCGCCTGGGCCGGCCGCACCGAAATCCCGTTGCTCGCGCGCGCGGGCGCGCCGTCGAGCGTGTAGACCGACCAGCGGTAGAGATCGCCACGCCCGACATAGTTGGCCATGCGCAGAACTTCGACAGCGCTCGAGAACGCGATCATCGAAAAGTTCGACAACGTAAGGAAGCCGAAATGTTGCAACGAGGAAGCCGTCCCCGGTTGTTCGGCGGCCACGGCGGCCACAGCGGTGCCGGACGTCACATTGCGCCCCTATGGAGACAAACCTGCACAGACTGTTTAACGAAGAACCGGCCCGCTTGCGCGAGCCGGTTCACCCGGTAAGCAAACCGCGCTTACCGCAAGCGGCCTGGCGCTCAGGCCTGCGCGACTACCGCGCGCGGACGAAACAGCTGCTTGAAGCCCGAGAACAGCGGCGCTTTCGCGGCTCCCGGCGCGCGGCCGAAGCTCTCGGTAATGCGGTCGAGAATGATCGCGAGCAGCACCACCGAAAGACCACTTTCAAAACCAAGGCCGATGTCGAGGCGCTGAATGCTCGCGAGCACGTCGTTGCCGAGGCCGCCCGCGCCCACCATCGAGGCGATAATCACCATCGAAAGCGCCATCATGATCGTCTGGTTCACGCCCTGCATGATCGACGGCAGCGCGTTGGGGAACTGCACCTTGTAGAGCAGTTGCCACGGCGTGCAGCCGAAGGCCTGACCCGCTTCCACGATCTCGCGGTTCACGTGCTTGATGCCGAGGCTCGTGAGACGCACGGCAGGCGGCATGGCGAAGATCACCGTCGAGAGAATGCCGGGCACGCGGCCAAGGCCGAACAGCATGGCGGCCGGAATCAGGTAGACGAAAGCCGGCATCGTCTGCATCAGGTCGAGAATCGGCCGCACGATGGCCTGCACGAGCTTGTTCTTCGCCGTCCAGATGCCAAGCGGAACGCCCAGCACGAGGCTAATGAGCGTCGACGAAAGCGTGAGCCCCAAGGTCACGATCATCTGGTCCCAGAAGCCTGTCGCGTAGATGAGCAGCAGCGAGGCCGTGGCAAAGAGCGCGAAGCGCCAGCCCACGCGCCACAACCCGAGCGCGATGAAGAACGCCATCATCGCCCACATGGGAACGGCCTGCAGGCCATGCTCGATGAGCCTCGCGAAGCTTTCGATCCCCCTGCCGATGGTGTCGAAAGTGTTGGCATCGTGGTCGAGCAGATAATGAACCGACTGATCGACCCATTGGCCGAGTGGAATCATCTCAGACATGGGCACCCCTGTTGCGCGTAATGACCTTGAGGACAGCGGCCTGATCGATGGAGCCGCAATAACGGCCTTCATCGTCGACCACGGGCAACGCCGTATTCGTCGCGCAGACGCGCGAGACGACCTGATCGAGCGGCGCGGCGCGCGAAATGCATTCGACCTTGCGCAGTGAGGGCTTCTCCACGCCGATCGCATCGCGCGTGACGAAGCCGCTGATGCGGCGCTGCGCGTCCAGCACGAACGCATATTCGTTGCTGCCGTTGAGCGACGCGGCAACGCTCGTCTTGTCCAGCGTGCGAATGAGCGGCACCGCTTCGCGCTGCATCAGATCGCCTGCGGTGAGGTAGCGGCTCGTGTCGACGCCGTCGAAGAATGCGCGCACGTAGTCATCGGCAGGATTACTGATGATTTCCTGGGGGGTACCGATCTGCACGATCCGGCCACCTTCCATGATGGCGATGCGGCTGCCGATGCGCAGCGCCTCTTCCAGGTCGTGCGAGACGAACATGATCGTACGGCGCTGCTCTTTTTGCAGTTGCAGCAGCACGTTCTGCATTTCCTTGCGCTTGAGCGGGTCGAGCGCCGAGAACGCCTCGTCCATGATCATGAGCGAAGGGTTCACGGAGAGCGCGCGCGCGAGGCCCACGCGCTGCTGCATGCCGCCGGAAAGCTCGGCGGGCAGCTTGTGCGCGAATTGCGCGAGGCCGACCTGTTCGAGCACGGTGAGCGCGCGTTGCTCGCGCTCCTTGCGCCCGACACCCGCCACTTCGAGGCCGAACGCCGCATTCGCGAGCACGGTGCGCTGCGGCATGAGTGCGAACGACTGGAACACCATGCTCATGTCGGTGCGGCGCAGCGAAACCAGTTCGCGCTTCTTGACGGCGGCAATATCGCGGCCATCGATCACGACCTTGCCCGCGGTGGGCTCGACGAGACGGTTGATGAGGCGAATGAGGGTGGACTTGCCGGAGCCCGAGAGCCCCATCAGCACGAAGATCTCGCCTTCGTTCACCGAGAACGAGGCGTTATTCACGCCAAGCACGTAACCGGTTTTCGCAAACATTTCGTCCTTGGTGGCGCCGCTCGAGAGCAACTCGCGCGCCACTTTCGGATTGGGCCCGAAAACCTTGCATAGTCCATCGACTACGATCTTTGGGGATTTCATCGACTCCATCTCCTCGTCATGCAGGCGCCGGCCCGCTCTGTGTATCTACATAGTTGCCAGAAAAAACCCCGCCGGGATGGCTATTTGCGACAGGCGCTTATGCAAAAACGACACGATGATTCGGGGGGCTTTTCTTCCTGGGCGCGCGGTGCGCGCCCCCCTTTGGGTCGTGTGCACCGTACCGGTGCGAGTGGTGCGTTTCCTTGATTTCGTGTCGGTCTGCCAGCGTTGCCCCTGTGCGGGGCGGCACGAATACAAGAAAACGCGCCAACGCCCAGCCTGCTACAGGCCTTTACTGCGGCCTTTACTGCGGCCTTTACTGCGCCCAATCATTCACACGCTCGCCATGCGCGGCAATCCACGTATCAGCAGCAGCCTCGGGCTTCGCGCCGTTCTGAATAGCGAGCATCACGCTATCGATCTCACCGGGTTTCCACTGAAACTTCTTGAGAAACGCGACCACCGGCGGCGCCTTCTTCTCGAGATCGGGGTTGATCACGTTATCCACGTGTTCGGCCGCGCCATAAACATCCTTGGGATCTTCGAGAAAGCGCAGCTTGTACTTCGCGAACATCCAGTGCGGCGTCCAGCCGGTCACGATCACCGGCTTCTTCGCGTTGACGTCGCGCGCCAGCTCGGCCGTCATGGCGCTGCCGGAGCTCGGCATGACCGTGTATTCGAGCCCGTATTGCTTCACCGCTTCGTCGGTTTTGCGCATCACGCCGGCGCCCGCATCGATGCCGACGATGCGTCCGCCAAATGCGCTCTTTTGTGCGTTGAGATCGTCGATGCTCTTCGCGCTCACGTAGTCGGGCACCACGAGGCCGATCTTCGCGCCCGTGAAGTTGGTGCCAAGATCGACGACCTTATCCTTGAACTGCGCCCAGTATGCGCCCTGCGTGACCGGCAGCCACGCGGAAAGCGTTGCATCCAGGTCGCCGCGCGCCACGCCCTGCCACATGATGCCGGCCGCCACCGGCACGAGCTGCACCTGGTAGCCGTAGCGCTTTTCGATGATGCGCGCCGCCACGTTCGAAGTGGCCACGCTGTCGTCCCATCCTTCCACATAGCCGATCTTCAGCGTCGGCTTGCCGTCCGCGAATGCCGGACCACTCAACGCCACCATCGCCGACACCATGCCGGTCCACAACAGTTTTTGCAGCAGCTTCACGGTCGTCTCCTCTAATGTGGGCATTCATGCCCTGTGCATCTCCAGATTCCCCCGCCACAATTTGTTGTTATCGTCGATTTGCGACGCGATCCTGTCGTTCTGCGACATGCGCGTTCTGCGACGTGCGCGTTGGCGACATGCGCGTACGCGACGTGCGCGTGCGGGTCCTTTGCCTTGTATTACTTGTCGATGACGAGATCGGACAGCGGCTTCGAGCAGCACATCAGCGCCATGCCCTGATCGATTTCGCGCTGGCGAATGCCGCCGTTATGCTTCATCTGCACCTGGCCCGAGACCAGCTTGACCTTGCAGGTGCCGCACATGCCCTGCGCGCACGAGGACGGCAGCCGCACGCCTGCCTGGCGCGCGGCCTCCAGCACGTGCTGATTCGTCCCGCACTGAATCTCGCGATTGCTCCTGGCAAACGTGACCTTGAACGTGGCCGTTTCTGCGTCCGTTTGCGCGGGCGCCTCGGCAAGCGCTTCGGCCTGCGTCTCGGGCTCGCTCGCGTTGAGCGTCTCGAACGAGAAGCTCTCTTCGTGATACTGCTTGCGCGGGAACCCGGCTTCATCGAGCAGGTCGCGCACGGCCTTCATATAGGGCGCGGGCCCGCAGGTGAAAATCTCGCGCTCCATGAAATCCGGCGCAATCAGCTTCAGCAGCGGCAGCGTGAGAAAGCCGGTCACGCCTGGCCACGCCGTGCGCGCGCCCAGCCGCTCGCAAACGAATGAAGTGCGAAAGTGCGCATGGCTCGCCGCGATCAATTCGAGCTCGCGCGCGAAGATGATGTCGTCGGGCGTGCGCGCGCTATGTACGAACACGATGTCGCGATCTTCGGCGAGATCGTGATGCGCGCGGCTCATCGACATCAGCGGCGTGATGCCGGAGCCCGCCGAAAGGAACAGATACTTGTTCGCCGGATGGCGCGCGCAGGTGAACTCGCCGCCCGGCCCGAGCACGCGGATCGACGCGCCCGGTTGCAGGTTGTCGTGCAGCCAGTTCGACACCTTGCCGCCCGGCACGCGCTTGACCGTGATGGAGATCGTGTGCGGCCGCGCCGGCGACGACGAAATCGTATAGCAACGATTCACCGGCTCGCCGTCGATTTCCAGCTCGAGCGTAATAAACTGCCCCGGCTCGAACGAAAACGTGCGCCCTTGCGGCGAACGAAAGAAAAAGCTCTTCACGTCGTGCGTTTCCTGCCGCACGTGGCAGCACACGAGTGTCTCCTCGACATCGCTCGTCCAGCGCTCCGGCAGCGTGTCCCAGAAGGCCGGGCGCGTCACCCGGCTGTCCGTGGGATCGAATTGGGCCGCATCTCGCATCATGTCAGACTCCGCTCTACTCGCGCACCAGGTTATGCGCCGATCTTCTCGGCAAGACGGCCGACATACCAGGCCGTGAATTTTTCGACGAGACCCTCGGTGTACGGCGAGTACGGGCCCGGCTCATAGGCGCTGCTGCCCGCGCCGCGCTGCGAATATTCCACCAGCGTGCGGTCCTGGTCGTTGGTCGCGTTCCAGACGGCCGTGAGATTCGCCACGTCGTAATCGACGCCCTCGACGGCGTCCTGGTGCACGAGCCAGCGCGTGCGCACGAGCGTCTCGCCGGCCGAGAGCGGGATCACCGAGAACGAAACGATGTGATCGCTCATGAAGTGATGCCACGAGTTCGGCTGGGTCCAGAACGAGAGGCCGCCAAGATCGGCCGTGCGGAATTCGCCCAGCAGCTTCTTCGATGCCACCTTGGCGTCGAGCGTCTGCGACTCGCCGCTGCGGTCGAGCGGCAGGCGCTGCGTGCGAAAACCGGTGACGTCGAGCAGTTTTTCGACTTCGACCGACGGCAGGTTCATCTCTTCCCACTGCTTCGCGCGTTCGACGCAGGTGCGCTCGAAGGCGTCCATGCCATCCGCGTTCGCGGGCGAGCGCTGGTAGCCGAAGCCGTATTCGTAGAGCGAAATCGTCAGCTCGGGGTGGTTCGCGACGCAGTGATAGCACTCGCGATTGTTCTCCATCACGAGCTTCCAGTTGCCCTTCTCGACGATGTCGACCTGCGCGGCCACTTTGCAGTTCGGCAGATCGTGCGGCATCAGATACGGCTCCATGGCCGCGCGCATCATCGCGAAGTCGGCGGGCGGCTCGTCGGCGAGGCAGATGAAGATCAGGCCTGCCAGGTTTTGCACGTGGACCTGCTTGAGGCTGTGCTTGCAGCGGTCGAACTGCTCGCCCATGTGCTCGGCGAACATCAGTTCGCCGGTCAGGTTGTAGGTCCAGCTGTGATAAGGGCAGACGATGTTGCCCACCGTCCCCTTCTGCTCGTTGCACAGGCGCGCGCCGCGATGGCGGCACACGTTATGGAACGCGCGCACTTCCATGTCGTCGTCGCGCACGATCAGGATCGACTCGCCGGCCAGCTCGACCGTCACGTAGTCGCCCGGCTCGGGAAGCTCCGGCTCCGTGGCCACCTGGATCCAGTGTTGGCGGAAAATCGTCTCCATGTCGAGCGCGAAAATTTCCTCGCTGCGATAGAAGGGTGCTTCGAGGCTGTAGCCCGCCTGGCGCCGCTCCACCAGCGCGCGAATGTCTGCCGATACGTTCATCGTTTGCTCCGGATTTTTCATCCCTGGTTCTTGCCGACAGATCAGCAAATTTCAGTAATCGATGAGTTGATGCTCGCGCAAATACGCAAGTATCACTTGTGCTTTTTCGACCGAACTCCCCTCAATTACGACGTTCCCGCCGCGGCTTTCGGTCGTGGTGGCCGAGAGCATCCGGGCATGCCCGGAGCGCTTCTCGGCGGCGGCGAGCTTGACGGGTTTGCGCTCGATGGGGCCCATCTTCCAGGCTGCGGCTTCATCGCTCGCAAAACGCGTGGCGCGTTGGGGCCGGATCGTGCCCGCACGCAAACGGGCATACGCGTACTGCGGCTGAGCGTTGGCCAGCGGATGCACGGCGATCACCGCCGGCAGCGCCGCTTCCACGCGGCGGCGCAGCCCCTTGGGCAGGAACTGGCGGACCGTCGCGCGGCCCCCTTTTACGTCGATGTCGACCGCGCTGCCCACGAGCGGGCAGCCCAGCGCCGCCGCCACGCTGTACGGCAGCATGCCGCTGTCGTGGGCGCCCTCGGCGCGCGTGCCGGTCAGCACGAGGTCGTAGCCGCGCACGCGTTCGGCGAGCGCGCGCGCTGCGTCGTCGCCTGGTGCGCAGGCGAGCACTTCGACTTCGCGCGCGCCCAGTGCGAGGTATTCGGCAAGCGCGGGATCGTTCGCGTCGCCCGCGTGAATCACGTCGAGTTGCGCGCGATGCTGGCCGGCGAGCTTGCGGCCGATTTCCAGCGCCTGCGCGTCGTTGCGGCTATAGCGCGGCGCGCCGCTCACGGGATGGCGGCCCGCGGAAACCAGCACCGCGATGCGTTCTATCTGTCGTTGAGCATTCATGCGGCCACTCCTGCGGGTTGAGGTTGCTCGACGGAAGCCGGCGCTTGCCCGCGCGTCGCGCGCGCGCTCTGCACCTGCTGGATCAGCGCGGCGATGGTTTGCTGTGCGTCGCCCACCACGGTGAGGTTCGCGCGCTTCGCGATCGGCGCGCTGCCGTCGAGATTCACGGCAATCACGTGACGGCAGTCCTTGATGCCCTGCAAATGCTGCACGGCCCCGGAAATGCCGAACGCGATATACACGCTCGCCTCCACCGTCTTGCCGGTCGCGCCCACCTGCTTGTCGCGCGTGAAATGGCCGTTGTCCACCGCCACTCGGCTCGCGCCGATGGCCGCGCCGAACGCACCCGCGAGCCGTTCGAACGCAGCAATGTCGCTCACGCCGTTGCCCGCCGAGACGATGAAGTCGGCCTCTTCGAGCGCCACCTGTGCGGCGTCGAGTTCCTCGAGGCCCAGATCGCGATACAGTGGCTCGAGATCGCCGGCCGCGCGAACGAAGTCACCCGCGAGACGCTCGCCCGCGCCCACGAAGGGCAGCTTCGCATCGACCGCGTTGGGCGCGAGCAGAATCACGTCGGGCAGCGCGCGCGTTGCAAAAGCGCGCTTCGCCTGTTCGTACGCGCCCACATGCTTCGCGTCGATCTCGACCACGTGCGTTGCCACGCTCGCGCCTGCCGATGCGGCATAGCGGCGGCCCAGGTCGCCGTCGCCGGTCGCGTTGTCGGGCACGAACACGTGCTTCGGCGCGAGCGCGGCCGCGCAGGCCTGCAATGCGCGCAACTCGCTTTCGGGGGCGAACACGCGGCGCTCGAAACCCGGCAGCTCGATCAGCTTGTCCACGCCGAGCGCGGCCACGTCGTCCTTCACTTCGCCGAACACGAGCAGCGCCACTTCGGTTTGCGCATCGGCGAGCAATGCCGCCGCGGCAATGGCCTGGCACGTATGATCGTCGATCGCGCCGCGCTCGGCGTGCGCCACCGCCAACAGGATTTGCTTCGGATCGCTAACTTGCCGGCGTGGCTTCGCGGCGGCGTGTCCATGCGCATGACCGGTCCAATGCGCGGCGCTTGCGTCCGCGCTGCCGCTCTCGCCAAGCGTGATGCGCCTGAGCCCGTCCGCCGTAATGATGAAGGGGCGGCGCGGATCGATTCGTTTGATCGCGTTCATCGGTTCACTCCAGCGAAGCTGCAACGAGTTCGGCCACGTCGAGCACCTCGGGGCGCGGACCCACGACGCCTTCGAGCATTGCCGTGCAGTTCGGGCATGCCACGGCGACCACTTCGGCGCCTACCGCCTTCGCGTCGGCGATGCGGATATCGGGAATGCGCTGCTTGCCGGGGATATCGGTCAGCGGCGCACCGCCGCCACCGCCGCAGCAGCGTCCGCGCATGCCGTTGCGCTCCATCTCCACCACCTGAATGCCGATGGTCCTGAGCAGCTTGCGCGGCGCTTCGGTTTCGCCGTTATAGCGGCCGAGATAGCAGGGATCGTGATACGTGGTGCGCTTTTCGCGCAGCGCCTCCACGGCCTTCGGCGCGATCTTGCCGGTCGCGGCCAGCTCGGCGAGGAACGTCGTGTGATGCAGCACCTCGTAACGCGTGCCGAGCGCGCGGTATTCGTTGCGCAGGCTGTGCATGACGTGCGGGTCGGCGCTCACGATGCGCTTGAAGTTCAGCGTCGAAAGCGTGCCCATCATCTGCTTCGCCATGCGCTGGAACGTTGCCTCGTCGCCAAGACGGCGCGCCACGTCGCCCGTATCCGTTTCCTGTCCACCGAGCACGGCGTAGCTCACGCCCGCCTTGTTGAGCACCTTCACGAGTGCGCGCAGCGTGCGCTGATAGCGCATGTCGAACGCACCTTCGCCCGCCACCAGCAGCACATCCACGGGCTTGCCCGGCTGCGCGATGGGCGCGTTCAGGTCGACCGACCAGTCGTAGCGCGCGGCCTTGTCGTAGCCGCCCATCGTGCCCGTCTCGCGCAGGTTCGCGAGCACTTCGGGGCCCTTTCCCGGCACCGTGCCGTGCACGAGCGTCTGGTTACGGCGCATGTCGACGATGGCGTCCACGTGCTCGATCAGCATCGGGCACTCCTGCACGCAGGCGCGGCAGGTGGTGCACGACCACAGCGTTTGCGCTTCGATCAGACCCGAGACGATCGGACCGTTCGGCGCGCCGCCATGCTGGCCGACCTTGATGCCCGGCGTGGGGCTGCCCGCATAGGCCGCGTCGGTGCCGCCCGCCATGCCCACCACGAGGTCCTGAATCAGCTTCTTCGGATTGAGCGGCTGGCCCGAAGCGAACGCGGGGCACGCGGCCTCGCACTTGCCGCACTGCACGCAGGCGTCGAAGCTCAGCAGTTGGTTCCAGCGGAACTCCACGGGCTTCGCAACGCCGTACTCCTGATGATCGATATCGGGCAGCTTGAGCGCCGTGGGCGGCGTGGCGGTACCGTTGCCGGTCCAGCCTTCACGCGAGGCCGCGAAACGCTCCTGGCGCGGATGGAACGCGAGGTGCAGCAGGCCCGCGATCGCGTGCTTCATCGGGCCGCCCTTCGCGGCGCCGAACGTCATCGCGAACGCACCCACGCCAATCAGCAGCGCGCAGAGCACCGCGAAGCCACCCGACATCGCACTCGCCGGCACCACCGTGTAGAGCGCCACGCCGAGCGCGAACGAGCCAAGCAGCCAGGGCAGCGTATTCCACGGGCCGCGCGAAAGGCGCGCCGGCACCTGCTTCGCGTTCCGGCGGCGCCACACGAACACCACGCCAATCAGCATCGCGAGCGCCGCGAGGAAGATCAGCTTGTCGAGCCACGGCGAATAGATCGCGAGTCCATAGTTGATGAACACGAGCACGAGCGCGCCAATCGCGCCGCCGGCGGTCGCGACGTGCGTCTTCGCGATATACGGGTCGCGTGCGACCACGTGGTGCAGATCGACGAAATAGCGCTTCGGAATGCTGAACAGCTTGATGAAACCGAAGGCGCCGAACGAGCCGGGCGCCGCTGCGCGCCCGACGCGCCAGTAAGCGGCACGCTTCGCGACGGCGAACGCGAGGCCCGCCATCGACAGCCACAGCAGCGCGGTAATGAGCCAGGTCGGGTTCATGGGTCAGAAGTCCTTCACGAGCCGCAGCGCGTCGTAGATGGCGCCGTGGATGTTGTGCATCGAGATGCAGTCGCCAACACGGAACAGCAGGAAGCGGCCATTGCCGAGCGCTTCGGACAGGCACGGCTGCGCCTCGGAAGCGAACAGCTTGTGCACGTCCACCTGACCGCGGTTCACCGATTCGGCCTTGAGCTTCCAGTACAGCTCGTCGTTCGGCGTGCTGCCGTTTTCGATCACGACCTGATCGACGGAGCGCTCCTCCTGCTCCTCCGTGTACTCGTTGCGCAGCACGGCGATCTTCTTGCCGTCTTCCTCATAAACGCGGTCGAGCCAGTAATTCGGCGTGTGGATCACACCCTGCGCATAGAGGCGACGATAGAAGATCGGGAATGTCGTGCCGCCGCAATCGTCGGCCACCTTCACATCGGGCGTGACGATCTCGACCTTCGAGCCACGGCTCGAAATGAAGTCGGCCACGCCCGCACCCGCATGGGTGCTCACGCCGTCATAGACCAGCACGTTCTGCCTGGGCTCGACCTTGCCGGTCAGGATGTCCCACGAACTCACCGCGATGCCTTCGGCCACGCCCCATGCGGGAACCTGGTCGGAGAACGGACGGCCGCCGGTTGCGAGCACAACGATATCCGGTTTCTCGGCCATGATCGTCTTTTCGTCGGCGGTCACGCCCAGACGCCGGTCCACGCCGAGGCGCTTCGTCTCCATGTCGAACCAGCGCACGATGCCGGCCATCTGCTCGCGCTGCGGCGCCTTCGCGGCGATCATGATCTGGCCGCCCACCTCGGTGTTCTTGTCGAACAGCACGACGTCGTGGCCGCGTGAGCGCGCCACGCGCGCCGCTTCGAGACCGGCGGGACCCGCGCCCACCACCACGACCTTGCGCTTCGGGCCGCGCGTCTTCTCGATCACGTGCGGCATCGTCGCTTCGCGCGAGGTGGCCGCGTTCTGCACGCACAGCACGTCGAGACCGTTGTACTGGCGGTCGATGCAATAGTTCGCGCCCACGCATTGCTTGATTTCGTCTTCGCGGCCGTCGCGGATCTTGATGACCATATGCGGATCGGCGATCTGCGCGCGCGTCATGCCCACGAGGTCGACCATGCCGCTCGCGAGCAGGCGTTCGGCCTGGCCCGCGTCGCGGATGCTCTGCGCGTGCATGACCGGCAGCTTCACCACCGACTTGATGCCCGCCGCGAGATGCACGAACGGCTCGGGCGGCAGCGCCATCGGCGGCATGCAGTTCGCGAGCGTGTTGTGCGTGTCCGCACCCGAACCGATCACGCCCAGATAATCGATGAGGCCCGTCTCGGACATCGCCTGGGCGATTTCCTTCAGTTGCTCGTGGTCGAGGCCGTCTTCGTGGAATTCGTCGCCGCACATGCGCAGGCCGACGCAGAAGTCCTTGCCCACCGCTTCGCGCACGGCCTTGAGCACTTCCACGCCAAAGCGCAGACGATTCTCGAGCGAGCCGCCCCATTCGTCGGTGCGGAAGTTCGTGCGCGGGCTCCAGAACTGGTCGATCAGATGCTGGTGCGCCGCCGAAATCTCGATGCCGTCCATGCCCGCATCCTTCACGCGCTTCGCGGCTGCCGCGAAGTCACTGATGATGCGGCGAATTTCCTCGACCTCGATGATCTTAGCGTTGCCGCGGTGCACCGGCTCGCGCACGCCCGAAGGCGACATCAGGTGCGGCCAGTGCTCGCCGTGGAAGGCGGAGCGGCGGCCCATGTGCGTCGCCTGGATCATGATCTTCGCGCCGTGCCGATGCATGGCTTCGGCGAGGCGCGAGAGCGGATCGATGATCTTGTCCGTCGCCAGATTCACCGACTTCCACCAGCCTTGCGGGCTGTCGATCGAGACCGGGCTCGAGCCGCCGCACACGGCAAGGCCGACGCCGCCCTTGGCCTTCTCCTCGTAATAGCGAATGTAGCGGTCGCCCGGCAGGCCGCCCGGCTCGGCATAGACCTCGGCGTGAGCGGTACTGACGATGCGGTTGCGTAACGTCAGCTGATTGAGCTGGAGGGGTTTGAACAGGTGGGGATAGCGCATCGCAGGCGACCTCTGGCGTTCGTGTGTCTCGGTGTTTCTTTGCTATTTCTGGTAATGCGGGGATATCGCTCAAGTAGCTTCAGCTTCAGGCGGCGATCGGCGAAACCTCGAACACGCAGCGATCGTGGCCTTCGGCCGCGCACTGCGCTTCCTTCGATCGCGCACGCGGCGCGCCCTTGCCTTCAGCCGTGGTGTCGTTCACCCAGTCCATCGCGCCCGCGAACCAGCCCGCGAACATGTAGCAGAGCTTGCCTTCCTTGCCGGGCTGCGCGAGCACGAACGACGAGTGGCGCAACTCGATCTTCGCGTGCGCGCTTTTCGGGTCGGCTTCGATGATCGAGAAAAGGCCCCAGCCACGCTGCGAAAGGCGCTTCAGGTAATGCTCGAATACGTCCATGCCCGCAATGCCGTGCTTCTCGGCTTCCTTCGCGCACCAGTGATACGCGGACTTGTAGCCGGCCTTGTAGAGGATTTCCGCGTAGGCATCGCGGCCCAGCGCCTCTTCGACGGCGGTGTGGTTGTTGGTGAAGAAATGGCGCGGCACGTACAGCATCGGCAGCGCGTCCGTGGTCCAGACACCGGTGTTCGCATCGACGTCGATCGGCAGTTGCGGTTGCATCTCGTTGCACTCCAGGATGAGTGGGGTCTACATGAACGCGCCGGGGCGCATTCATGCATCAGGATTTCGGAATGGCTTGAAT
>DATEJU010000502.1:0-2813 GCA_035277805.1 Paraburkholderia sp. | reverse complement strand
CGCGGTAGATCGGTCGCTGTCGTATTTGCAGAACCTGATTCCCACAAGACGAAACAAGGTGCGCGAATGAATCGACTGGGCAAGTCCTTGAAGTTACTCCAATTTGCGATAGTTGCGACAACGGCAGGTCTTGCAGCAGGTGTTTCGATGATGGCGACGGCGGCCGAGCCAACCCCGGCCAAGCCCGATCTCGCCCGAGGGCAGGCGATCGCGGGGCAAGTCTGCGCCGCCTGCCATGGCGCCGACGGCAACAGCAGCGGCGGCGCCTATCCCAAACTCGCCGGCCAGCACGCCGAATATCTCGTCAAGCAGCTCAAGGATTTCAAGCCACAGCCCGGTGGCAAGCCCCCTGCGCGTAATAATCCAATTATGGTTGGCTTCGCCAGCGCGCTTTCCGATCAGGATATGATCAATGTCGCGGCCTGGTTCTCGTCGCAGACGCCCAAGCCCGGCTATGCGCACGACGCCAAGACCGTCCCGTTCGGCCAGAAGATCTGGCGCGGCGGCATCGCTGAGCGTGGCGTGCCCGCGTGCGCCGCGTGTCACGGACCGACGGGGCAGGGCATCCCGATCCAGTACCCGCGTCTCTCGGGCCAATGGTCGGAATACATCGTCGCGCAGCTCCAGGCGTTCCAGCAGGGCACGCGCAACAACAACGAGCCGATGCATGAAATCGCGCACCGTCTCTCGGAAGACGAAATCAAGGCTGTCGCCGACTACGCGGCCGGTCTGCATTGATGCCGGTCTAGCGTCAGGCAGTCGAAGAACAAGAAAAGGGTGTGGGCGCCGCGCGGATGCGGCAGTCCTGCACCCTTTTTTGCTGTAATGCGTTGCTGAACAGCGCAATGAGAAGCGGAGTTTGAATGAGCGTCACCACGCAGGGTTTGCAGTTGAATATCCGCCAGAGAGCGGTCAGAAGCGCCGTCGAGCTGATCAGTTCGATGCGCTTTGCCATCGCGCTGCTCGTGGTGCTCTCCATTGCGAGCATCATCGGCACGGTGCTCACGCAGGACGACCCGTACCCGAACTACGTCAACCAGTTCGGCCCGTTCTGGGCCGACATCTTCCGCTCGCTGAGCCTCTACACGGTCTACAGCGCGTGGTGGTTCATGACGATCCTCGGCTTTCTCGTGGTGTCGATCTCGCTGTGCGTGATCCGCAACGCGCCGAAGATGATCGCGGACATGAAGAGCTGGAAGGACAAGGTCCGCGAAGGCAGCCTGCGCGCTTTCCATCACAAGGGCGAGTTCGCGCTCGAGGGCGGCTCGCGCGGGGAGACGGCCGCGACGCTCGGCAAGCTCGTGCAGCGCCTCGGCTACAAGTTCGTCACGCGCGAGACCGAGGGCGCGACGCTCATCGCCGCCAAGCGCGGCGCGCTCACGAGGATCGGCTACATCTTCGCGCACCTCGCCATCGTGGTGATCTGCATCGGCGGCCTGCTCGACAGCAATCTGCCGATCAGATTCCAGATGTGGCTCTTCAACAAGACGCCCATCCAGAGCAACGCCGTCATCAACGACATTGCGCCCGAGCATCGCCTCTCGACCTCGAATCCGACCTTCCGCGGCTACGCATGGGTGCCCGAGGGCCAGTACGTTTCCACTGCGATCCTGAACCAGCCCAACGGCTCGCTCATCCAGGACCTGCCGTTCTCGATCCAGCTCAACAAGTTCATCGTCGATTACTACTCGACCGGCATGCCCAAGCTCTTCGCGAGCGATATCGTCGTGATCGATCACAAGACGGGCAAGCGCGTTCCGGCCCGTATCGAGGTGAACGAGCCGTTCGAATACGACGGCGTGTCGATCTATCAGTCGAGCTTCCAGGACGGCGGCTCGCAGATGCACATGACCGCCTGGCCCATGGCCGGCGCAAGCGCGAAGAGCTTTCCGTTCGGCGGCACGATCGGCAATTCGGCGCCGCTGAAATTGCCCGCGGGCGAGAGCGTGCCGGGCGTGGACGGCCAGACCATCGAGTTCGCCGACTTCCGTGCGATCAACGTCGAGAACATCTCGAACGGCAGCGGGCAGACCGACGCGCGCGGCGTCGCGCATCAGACGCTCAAGGAAGCGTTCGACGAGCGCCTCGGCTCGGGTGCGAAGACCTCGAAGCCGCTCGACCTGCATAACGTCGGGCCGTCGGTGCAGTACAAGGTGCGCGACAAGGACGGCCAGGCGCGCGAGTACAACAACTACATGCTGCCCGTCGATGTGAACGGCGAGCGCATGTTCCTCGCGGGCATGCGCGAGAACCCCGACGAGCCGTTCCGCTACCTGCGCATTCCCGCCGATAGCGGCGGCACGATGAAGGAGTGGATGATGTTGCGCGCCGCGTTCGAGGATCCGGGGCTGCGCGCGCAGGCTGCGCACCGTTTTGCCGAGCGCTCGGTCCCCGATTCGAACCACGAGCTGCAGCAGCATCTGGAAGACAGCGCGTTGCGTGTCCTGACCCTTTTCGCGGGCGCCGATCCCTCGACGCAAGGCGCGCCCAAAGCGCAGGCGGGTGGCTTCCAGGCGGTGGCGGTATTCATCGACAAGTCGGTGCCGAAGGATCAGCAGGAGAAGGCCGCGGGGCTTCTTCTGCGCATGCTCGAAGGCGCGACGTGGGACCTCTGGCAGCTCGCGCGCACGCAGGCCGGCGAGCCCGTGCTCACGCCCGAGGCGCAGTCGGCTCGCTTCGTGCAGGATTCGATCAACGCGGTTTCGGACAGCTTCCTGTATGGGTCGCCTGTCTATCTACAGCTCGATTCATTCAAGCAGGTGCAAGCTTCGGTATTTCAGTTGACGCGCGCACCGGGCAAAAAAGTCGTGTAT
>DATEJU010000501.1:0-27947 GCA_035277805.1 Paraburkholderia sp. | reverse complement strand
TATTCGGCCAGCAGGACCGCCGTGTAGCGCACGCTGGTGCTCAGCGTTGCGCCATCCGCGTTCAATGCGTTGCGGGCGTGGTCGTAGTAGTAGGCGGCCGTCAGCGTCAGCGGCGAGGTGACCTGCCACACGGCGCCGGCGTAGAAGCCGTTGTCGATGCGGTTGGTGTTCGTCACGGGCGTCGAGAAGTTGGCAGCCGGCGAGCCGGTTGCGGCCATGTACATGTCGACGATGCCGGTGTTGTCCTGGCCCCACAGCCAGCCGGCCATCGCCTTGACGGGGCCGAACTGGTAGACGCCGCTCACGTTCACGACGCGGTACTTGTTGTTGTGCAGGTCGCTGTTCTGCTGGTAGCCGGCGTCGAGCGAGGCCGGGCCGAAGGTGTATGACGCGGTGAAGCCGTACATGTTGTTCGCGCCGGTGCTGCCCGCCACGCCGCCGAAGCTGTACATGCCTTCGACTTCGAGGCCGCCGAAGTGGCCGTCGTACTTGACCGAGTTGTTCTGGCGCAGGCCGTAGCCGAGCGCGCCCGGCAGCCAGCTGTCCTGGTCGAAGTTGCCGACGGTCAGCGGGTCGTAGACGTTGCCGAGCTGGTCGAACAGCGGTGTGTTCTGGCGGCCGAACGTGAGGGCGCCGTACTGGTTGCTCTGCAGGCCGACATACGCCATCCGGTTGAACAGCGTGTTCGGGCTGGCCAACTGGCCGTTCCAGAGGTTGAAGCCGTTCTCGAGGCGAAACACGGCCGAGAGGCCGCCGCCCAGGTCTTCGGAGCCCTTCAGGCCCCAGCGGCTGCCGGTGATCGGGCCGACGCCCATTTGCACTTCGCTGTCGTTGTTGGCGTTGGCGTTCGTCAGGTAGCGGATGCTGGTGTCGACGATGCCGTACAGCGTGACCGAGCTTTGCGCGAATGCGGACTGTGCGGAAATAGCAAGCAGGGCGGCGCCGAGCGCCGCGGTGGTCTTCTTCATGTAATCCCCGTTTCTAATCGTTGACCGGCGCTGCACGGGTGCGCGCGCTGGCGTCATTTCCTGATATATCTGGCTGCACAGGCAGAGTCCCATGCACCAAAATGGCGATAATATTTCTAATCATTAAAACTTCTGCAACAAATTTGTCTGGGTGTCGCACCACTACAACACGGGCTGGCGCGGGAAGCGGCGGGCCGCTAGCCGGGCGGCAAGCCGGTCCGGCGCGCCGCGCGAGGCCGGTTTGTAGCCGGTCAGCGGGTACCATGAGCGGCGCCTTCATTCATTCGCGCTTTCGCTTCCTTTGCCGATGAACGCTTCACCTCTCGCAGTTCACGACAACGGCCCCGAGGGCGTCTACACGCGCGGCTCGGGCACGGACCCGCGCGGCGGCGCCTGCTTTTCTTGCTCCCGGACGGCTATCCGTCGACGAGCGACGGCGATCCCGCGATCTTGCGCAGCGGCTTGCACGCGCGCGTGGCCGAGGTGGGCGAGCAGGGCATCGAGCTTGTCGGCATCGGCACTCGGGACGATGCCGTCGAGGCGTTTTATCCGCACGCCGTGGTCGTGCGCAAGCTCCACGAACCGCCCGCCGTGGCGTTCGCGACCCTGAGCCGGGTGCTCGTGCAACGCTCGCGCCGGGGGGAAGGCGGCGGGCGCGTTGCTTGCCGCAAGCGCTTACGTGTTATACCTTCGGTGACGCCGCCGCCGTGAATGCGGCGTATCGACTGAACCGAGGAAATCGATACTTAGGTCATGCCAGCCCCCGACCCGAGGACCCACGAAGACTACGACCGCCTCTACTACCGGCTCGATCTGGAGCCTGGGGCCAGCGCGGCCGAAATCAAGCACAACTACCGGCAGCTCGCCCAGATCTTCCATCCCGACAAGTGGCGTCATCCGAGCCCCGCGTCGCTGCATTGGGCCTCCGAGCAGTTCAAGAAGATCAAGGAAGCACGCGAGGTGCTGGAAGCGTATTGGTCCGTGCATCATGAGGCGCCCGCGAGCCGTATGGCCGTGAGCGATGCGCAACTCGTGCGCGTGCGCGAGCAACTGCGCGAACTGCAACTGCGTCGCGAGCGTTTGCACGGCGAGCTCGACGCGCTGCAGAGCGCCAAGCTCCGCGGCCTTGCCGAGTTCGCGCGCATGCAGACCGAGCGCGAACGCCTGATCGGCGAACTCGTGCGCCTGCGCGAGGAAGCCGTGCGCGAGCGCGCGAGCGCCGCCGCGCGGCGCGATGAGGCGCCGGAGCAGGCGTCGGGTTTCGCCAATCCTGCGTCCGGCAACGGCGGCGGCCAGGGCGGCAATCACGGCGGCAATCACGAATCAAACCTCGCGCGACTCGAACGGCACTTCGTGCGCGACTTCTTCTTCTCACGTTTCGACGATCCCTCGCGCGGCTGGCTGATGAGGCTGAGCGGCATCGTCGTGATGTTGATCGTTCTCTTCGTGGTGACCCACAAGATCGTCTTCAGCGTATTCAACGCGGCTGGCTCATGGCGCTGGCTCGGCGAAACCTTGCAATGGCTGCTGATTGCGGCGGGCGTGGTGCTGGTGGGCGGTTTTGCATGGGCGCAGCGCACCTTCTATCGGGCCGATCACGCGGGGCGCGAGCATGGCATGCCGCTGCCTCCACGCGAAACGTGGGAGCGCGTGAACGCGGCGCTGCGCGGCACGGGCCGCCATGGCGCCGAATGGCACATCGAGGCCGGCGAGCGCCAGCCCGGCGACGCGGGCTTCGAACTGCGCGCGGTCCTGCGCTACTCGATGGCACGCCCCGGCGAGCGCGCCGCGCATCAGGCCGTGACTTTCCGCTGCCGTGCGCGCGCCGTGAGCGCGGGCGAGACGCGCATCGCCTGGGACTTCGGCGTGCGGGCGCCCACGTGGTGGCTCCCGCCGGCGGCGAAGGTCGTGCGCGATCTGCGCAAAAGGATCGAAACGGATCTCGGGGCGCGCCTCTGAGTGCAATACGGGTGCGCTACCGGGGTGTTATCGGCGTATTGCCGGTGTCGTTCGAGCGCGTCTGCGAGCGTCACGCGCTCTCATTCCTCTTGCGTTGTGCCGCGCTCGCGTTCGTCGATGCGCTTCATGTTCTCCAGCAGCTTGAGCAGATAGTGCAGTGTGTGCGTCATGTCGTCGACGGAAAAATTGCCTAGCACCTCTTCGTAATACGCCTGAATCTTGGGCGTGGCCTGCTGCAGCCACAGCGTGCGGCCGGTCTCGCTCATGCGCACGCGGCGCGAGCGGCGGTCGAGCGCGTCCGGGGCCGCGCTCAAATGGCCGTCGCGCTCCATCCGGCTGATCAAGCCCGAGAGATTCTGCCGGCTCACCATCAGATAGCGCGCCAACTCGCCCACGCTCATGCCTTCTTGTGCCTCCTCGCGTGAAAGCGCGCCGAGCACGGCCCATTGCTGCGTGGTCAAGCCTTCCTCTTCCACGGCCCGCGTGCCCGTTTTATGCAACATATTGGCAGATTGATAAAGGCGGAAGAACAGCCGGTTTGCCAGTTCGAAGCGTGCCAGATCTTCTTTATCGTGGGTTTTTGATGGCTTTGGCAAAGGGTTTCTCCTGGTGTGGCTGCGCTTGTTTCTGTCCGATGTGGTGCCTAGTATACGTCAATATATTGACGTAATTTGATGGCGGCTAAAGAGGTGAACGACCGCCAGACGGCCCAATGGTAACCCTGGTCATGGATGGAGGAGCACGATGAAGAAATTCGAAGGCCGCACGGTGATCGTGACGGGTGGCGGTGGCGGTATTGGCGGCGCAACCTGCCGGCGCTTTGCGGCGCAGGGCGCGCGCGTGGCGGTGCTCGATCTTTCGCTCGAAGCGGCACAGAAGGTGAGTGCGTCGATCGAGGCGCAGGACGGCAAGGCGCTCGCGCTGCGCTGCGACATCACGAATCGTGCGGAGGTGGAGGCGGCGCTCGCGCAAGTCGAGGCGCAACTCGGCCCCGTGGACGTGCTCGTGAACAATGCGGGCTGGGACGTCTTCAAGCCCTTCACGAAAACGGAGCCCGCGCAGTGGGAGCGGCTCATCGCCATCAACCTCATGGGCGCGCTGCATCTGCACCATGCCGTGCTGCCCGGCATGGTCGCGCGCAAGCGCGGGCGCATCGTCAACATCGCTTCGGATGCTGCGCGCGTGGGGTCGTCGGGCGAAGCCGTCTACGCGGCATGCAAGGGCGGCCTGGTGTCGTTCTCCAAGACCATCGCGCGCGAGCACGCGCGGCACGGCATCACGGTGAACGTGGTATGCCCGGGCCCGACCGACACCGCGCTCTTTGCCGATTACAAGGAAGGCGCGGGCAATCCCGAGAAGTTGCTCGAAGCGTTCCAGCGCTCGATTCCGCTTGGCCGCATCGGCCAGCCCGAGGACCTGCCGGGCGCAATCGTCTTTTTTGCCAGCGACGATGCGGGCTACATCACCGGACAGGTGCTGAGCGTGTCCGGCGGACTGACCATGGCCGGCTGACGGGCTGCCGTGGTTGGTCAGTTATCTGGTTGCTTGCACAACATCAGTGCGGAAGGACTCGATCATGAACTACGAAGACATTCTCTACGAAGTGCGCAACGGCGCGGCATGGATCACCATTAATCGCCCGGAGAAGATGAACGCGTTTCGCGGGCGCACTTGCGACGAACTGATTCACGCGATCAACAAGGCGGGCTATTCGCGCGAAGTTGGCGTGATCGTGCTGGCGGGCGCGGGCGACAAGGCGTTCTGCACCGGCGGCGACCAGTCCGCGCATGAAGGGCAATACGACGGACGCGGCACCATCGGATTGCCGATGGAAGAACTGCACACCGCCATCCGCGACGTGCCCAAGCCCGTGATCGCGCGCGTGCAGGGCTACGCCGTGGGCGGTGGCAACGTGTTGTGCACGATCTGCGATTTCACGATCGCCTCGGAGAAGGCGATATTCGCCCAGGCGGGCCCGAAGGTCGGCTCGGTGGACCCGGGTTATGGCACGGCCTTTCTCGCGCGCGTGGTGGGCGAGAAGAAAGCGCGCGAGATCTGGTATCTGTGCCGCCGCTATCCCGCCGCCGAGGCGCTGGCGATGGGGCTCGCGAATGCAGTCGTGCCGCACGAGCAACTGGATGCGGAAGTGCAGAAGTGGTGCGACGAAATCATGGAGAAGAGCCCGATGGCCATCGCCATCGCCAAGCGCTCGTTCAATATGGATACCGCGCATCAGGCCGGCATCGCGGGCATGGGCATGTATGCGCTCAAGCTCTATTACGACACGCAAGAGTCGCGTGAGGGCGTGCGGGCGTTCCAGGAGCGGCGCAAGCCCGAGTTCCGCAAGTACGCGAAGTAATGGCGTGTTTTTCACGTTTAGCAGGACGAAAGAATAGAGCGATTCAGGAGACGATATGAACCCCTATATCGACGAAGACCTCGTCGCCCTCGGCGAGCATGCGCGGCGCTTCGCACAGGGCCGCGTCGCGCCGGGCTTCCAGGAGCGGGATCAAACGCGCGTGCTCGACCGCGGCTTGATGCGCGAAATGGGCGAGATGGGTTTCATCGCGCCGGAACTGCCTGAAGCCTGTGGCGGTCAGGGGCTCGGCTGCCTCGCGGCGGGCGTGATCCATGAAGAGATTGCGCGCGCCGACCTGAGCCTTTCCTATATCAACCTGCTCGCTTCGCTCAATGGCCAGATCCTTGCGCAACACGCGGCGCCGGAGGTCGCGCATCCGTGGCTCGAGCGTCTCACGCAGGGCCGCGCGCTGCTTGCGATCGCGTTGACCGAGCCACGCGGCGGCTCGGACGCGGCGAACCTGCGCCTCAAAATGGAGCGTGTGGGCGACCATTACGTGCTCAACGGCGAGAAGACTTCGATCTCGGCCGCCGATCAGGCCGACGCCGCCGTGGTGTTCGCCCGCACGGGCCGCGTGGAGGACGGCGCGCGCGGCGTCTCCGCGCTGCTCGTGCCGATGGACTTGCCTGGCATCACGCGCAACCGTTTCGATTGCCATGGCCAGCGTGCTATCGGTCGCGGCTCGATTTTCTTCGAGAACGTGCGCGTGCCCGTGGATCATCGGCTGGGTGACGAGGGCAAGGGCTTCGTGCAGGTGATGCAGGGTTTCGACTTCTCGCGTGCGTTGATCGGCTTGCAGGTGCTCGCAGTCGCGAGCGTGAGTCTCGAAGAAACGTGGGCGTATGTCGCGCAACGCGAGGCGTTCGGCAAGCCGCTTTCGGCGTTCCAGGGGGTCTCGCATCCGCTCGCCGAATACGCGACCCAGGTGGAGGCCGCGCGCCTGCTGTGTCTGCAAACGCTTTGGCTCAAGGACCGTGGCCTGCCGCACACGGCGCAGGCCGCCATGTGCAAATGGTGGGGGCCGAAGCTCGCCTACGACGTCGTGCATCAATGCCTGCTCTCGTTCGGCCATGGCGGCTACGATCGCGGGCCGATGGAGCAGCGCCTGCGCGACGTGCTCGGCTTCCAGATCGGCGACGGCACGGCGCAGATCATGAAGACCCTCGTTGCGCGCGCGAACGCCGGCCGCGACGCCGT
Organism: Paraburkholderia sp.; assembly: GCA_035277805.1. GTDB lineage: Bacteria > Pseudomonadota > Gammaproteobacteria > Burkholderiales > Burkholderiaceae > Paraburkholderia. Next base: position 21,464 of record DATEJU010000501.1, on the reverse strand, counting down.
GCCCGCATGAGCGGCGCTGCTTTTGCGAGGGGGCCGGCCATGGCGTTCGACGCAGTATTGATCGATGAGATGCGTGCGCGCGAAGCAACCCGCAGATGGTGGCCGGGACGCACCATCAACGATGAACTGGACGCATGTGTGGCCGAGTGCCCGGACAAGATCGCGCTCACGGCGCGGCGCGTCGAGGACGGCGCGACCACGCGCTTCACCTACCGCGAGCTGGCGGCGCTGGCCGACCGCATCGCCGTGGGGCTCGCGCGCCTTGGCGTGACGCACGGCGACGTCGTGTCGATCCAGTTGCCGAATTCGTGGCAGTTCACGGCGCTTTATCTCGCGTGCTCGCGCATCGGCGCCGTGCTCAATCCGCTCATGCCGATTTTTCGCGGGCGTGAGCTGTCGTTCATGCTCGCGCACAGCGAAAGCAAGGTCATGGTGGTGCCCAAACGCTTTCGCGGCACCGATTACGAGCCGATGCTGAACACGTTGCAGCCGCAATTGCCAGCGCTGCGGCACGTATGGCTTGATGATGCCAATCATGTTGCGTGCGCAAGCAGTGCTGCAGGACGTCTGGCAGCCGCAGGCGGCGCTTGGGCTCGTTGCTGGCGAGGGCGTTACGTTCACGATGGCGTCCACGACGTTTCTTTCCGACCTGGCCAATGCGGTGAAGGCGAGCGGCACCGCCGTGCCGACGCTGCGCACGTTCCTGTGCGCGGGCGCGCCGATCCCGGGCGCGCTCGTCGAGCACGCGCGAGGCGTTAGGCGCGAAGATCGTTTCCGCATGGGGCATGACGGAGATGGGCGCCGTCACGCTCACGCGTCTCGACGATAACGACGAACGTTCCGTCACCACCGACGGCGCCCCGCTGCCGGGCGTGGAGGCGAGGGTCGTCGACGAGAACGGCGAGGTGTCGCTGCCGGGCGTTGCGGGGCGTCTGTTCGTGCGTGCATGCTCGGCGTTCGGCGGCCATCTGAAACGCGCGCACCTGAATGCGACCGATGCGCAGGGCTGGTTCGATACGGGCGATCTCGCGCACATCGATGCACAAGGCTATATCCGTATTAGCGGGCGCAGCAAGGACGTGATCATCCGCGGCGGCGAGAACATTCCGGTGGTGGAGATCGAGGCGCTGCTGTATCGGCACCCCGGCATCTCGCAGGTGGCCATCGTGGCGTGGCCCGACGCGCGGCTCGGCGAGCGCGCCTGCGCCGTGGTCGTGCCGAAGCCTGGCGAGGCGGTCGATCTGGCTGCGCTCGCGGCGTTTCTGAAGGCGCAAGGCGTGGCCACGCAGTATTGGCCTGAGCGGCTCGTGCAGCTCGACGCGATGCCGGTCACGCCGGCAGGCAAGATCCAGAAGTTCAAGCTGCGCGATCTGCTGAAGGAAATGAACGATCAGCAAACCTGATCAATCGAACGCAGCACGAACCGGGCACGCGGTTTGCGAACGGGTATGCGAAGGAAGGCATGGCTGCCCTCCTCGAAAAGTTCATGCACCGTTGATGCGGGCGGCCAGCCGGAAGTTGGCAGTTGGCAAGCCGCCCGCCAATCAGAACAGCAACGCGATGCCCGCCATGCCGACGAACTGCGAGTGCGTGCTCGACGGCGTGCTGTTCTGCGAGTCGCCCACCGAGGGGCTCGCATCGACGATATCGCCCGCGCCGTTCGCGCCTGGCGTCTGGCCGCTCGCGTGCTGATAGCCCTCCAGCGCGTAGAGCGAGGTGCGCTTGGAGAGGTGATACGTCTCCTTGAGCGAGACTTGCTGATAGCGCGCGGCGCTCGTGACGCCGTTGGCTTTCGAGGCCATCGTGCAGGCATAGCCGCCGCCCACGTCGAAGGCGGGCGAGAAGCGATACGTGGCGAGCGCGGCCCAGGTATTGAAGACGGCCGTGGTGCCGAACAGCGACTTGCCGCCCGCGAGGTATTCGACGTTGGAATACGATGCGCCCAACATCAAATTGCCGATCGTGTAGTTGCCCGCCACAGCGACGTGCTGCACGGCGCGCGCCGAAACATAGCCCGTGTTCAGCGACGATTTGCCGAAGCTCGCCGTCGACGAGGTGTCGAAGCCGCTCGTGATCGCGGCGTTGTCCATGCGCAGGTAGCCTGCCGCGAGCGAGACCGGGCCGTTCGCGTAGCGCAGCGCGGCACTCCATGTCTGACCCTTGCCGGTGCTGCCGGCAATACCGCCGAACGCGTACATGGCGCTCGCCTGCACGCCGTACCAGCTCGGCGAGGTGTAGATGGCCGAATTATTGATGCGCACGGTGGTGTCGAGCCCGTCGATGTCGCCGGGGTGCGCGCCGGTCGCGCCCGTGAGCCAGTTGCTGCCCGTGAGCGGCCCCACGAACTGATAGTAGGGCGTGTACTGGCGGCCGAGCGTGAGTTGGCCCACGCTGCGGTTCTGCAATCCCACGTAGGCCTGGCGATTGAAAATCAGGCCGTTCGTCTGGAGCGCTCCGCTATTCGGATCGAAGCCGGTTTGCAGATCGAAGATCGCGAGCGTGCCGCCGCCCAGGTCTTCCTTGCCTTGCAGGCCGAACTTCGAGGCATAGACGTTGCCTTGACGCAGGTACACGTTCGAGTGACCGTTCTGGTTGTTGACGTAAGTAATCGCGTCGTCGACAGCGCCATAGAGCGTGACGCTGGACTGCGCGAACGCCGGGCTCGCGATCAGTGCGGCGCCCGCTGCTACGAAAACACCCGGGCCGAAGCCAGTTTTCTTCATCGTTGTAAATCTCCATTAATTATAGGATTGCTTATTGATTTTCGGCGTATCGACAACCCGCGCAGCGGCATGCATGAACGCGCGCGGCGTACGGCACGGATCGCTCCGTGCCGAGTCTTGTCGCCCGGTCGATATCGCTTGGGACGCTTCCTTGGGCCTTTTTAGGCTCTTGTTTTATTCGTCGTCTTGACGCGCGGCGCGGGAGCGCTGGCGCGCCTGTGCGGCGAGGCGCACCGCGGCATTCGGCGCGCCATAGCCGTCATAGCCGCCGCGCCGCTCCACCAGTTCCAGGAAGAAGCGCTGGTCGAGCGTTTCGGTGTAGGCGTGCAGGAATTCGCCGCCTTGTTCGTCGCGGTCGTAGAGGAGGTTGTGCTGGCGCAGCGCGTCGAGAAGCGCTGCGGGCAGCGCGTGGCGCGCGTCGAGATCGTCGTAGTAGTTGGCCGGCACGCGCAGCAGCGGCACGCCCGCTGCCTCGAATTCCGTGACGGCACGGAAAATGTCGCCGGTGCTGAACGCCACGTGGTTCAGACCGGTGCCGTGATAGGCGCGCACGGTTTCGGCGGTGGCAGTGTGCGGGTCGACCGAAGCGTTGAGCACTATGCGCAGGCCGCGATCGGCGCTGAAGAGCGCGCGGCTGCGCACGAGGCCGTACGGATCGGGCAGCAGGACGGCGGCGCTCGCCTGCAGGCCGAACACCGCTTTCAGGAACAGCACCCATGTATCGAATGAACCGGCCGGCAGCGAAAGGCTCACGTGATCGATGCCCGTGATGGGGCCGACCTCCGTGGGGCCGTTCACATCGGTGAGGATGAAGTCGGCTTCGAAGAGCGTGGGCTCGCCTGGATTTTCGTTAACGAAGTAGTTAAGACTGCCGTCCGGCGCCTGGACGGCGGGCACCACGCGCTCGTTGGGACCGACGCGGCCCGAGAACGGTTGATAGCCGAAGCGCGCGGCGCGTTCGAGCGCGAGGCGCGCATCGTCCACGCGCAATGCGGAAGCGCATAGCGACAGCCCGTGGCGCTGGAAGAACGCATCGGCGAACGAATCGGGCTCGGCGTTCAGCACGATGGCAGCCGAGCCGTGCTGGTAGAGCGTCACGTCCTTCGAGCGGTGCTGTCCCGCGCGGCGGAAATGGAGTTTTTCGAGCCAGTTCGCCACGCGCTGGCGCGCGGTGTCGTTCACCGCGAACTCGAGGAATTGCCATCCTGCGTGTGCCGGCGCGGCAGGCGGGTTGTAGAGCGGCGCGCTTGCCGGGTTCGTGCCGCCGAGTTCCTCGCGCGTCAGCGCTTCCAGCAGCAGCAGCGAACGATTGCCGTCCGCCGCCGTGGCCGCGGGCGGCGCGCCGCGAAAGCCGTCGTTGAAGATTTCCAGCGAGAGCGGACCCGTATAGCCGCTCTTAACGACCTGCGCCGTGAAGTCCGCGAGCGCGAAATCGCCCTGGCCCGGAAAGCAGCGGTAATGGCGGCTCCATTCGAGCACATCCATGTTCATCTTCGGCGCGTCGGCGATCTGCACGAAACCGATGCGCTCGCCCGGAATCGTTGCGATCGCATCGGGCGTGTCGTCGAGCGAGAGTGTATGGAAGCTGTCGAGCCCGAGCGTGAGGCTCGGGTGATTCACGGCGTCCACTAGCTTCCATGCGTGGCGGTACGTGCGGACATGGCGGCCCCAGGCGAGCGCTTCATAGCACGTCACCACGCCCGCTTCAGCCGCGGCCTGCGCGAGCTGGCCGAGCTGATCGATGGCGAGCGCGTCGTCGCCGATCGTGTCGGGCGAGACGCTGCTGCATACCAGCAGACGGTCCGTGCCCAGCTCATGCATCAAATCGAACTTGCGCTTCACGCGCTCGAGGTTGCGGGCAAGCCGCTCGGCGCTCACGCCCTCGAAGTCGCGAAACGGCTGATACAGCACGATGGCGAGCCCGAGGTCGGCGGCCATGCGGCGCACGTCGGCGGGCGAACCTTCGAAATAGAGCAGATCGTTTTCGAAGATCTCCACGCCCGCGAAGCCCGCGGCGCTGATCGCGGCGAGCTTTCCCGCAAGCGTGCCGCTGATCGAGACAGTCGCGATCGAACGGCACAACGGGGCGAGGGCTGAAGCTAGTGGCGGCTTGGACATGGCGTGGCGATGCAGCGATATGAACGATAACCAGCAAACAGACCGGCGGCGCGGGCTTGCGCGCCCGACAAGACGTGCGCCGCGAATTCGGCGCGGCCAGCACGGCGCGGCCAGCAAGTTCGATCAGCAAGCGCCGCCGGAGTGTTGCAAGGATAATAAAACTAACTAGTTAGTACAAATTCTCGGAAACCCCAGGGTGACCTGAGCGTGTGCGCGCGGCACACTGGCGGCCATGCGTGGGGTGAGCGCGTTCGCCGGGTTGCAGGGCGAATGCACCGCAAATGCACCGCAAATGCCGCACCTGTCGAGTTGTTTTGTATTTTGGAGCGCCTGATGCAATTGCCGTCGGTACTGGTCCTGAACGGGCCGAATCTCAATCTTCTGGGAACGCGGGAACCCGCGATATATGGGTCCGAAACGCTGGACGACGTGGCGCGCCTGTGCCGCGAAGCCGCGCAGCGGCTGCAGCTCGAAGTCGACTTCCGCCAGTCGAACGCCGAGCATCAACTGATCGACTGGCTGCACGAAATGCGTACGCGCGTCGACGGCATCGTCATCAATCCCGCTGCCTATACGCACACGTCGGTGGCGATTGCCGATGCGCTTTCGGCCATCGCCAAGCCCGTGATCGAGGTCCATATTTCGAATGTCCACAAGCGCGAGGCGTTCCGGCACCATTCGTTCGTCTCGCCTGTCGCCGAGGCCATCATCATCGGATGTGGCACTCAGGGCTATGTGCTCGCGCTCGAACGCATGGCAACGCTGCTGGCAGGAAAGGTGTCGAAATGAGCCAGCAAAGCACCACGAACAAGCCGCGCTCGTTCCTTTGCGGACTGATCGGCAAGGGCATCGGTGGCTCGCTCACGCCCGCGATGCACGAGAAGGAGGGGCGCGAGCTCGGCTTCAACGATGTGTATCGACGCATCGATCTCGATGCGCTCGGCCTCACCGTCGACGCGTTGCCCGAACTGCTGCTGGCGGCGCAGCGCATGGGTTTTGACGGCCTGAACATCACCTATCCGTGCAAGCAGGCGGTGATTCCCCTGCTCGACGAACTCTCGGACGACGCACGCGCACTGGGCGCCGTGAACACGGTGCTGTTCCGCGACGGCAAGCGCATCGGCCACAACACCGACTGGTCGGGCTTCGCCAGCGCATTCAGGCGCGGTCTGCCCGACGTCTCGCTTGAATCGGTCGTGCAACTGGGTGCGGGCGGAGCGGGCGCGGCGGTCGCGCATGCCGCGCTGCAGATGGGTGCGCGCGCACTCACGCTGTTCGACGTGGACGCCACGCGCGCCCAGGTGCTTGCCGGCGAATTGCAGACGCGCTTTCCCGCGGCGCGCGTGAGCGCGGGCGGCGATTTGCAGACGACGCTGGCCGGCGCGACGGGCCTCATCCACGCCACGCCCACCGGCATGGCGAAGCTGCCCGGCTTGCCGCTGCCCGCCGAGTATCTGCATGCGCGGCTGTGGGTGGCCGATATTGTCTATTTCCCGATCCGCACGGCGCTGCTCGAAGCGGCCGAAGCGCGCGGCTGCCGCACCTTGAGCGGCGGCGGGATGGCGGTCTATCAGGCCGTGGACGCGTTCCGGCTCTTCACCGGCCTCGAGCCGGACGCCGAGCGCATGTATACGCATTTGCAGTCGATGCTGGCGCAGGACGCCGGCGAATAACCGATAAACCGCCGCTCGAGAGTCACCTCGGCCATAGATATACAGTCAGGAGAGAGACATGGCACCACCCGTATCCACGGGGCGCGACGCGCCTACCCTTGCCGCAACGCCCGCAGAGGGCGCCCTGCGGCGCTCGAAGGCGCGCTACAAGATCCTCGGCCTGCTGGCCGTGGGCACCATGATCAACTATCTGGACCGCACGGTGCTCGGCATCGCCGCGCCGCAGCTCACCAAGGAGCTGGGCATCAACGCGGCGCTCATGGGGCTGATCTTTTCGGCGTTCTCGTGGAGCTACGTGGTCGCGCAGATTCCGGGCGGCGTGTTTCTCGACCGCTTCGGCAGCAAGCTCACTTACTACCTTGCCATGACGCTATGGTCGGCTTGCACGCTCGTGCAGGGGTTCGTGGGCAGCGTGGGCGCACTCCTCGCGTGCCGGCTGGGTCTGGGCGTGGCCGAATCGCCGTGCTTTCCCACCAACAGCCGCGTGGTGGCCACGTGGTTCCCGCAGCAGGAGCGCGCGTTCGCAACCGGTACGTATACCGTGGGCGAGTACATCGGCCTCGCGTTCTTCAGCCCCTTCCTGTTCGCGCTGATGGGCGCCTACGGCTGGCGCTCGCTGTTTTACGTGGTGGGCGGCGTGGGCATCGTGTTCGGCCTTGTCTGGTGGTGCTTCTACCGCGAGCCGCACGATCATTCGGGGGCCAACCGCGCGGAGCTCGACTATATCGAGGCGGGCGGCGGCCTCGCGAAGCACGATCCGAAGGCGGCTGCGGGCAACGCAGCGCGCGCCGAAGGCAAGAAAGGCTTCGACTGGCGCATGGCCGGCAAGCTGTTGCGCAAACGCCAGCTCGCAGGCATCTGCCTCGGCCAGTTCGCGGGCAACTCCACGCTCGTGTTCTTCCTCACGTGGTTCCCGACCTACCTCGCCACCGAGCGCCACATGGGCTGGCTCAAGATCGGCTTTTTCGCAATCATGCCGTTTATCGCGGCTTCGATCGGCGTGATGTTCGGCGGCACGTTCTCCGACTGGATGCTGCGCCGCGGCTTCTCGGCCAACGTGGCGCGCAAGCTGCCGATCATCGCCGGCCTGCTGCTCGCTTCGTGCATCATTCTCGCGAACTTCGTGCAGAGCAACGTGGCGGTGATCGCAATCCTCTCGGTGGCGTTCTTCGCCCAGGGCATGGCCGCGCTCGGCTGGACGCTCGTTTCCGATATCGCGCCGGCCGGCATGCTCGGTCTCACGGGCGGCATCTTCAACCTGGCGGCCAATCTCGCCGGCATTGTCACGCCGCTCGTGGTCGGGCTGATCGTGGGCGCGACCGGCTCGTTCGTCTGGGCGCTCGCGTTCATCGGCGCGATTGCGCTCGTGGGTGCCGCGTCGTACATCTTCGTGGTGGGCGACATCAGGCGCATCGAGCTGTAAGGCGCGAGGCTCGCACGCCGGAGCGCCGGATCGCGGATGACCCGGCGCGGCCCGCCCGGACGGCCTTCGGGCGCGTCCGGGCAAGGCAGGGCGCGGCGGTGCCCATGCTAGAATCGGCCGTATTCCTTCCTACGCGCGCTCCACAAAAAATGGCAAGACCGGCGGCTTCGGCCGAACGCAACGACGCTCAATCCGAAAGCCGGCGCAAGTACGATCCGGAGCAGACCAGGCGCAACATTCTCGAAGTCGCGACCGCCGAGTTTTCGGCCATGGGCCTGGCGGGCGCGCGCGTGGACCAGATCGCCGAGCGCACCCACACCACCAAGCGCATGCTCTATTACTACTTCGGCAGCAAGGAAGGGCTGTACGAAGCGGTGCTCGACAAGGTGTACGGCGACATCCGGGCGCTGGAGCAAGACCTGCATATCGACGAGCTCGATCCCGAGGACGGCTTGAAGCGTCTCGTCGAATTCACCTTCGACTATCACGACCGCCATCGCGACTTCGTGCGCCTCGTGACGATCGAGAATATTCACGGCGCGAAGTACATCGAGCGGCTCAAGACGTTCCGCAGCCGCAACGCCAGCGTGATCCGCACCATCGAGGACCTGCTCGCCCGCGGCGTGAGCACGGGCGTGTTCCGCGACGACATCGACCCCATCGATCTGCATTTGCTCATCAGCTCGATGTGCTTTCATCGCGTGAGCAACCGCCATACCTTCGGCGCGGCGTTCGGGCGCGATCCCTCGCATCCCCGGCTGCGTGCGCGGCATCGGGAGATGGTGGTGGACGCCGTGGTGCGGTTCGCGCGCAAGGCTGGTTGAGCGTTGTAATCGCGGGCGTCGATTGATGCTGGCGAGCGAAGCAGCCGACCGCCGCGGGCGACCGCGCGAAGCCATATCGGATGTGATATTTAGCGGTTTGCAGATCTCATCTTGCACAAGCTCCAAATCCTTTTGAAGATATTCCGCTCCGGGGGATTTCATAATTGCCTTGGCGTCCTGTCGCTGCGTCCTTCCTATCCCGCTTCTTCCCAAAGAGAGCAACTGCGATGCATAGGCGACGAAATATGCCAATCATGGGTCTATCTCAAATAAGATTAAATGACCTTGAATGGAGCGCACTTCCGAAAAATCAGACTTGCACCTGATTCAGGCTGCAGGGGACGGCTCAAAAGGCACATCTGGCGGATATCGGGCAAACGATGATTTTCGCGGAGAGCATGGATTGCGACGCGGAACGGCTGCCGTGCCGCCAGTCGCAAACCACAAAAATACGTCCCCGCACGGAATAAGCACCAAAGCCCGCGTGTTAGTTCATCGTCTCCAACCCACGCGACGGCACATCATGGTTTCGCAGAGGCCGCACGGCGAGCGGCCGGTTTCCGAGGGCGATATACAGGCCTACACTGACGGTTCGTTGGCGGGCGAGCGGGCCGCGCGCGTGCGCCGCTATCTGGCGGCGCGCCCCGGCGAGTGGCATCGGATCCTGTTCTATCGCCGGCTCAATGCCCAGCTTCGTCATTCATTCAGCGAGACCGAACCAGAGGCCGAACCCGAAGCGCCGCGCGCTGCCCGGCGGCCAGCGTTGGCGCAACGCCGCATGGCCGAACCTGGCGGCGTCCGTCGCTCCCGGGCCGTTGCGCTTGCGCTCGCGTGCCTGCTGGCCGGCGCGGCGCTGGCGTGGCTTGGCGTTTCCGAGCCGAGCCCCCAGGTCCTGAACGACGCGGCGGTCATGGCGCTCATGGAGGCCGGCAATGGCAGCGCGGCGGTGCCATCCGCGCCGGATTCCCCTGGCACGCCGCTCGCCGCTGCGCGCGTGCCGGCGCCACCGGCCAGCGTTCCCGCGCCCTTCGATCTCGCGCCGGCAGGCTTGCGGCTCGTGAGCTCCAGCACGGCCGAGCTCGGGCTGCTTGCGCGGGCGAGGCGCTGGGTCTACGAAAATGGCGATGGCAGGCCGGTCGTGCTGCTCGCCTCGCGCGCGTGGTTCGCGCGTGCCCAGCCGCAATGGAGCGCTCGGCGCGTCGGCAATCTGCGCTTGCTCGGATGGACCGGGCATGGCGAGCGCTGGGTGCTGGCGGGCAATGCGCAGACGCGCGGCCTGATGCGGGCGGCGGATCTCGCCACGCAGGAGCAGACGGCTGGCGAGGGCGCGGCCGCGGATGGGGAGCAGCAACGATGAGCGCTCAGATGAGGACGGCGAGGATGGAACATGGACATCCGTGACGAGCTGATAGAACACGTACCGCGTCTGAGGCGTTATGCCCGCGCGCTGATCAACAACCGGGAGCTCGCCGACGATCTCGTGCAGGACACGCTCGAGCGCGCGCTCGGGCGCATGGCGCTGTTTCGCGCGGGCACGGATTTGCGCGCCTGGCTCTTCACGATCATGCACAACATCTTCGTGAATCAGGTGCGCAAGTCGGCGGCGCGCGGCACGCACGTTTCCGTGGACGACGAGAGCGTGCCCGAGACCGACTATGCGGTGCCCGCGGCCCAGACCGGCACGCTCGAGGTGCGCGATCTCGACTTCGCGCTGCAGCGGCTGCCGGTCGAGCAGCGCGAGGTGGTGCTGCTGGTCGGGCTGGAGGAGATGAGTTACGCCGACGTGGCGCTGGCGCTCGACATTCCCATCGGCACGGTGATGTCGCGCCTTTCGAGGGGACGTGAGCGCCTGCGCGCGCTCATGGCCGGTTCCGTCCCGCGTGCGAATCTGAAGGTGGTGCGATGAGCGAGCAACATAATCCCGTGACCGAAGACGAGATCCACGCGTACGTGGACGGCACGCTTGCGCAAGCACGCCGCGCCGACGTCGAGCGCGAGCTCGAACGCAATCCGGAACTGGCGGCGCGCGCGAGCGACTTCTTCGCCTTGAACAATCTGCTGCACGAGCGTTTCGATCGCGTGCTGAGCGAACCTTTGCCCGCGCGTCTGCGCGTCGAGCCCGCGGAGTCCGCCAGGCCTGCCAGGTCTGCCGAATCCGCCGGGCCGGCCCGGCGCCGCGCGCGCGAGGCCGCAAACTGGCCGAAGTTCGCGGGCCTTGCGGCGGCGCTCGTGCTGGGCGTGGGCATCGGCTGGGGCACGCACTATGGCGCGGCCATGCTGGGCGGCGCGGCGAGCCATGGTAACCAGCAAGCGGATCTGCGCACGGTGAGCGCCGATTCGACCATGAATTTCGTGCACGAGGCCGCGCTCGCACACGTGGTCTACATGCCCGAGGTGGAGCGGCCCGACACGATGGGCGCGCACAAGGAGCAGGATTTCGCGCAGTGGCTTGCGAACCGGCTCGGCACCAATGTGCATGCGCCGATGCTGGAAAAGAGCGGCTTCGAGCTCTCGGGCGGGCGTCTGCTGCCGGGCGCCGATGGCGACGTCGCGCAGTTCATGTATCACAACGCGCAGGGCGAACGCGTGACGCTGTGCATTTCGCACCGCAAAACAAGCAGCAACACGACTGCATTCAAGCTCTATCAGGACGGCCCGGTGAATGTGTTCTACTGGATCGACGGCGACTTTGGCTATGCGCTGTCGGGCGGCATCGACCGCAAGGCGCTGCTGCAGCTCGCCCACGATGTCTATGCGCAATTGACGCCGCGCTGAGCGCGCGTGCGTCCGTGGCGCCCCAACGTAACACCTCAACGCAACACCCCGAGCGAGCGTCCCATTCGCATGTCAACGCCGACACCCCGCTCTCCATGAGCGGGGTGTCGGCGTTGCACGCGCAGGCCGTTGGCGCATCAACTTCCCGCGTAGATATTGCAGAAGCTCACCGGCCCCACGCAGGCCATATGCGGCGCGCCCGACTCGCTCGTGCCCGCCGCTGGCATGCCCATGCCGCTTTCGGCGCGCTGTGCCGCGCTGTGCGCGACTTGATTCGCGAAGACTGGGCTGACGTCGGGGTACGACGTATCGGTGACGAAGCGCGAGCCGTTGGCTTCGGCGTCGATCAATTGCTGGCGGACCTGGGCGCGGGTCAGACCTTGGGCCGAAACGCTGGCGACGGCGCCCACGGAGGCGGCTGCGACGAACGAGGCAAGCAAGACGTGATGGATAGCGCGACGGATAGGCATTTCGAACTCCTGATCATGTGGATGGGTCTCGCGGCCGGAATCGAGCGGCTCGATTCAATGCAGCCGACATTGACGCAAACGCACCGTCGCAGGCGTTATTCCGCGTGGCTTTGTATCGTCGTGTAGCGATCGGGAATGCAGGGCTTCGTGCGCCTCGTTTTTATCTGAGCTTCACTGCAACGAAGCTCCGTGCATGGTTGCGCTGGATCAGCACCTCCATGCTGTTCGTCGCCTTTGCCTCGAGGGCGGCGGCCTGGTCCTGCGTTTCGACCAGTGTTTCGTCGAGCGTCAGCACGACGTCGCCGGGGCGCACGCCCGCCTTCGCGGCGGGCCCGATCGAGTCGTCCACCATCAGCCCCAGCGGAAGCCCGGTCGATTGCTTCTCCTCCTCGGTCAGGGAGTGCGTGATGAGGCCGAGCCGATCCGCGGTATGGCCTGGTGCCGGGGCGGCGGCCGGCTGGGCGCTCGCGTCCGTCATCACCGCCTTCACGGCCTTGACGTCGTTCACCTGTGCCGCATCGGCTGCGGGCGGCGTGGCCGCTACGGCAACCACGGTCGGCGTGGCAGTCGCGCCGGCGCTTGCTGCGGGCTGGGCCACCGGGGCCACCGGGGCCACCGGAGCCACCGGAGCCACCGGAGCCACCGGAGCCACCGGGGTCGCCTGCGCCACCCGGGCCGTCTTCGTCGCATTCTTCGTCTGCGCCGCCTGAGTTGGCTGCGTCGTTTGCGCTGGTTGAGCCGGTTGAGCCGCTTGCGTGGGTTGAGCCGCCTTCGCCTCGGCTGCGACGTTCGTGAAGCCCGTCTGGGTCGGTTGATGGTTGCGGATCACCTCGAGCGAAGTTTTCGTGGCGGGCGGCACGGCCGCGAGTTGCTCGGCGAGCGTCGCGGCCCGGTCGACGGGCTTGTCGCCCACTTGCAGGATCACGTCGCCGGGGTTCACGCCAGCGGCGGCGGCGGGCGAGCCTGGGTCGACGGCATCGACGAGCGCGCCACCCGCGCGCGGCAAGCCGAGCGCCGCCGCGATCCCCGGGCTCACGTCTTCGACCTGCATGCCGAAGGTGCGGGTCGTGCGCGCATTGGCAGCACTGCCTGCGTTGCTGGCGTCGGCGGCGGCGGGCGTTGGCCTGCGCGCGGTCTGCAACTGCGCGCGGAACTGGTTCGCCACCTCGATCGGAATCGCGAAAGTCAGGCCCTCGTAATGGCCGCTGTCGGCGTAGAGCTGCACGTCGATGCCGATCACTTCGCCCGCGCGATTGAACAGCGGCCCGCCGGAGTTGTCGGGGTTGACCGCCACATCGGTCTGGAGAAATGGAAACGCATTGCCGTTCGGCAGCGTGCGCGAGGTCGCGCTGACGATGCCCGTCGTCACGGTGTTCTGGAAGCTGTCGGGCGATCCGATCGACAGCACCGGCTCGCCCGCGCGCACCTTCGACGAATCGCCGAGCTTCACGAACGGCAAATTGCGCGCGTTGTCGATCTGCAGCACGGCCACGTCGCTCTGCGGATCGACGGCGACCACCTGCGCCTTGAATTCGCGCTTGTCGGTCAGCCGCACGGTCACTTCTTCGGCGTTGTCCACGACGTGCGCGGTGGTGAGCACGAGGCCCTGCGGGCTGACGATGAAACCTGAGCCCGCGCCCGTCATCGCGCGCGGCGCGCCGGACTGGCCCTCGGAGGGCGGGCGCGGCGCGCGCTTGAAGAACGCGAAGAACGGGTCGTCGGCGTCGATGGCTTCCTGCTCCGGCGGCGCGGATTGATCGTCGGCGCTGCGCGCGATCACGTGCACGACGGCGGGACCGTAGCGCTCGGCGAGCGAGAAGAAGTCCGGCGCGGCCAGGGCGGCGGGCGTGACGCTCGCGTGCTCGGCGGCGGTACGCGAGGCGGCATTGACGGTGGCCGGTTTGTCGGTGGCGGGCCTGCTGTCCGCCTTCGATCCGGTGGGTGCCGGGACGGGCGTTGCCGCGTTCGCCCGGAGGCAAAAAGTGCTGGCGAGCGCCAGCGTGAGCGCGGCCGCGGGGCGCGAGGTGCGGGCGAAAATCAGGCGGAGCACAGCACACCTCCCAGTGGCAATCGTGCTGGCGGACGTAGACCGGGGATGCAATTGTGATGCAGCGGGCGCCGACAAAAATAGTGTAGTCACGCGGCACGGCGAGTGGGGGGGAGGGTTTGTCCTGTAGCGAACGGAAAGCTCGGCGTCGGGTTCGGGACGGGTTTTTGAGCGCGTTTTGATGGTGTCCGGACGGTTGCCCGCGCCGCCGTCCTACACGAATAGCGTGACCGTTGCGTGTTTCGCGGGCGAACGCGAGCGCTTGCCCGTTAAAGCGCGGGTATGGCATCCTTGCGCCGATCGAACGGTCACACGAACATGGAACTTGCCTCGTCCATTGCAACCTATGGCGCCGACACGACGGGGCTGATATGCGGCTTCCGCTTCACGCCGGGCCAGCCGGGCCAGCCCGTCAAGGGCGAAGACGTTCTCGATGCGCTGCGGCGCGCGCGTGGAGAAGACCCGCACGCCCAGGACGACGCGTTTTACTGGCTGCACTTCAATCTCGCGCACGCCGCGAGCGCCTCGTGGATGCGCGCGCATCTCGAGTTGCCGGAAGCTTTTTTCGAAATGCTCGTGGAGGGCTCGCATTCCACGCGCATCGAGCACGTGGACGGCGCGCTCCATGCCGTGGTCAACGACGTGATGTTCGACTTCGAATTCGCGCCTTCGCAGATCGCCACGCTCTGGTCCTATACGCATGAGCGCATTCTCGTGACGGCGCGCATGAAGCCGCTGCGCTCCATCGACCGCTTGCGTGGCGACGTGCGCAACGGCGAGGCCTTCCGCTCGCCCGCCGATCTGCTCATTCATCTGATGCGCGACCAGGCGGATTTGATGGTGGAGATCGTGCGCCGCACGAGCGTGGACGTCGATCGCGCCGAAGACCAGTTCCTCGCCTCGCGCGGCTTCGGCAGCCGGCACGATCTGGCGGCGATGCGGCGCGTTCTGGTGCGCCTGCAACGAATGCTGGCGCCGGAGCCGGGCTCGGTGTTCCGCCTGCTGGCGCGGCCGCCGCGCTGGCTGCAGGCACCGGACATGCAGGACCTGCGCGAAGCGACCGAGGAGTTTTCGCTCGTGCTCGGCGACATGGCGGGCCTCGTCGAGCGCGTCAAGCTGCTCCAGGAGGAGATCGCGGCGCGCCTCGAAGAGCAGAACAACCGCACACTCTTCACGCTCACGCTCGTGACGGTGCTCGCGCTGCCGATCAATATCGTCGCGGGCTTCTTCGGCATGAACGTAGGCGGCATTCCGCTCGCGGAGAACCGCCACGGTTTCTGGCTGATGGTCCTGCTCGTGGCCACGTTCACCGTGCTGCTCGGCTGGTTTGTGTTCCGCCGCCGCGGCGACCCGCGATGATGGGTGAGGGATCGCAGCGGCTCGCGGCGATCCCTGGCGTCTGGCGTTTGTGCCGCAACCGCTGCCGCGAGCGCCGTCTGGGTGAAAAATGCGCGCTGTATACTGGGCGCTCGATTTCCTTGTCCCTGCGCGCACCATGCCCGTTCCCCAGCCTCCCGCCGAACCCGCGATCGTCCCGTCCACGGCGCCGGCCTGCGCGCACGGCAACGACCGCGCGTCCGGCGCGCAAGGCGGCGATGCGCGCGCGGCGAACGGCCTCGATTCCCTGCTGGATGCGCTCATGCGCCTCGTCGCCCGGCATTTCGGCGTGGCGGCCGCGTGCGTGCTGCCCGGCGATGCAGCGGCGGGCGCACCGGCATGGCCTGGCGCGGGCGTGGAAGTGGCGGGCGTTGCCGGGCCGTTGCGCGAGGCGCTGTTCGAAATCCGGCGTGCCCAGCGGGCGATCGGCGCGAGCGCTACGAATGGCACGGCCGAAGCGCGCGACCTCGCAAGCGCAGGCGAACCGTTCATCGTCAGCGATCTCGGGACGGACCCCGCATGGCAGGCGTGCCTGTCGCGGGCGAGCGCGTTGCCATTGCGCTTCGTGGCCGCCTGGCCGCTGCCCGGCGCGAACGGCGATCATCTCGGCAGCCTGTGCCTGCTCGACCACGCGCCGCGCGCGCTCTCGCCCGCCGAGCGCGCGGGCCTCGACGACTTCGCGCGCGTGATCGCGGCGCTGGCGGCGCAGGAAACGATCATCGAAGCGCGCGGCGCACACGAGGCTGCGCACGAACTCACGCACGGCGCAAAGGCCGCGCCGTCTGCCGCCGAAGCTGCGCTCCACGAAGAGCTCGAAGCGCTGCGCGCCCGCGAGCGTCTTCTTGCGCTCGCCATCGCGGGCAGCGGCACGGGCATCTGGGACCGCGACGTGGTCACCGGGGAGATCCGCTATTCCAAGGGCTGGAAAGCGATGCTCGGCTATGCCGACGACGAGGTGACCAACCGCATCGAAGACAGCTACCTGCGGCTGCATCCCGACGACCTCGACTACGTGAAGGCGACGATGCTGGCGCACTTCGAAGGCCGCACCGACCAGTACGAAGTGGAGCACCGCATCCGCTGCAGGGACGGCAGCTACAAATGGATCTGCAGCCGCGGCAAGGTCACCGCGCGCGACAGCGAAGGCCGGGCGCTGCGCATGATCGGCACCACGACCGATGTGACGTCGATGCACGAGATGGCCGAGCGCCTGCGCGAGTCGGTCGGCCTCGTCACCAGTCTGACGAACGAAGTGCCGGGCCTCGTGTTTCAGTGCCGCCGCACGCCCGACGGCCAAATGTGCTTTCCCTACGCGAGCGCGGGCATTGCGGAGATCTACGAGCTCGCGCCGGCGCAAGTCGCGGAGCACGCGCGCGCGATCGAGGCGCTCATCCACCGCGACGACCTCGACGCCTGGCGTGCGTCGTTTGCGGCCTCGGCGGCCACGCTCACGCCGTGGCACCTCGAATATCGCGTGTGCCTGCCGCGCCAGGGGCTGCGCTGGCGGCAGGGCGATGCGAAGCCGCAGCGCCTCGCCGACGGCACCATCGTCTGGCATGGCTTCATCACCGACGTCACGGAGCGCAAGCGCATCGAAGCCGAGCTGCACGAATTCGCCACGACCGACAGCCTCACGGGCCTCGCGAACCGGCGCCACTTCATGGCGCGGCTCGAGGCGCAGCACGCGCTGCTGCGTCGCGCGGGCAGGGCGAATCATGCCACCAGCGCGACGAACGCCACCAACGCCACCAACGCCACCAACGCGAGCGCGGCCGTGCTGATGTGCGACCTCGATCATTTCAAGTCGATCAACGACCGCTTCGGCCATGCGGTAGGCGACGAAGCCTTGCGCCATTTCGCCGGGATCCTGCGCACGCATCTGCGCGTGGGCGACGTGGCCGGGCGCATCGGCGGCGAGGAGTTCGCGGTCTTGCTGGGCGGCGCCGATCTCGATGGCGCGTGCGCGGTCGCGCGCCGCGTCCAGGACCGCATCGCCTGCGAGCCGCTCGAGTGCGCGGCGGGCACGGTGAGGCTCACGGTCAGCATCGGCGTCACGCAGATGCTGACCGACGACCCGAGCGCCGAGACCGCACTCTCGCGCAGCGACGTCGCGCTGTATCGCGCGAAGAAAGGCGGTCGTAACCGCATCGAGCGCGCCTGAGCCGCGTCGCTCCCGGCGCCCGTGCGCGGCACGGTCCGCCCTTCATTCTGGCCCTTGGTGTAACGTTCCGGCAGGCTAGGACTTTTCGCGCGCCGGTGGCCCCGGCGGCGTGCGCTGTATTCGCGGCGCGCGCTGCAAAAAGGGTGTCGCCGAGGGGCGCGCCGAGGGTCTCGCCGGACGCCGCCGTCTGGTGGCATGGAGGCGCATTTGCCGGAGCTCGATTCCAGGGCGTCGCCCACGTTGCAGGCCAGCGCGCGGCGCGCGTGGGCGCGCGCTTCGCAGGTGGCCGCGATGGCGTTCGCGGCGCTGCTGCCGGTGCTGCTATGCGTGGCGTTTGCGCGTTACGAAGCGGCGCACCTCGTGCGCACCGAGGCCGAGCTCGCCTCGAACTTCGTCGTCAATCAGGTGGTGGCGATTGCCGAGCGCGCGCGCGATGCGGCGCGAGGCTTCGTGCCGCGCGCGGCCGAGCCGTGCGGGAAGCTTGCGGCCGAGCTCACGCTCGGCACAGCCACGGAGCCCTACATCCGCACGCTCAATATCGTCGACGGCGATCGCCTCGCTTGCTCCTCCGCGATCGGCCAGCAGGCGATCGCGACGCACGCCTTCATGGGCGGCAATGGGCGCGTGCCGCGCGGCGACTGGCTTGCAATCGTGCCCCGCACGCCGATGGTGACCGATCGCCCGGCCCTGCTGGTGGGCGTGCGTGCGCCGGGGGCGCGCGCCGTGATCGCTGTGGTCGACTCGCAATATCTGCTCGACCTGCTGCACGCGGCCGCGCCGCTCTCCGCGTATCGCGATGCCGAGCTGCGCGTGGGCACCGGCACCGCGCTGCGCGAGGCGAGCGCCGATGCATCGCTGGCATCGGGCCCGCTCGTCGCCGATACGCGCAAGCTGTTTGCCGGCAGCGTGATCGAGCTGCGCCTCTACGGCGAACCCGCGCACCTGAATGAAACGTGGGGCACCTTGCTGCTGCGCTACATGCCGTGGGTCGTGGCGTTCTCGGCGCTGCTCGCATGGCTCGTGCACCGCGTGCAGCGCAGCCGCCAGTCGCGCCGCGAGCAGTTGCTGCGCGCGATACGCGCCGGCGAATTCCATGTCGAGTATCAGCCGCTCTATGGCGTCGAGTCGGGGCGCTGCGAAGGGGCCGAGGCGCTGCTGCGCTGGGTGCGTCCGGGCATCGGCGTGGTGCGTCCCGACGAATTCATTGCGGGCGCCGAGGAGGACGGGGTAATCGTGCCGCTCACGCAGCATCTGCTCAAGCTGATTGCGCGCGACGTCATGCTGTGGGGCACGCGGCCCGGCTTTCATCTGGGCATCAACTTTGCGCCGGAGCATCTCTCGGGCGCGGATCTGCTGCCCGACGTGCGGCGCTTCATGGGCGTGATCGCGGGGCGCCAGATCCAGACCGTGCTCGAGATCACCGAACGCTCGATCATGCGCAACACCGAGCATGCGCGGCGCAATCTGGAGGCTTTGCGCGCCGAGGGCGTGCAAGTGGCAATCGACGACTTCGGCACGGGCTTCTGTGCGCTGTCCTATCTCGAGAAATTTCCCTTCGACATCCTGAAGATCGATCGCGGCTTCGTGCTCACGATCGACGCCGAGGGGCGTAGCGCCGTTGTGCTCGACGCGATCATCGGCCTCGCGCATAGCCTTGGCGCGAGCATCGTGGCCGAGGGCGTGGCCTCGCAGGCCCAGTTCGCGTATCTGCGCGAGCGCGGCGCGCATTACATTCAAGGCTTCCTTTATGCGAAGCCGATGCCAGCCGATGCCTTCAGCCGCTGGTATAGCCGCGCGGGGACCCAGGCGTGCGCCGATCCGGCGGTGGCGGCGGGGCACTGACGCGCGGGCGACGAAGGATGCGGTGCTGGCGTAAATAAAAAACGGGCGGCTGCTTTAGACATCTGCAGCCGCCCGCTTGAACATGAGAAGCAGGTACGGGAGTTAAAGCCGCTCAGTGCGGCGACGACCAGCCCTTGTAGCTGCCGACGTTATCGCGCGTAATCAGTTGCGGCGTCATCTGGATCATCGCATTCGCGGGCTTCTTGCCGTTCATGATGTCGTAGCCCACTTGCACGGCCGTTTGCGCCATCTTCCACGGATCCTGGCTCGCCGAGGCCTGCACGAGCGTATCGCTCTTGAGCGCCGTTTCGATATCGGGTGCGCCGTCCACCGAGGTGATCACGATGCCGCTGCGATGCAGTTGCTTCGCGGCGAGATCGCTGCCCACGGCTTGCGGATCGTTGATGGTGAACACGCCGGCCACCTGCGGGAAGCGCGTGAGATAGCCCTGCATCGCGTTCATGCCGCCTTCGCGCGAACCCTTGCCGTCCTGGTCGTCGGAGAGGATCTTGATGCCCGGCGACTTCGCGAGCACCTGCTTGCAGCCGTTCACGCGGTCGATCACGGCCGAGACCTGCGGGCCGTTCTCGATGATCACGTTACCCTTGCCGTTGATCTTCTTCGACAGATACTCGCACGAGATCTGGCCGGCCTTCACGTTGTCGGTCTGCACGGTGGCGTCGGCGCCTGCCGCGGCCACGTCCACGGCTACCACGACGATGCCCGCGGCGCGGGCCTTGCGCACGGCCGGCTCGATCGCCTTCGGATCGGAGGCGTTCAGCAGGATCATGTCGACGTGCGCCGAAATGAAGTTGTCGATTTGCGTGAACTGCTTGTTCAGGTCGTAGTCGGCGGATACGGCGGTGACTTTCGCGTTCGGATTGATCTGCTTGGCCTTCGCTTCCGCGCCCTGCACGATGGTCACGAAGTAAGGATTGCCAAGCGAGCCCACGGTGATGCCGATCGACTTCAGTTGCTTGTCGGCGGCGTGCGCGCCTTGCAGGGCGAAGCCGAGCGCGAGTGCCGCAGCGGCGCGAACAGCGAAAGCAGCTTTTTTCTTGAACATGAGTATGTCTCCAGAGGGGTCCAGTTGGTTTGTGTCGTGCAGCGCGGGTGCAGGAGGACCGCCTGCGCCCGCTTTCAGGTGTGAAGTTTCGTGTTCCGGACGTCAGCCGGCGAACCGTATCAGGTGCGCGCCGAGCCGCGCTGGCGGTAGCGGTCGAGCGCCACGGCGCCCACGATCACGAGGCCCTTGATGATGTATTGCCAGATGTCCGAGACGCCCAGCAGCACGAGGCCGTTCGAGAGCACCGCGATAATCAGCGCGCCGATCAGCGTGCCGACGATCGAGCCCACGCCGCCCACGAAGCTCGTGCCGCCCAGGATCACCGCGGCGATGGCGTCGAGTTCGTACGACTGGCCGAGTTGCAGGCCGTTCGCGGCATAGAGGCGCGCGGCCGACATCACCGCGCCCAGGCCGGCGAGCAGGCCCGAGACCGCGTAGACGAACATCTCGATGCCCCAGACCTTGATGCCCGAGAGGCGCGCCGCTTCGGGGTTGCCGCCCACCGAGTAGATGTGCAGGCCGAGCACCGTGCGGCGCAGCACGAACCACGAGATGCCCACCACCACGAGCGCGATGATGACGAGCCAGGGCACACCGAACAGCGTGCCGTTGCCGATGAAGGCGAATGACAGTTGCGGGTTGAAGATGGTGGTGTCGTGGCCCATCAGGCGCGCGATGCCGCGCACCGCGGTGAGCGAGCCTAGCGTGACGATGAACGGCGGCAGGCGCAGGAGCGAGATCAGCGCGCCGTTGATGACGCCGAAGCCGAGGCCCACGCCGAGCGCGGCGGGAATGCCGAGCCAGCCCCAGCCTGCGATGGTCGAGCAGAGCATGGCCGCGACCGCCGATGCGGCGAGGATCGAGCCCACCGAGAGGTCGATGCCGCCCGTGAGAATCACGAAGGTCATGCCGGCGGCGAGCACGATGTTGATCGACGCCTGCTGCGTGACGATCGAGAGATTCTG
>DATEJU010000500.1:0-2931 GCA_035277805.1 Paraburkholderia sp. | reverse complement strand
TGTGACTCGAGACCACGCTGGTGGCCGTCTATCCGAACATCTACCGGTTGCTGCAACCGCGTTTCGCCCACGGGAGTCGGTTCGAATGCGACGACGGCTGGTATTGCCTTATCGGCGAGCTGTCGCGCCAGCTCGAATCGCAGGCGCGAATCTTGGCGTTGCGCGCGATCGAAGTGCGCGAGAGGCTCGGCAGCCTGCGGTTCCGGGTTCGCGGGGACGTGACCAACACGGTGGACGGCTGGCTAGCAGCGGTGGAGCGGCAAAGCCAGCGGGCCTGCGAACGATGCGGTTGATTCGCTACGCTGCGCTGCGCGGGCATCTGGGCGGCAGGGTGCGCACCGTGTTTCGGGACAGGCCCGTGCGCCCTGCAATCTCGCGCAGCGGGACCTTCTCGCGGAAATACATCCGCCTGATCTTGGCCAGCATGCCCACCGTGATCACCCCTGTATCCCCTGCTCAAAGATTGAGCAGGGCATTCAATCACGTGGGTCAAAATTCAATGAAAACTACGGGCCCAATTAGGTCAATTCCGGGTGCACGTCAACACTCACACCCCCTCACACCTCGATCTCGACAACCCGCGCCAGCACCCGATCCAGCAACGCCTGCGCAAACGCGTACGCTGGCGTCTCCGTCGCGAACAGGATCCGGTAGACCAGCGGCGCGATGACGTAATCCATCAAGGTCTGGCAAGTTGGCGGGGTTTCCCCGCGCGCCAGCGCCTGCTCGCGCATGAGGTCCAGCTGTTCCTCGATACAGTGCGCGCATTGCCCCGCGTTGAGCGGATCGGTGCTGCACAGCACATCGCGAAGCAGCGTCCGGCCGACCTCGGACGACATCTCCTCGAGATACTGGGCCAGCCAGTTCTCCATGTCCTGTCGAAACGAACCGGTGTCCGGCGGAAGACTCTCGGGCTGGAGATTCTCGACCGCCACGTCGGAAAGCAGCTGTGGCAGGTCGCCCCAGCGCCGGTAGATGGTCGACGGCGTCACGCCGGCGCGCGCCGCGATGGCCGGCACGGTCAGGCCGTCCAGGGAGCGGGGCACGCTGATCAACGGGCTGGCGCCGATGGGCGGCATGTCGCTCGGGGCGCTCGGCTCGACCGCGTTGGCCCAACTGGCGCCGGCGCCGCTGCATCTCGTATTCGTCCTGCTGCTGGCGCTTTTCGCCTTCCAGCTGTTCCAGACGTGGCGCACGTCGGAAACGGCGGGCGGCCGGTCCGGCGCGCTGAAGTCGCTGCGGCCGAGCATTTCGGTGCCGCCGGCCGCCAGAGCTGAGCTGCTGGCGATCACGCCGATCAATGTGGCGGTGTGGGCGCTCGGCGGTTTCTATCTGTCGTCGATGCCGTCGCTGATCGGCAAGGTGACCGGCGCGGGATCGGTCTGGCTCGGCGGGTTGAGCGTCGCGGCGCTGACGTTGAGCGGCGGCGTGGCCAACCTGCTTGCCGAACGCGTTGCAGCCCATCGTGCTGCCGAGATCCGCGGTACGCGTGGCGGGATTCTCGAGCACCGCATTGACGGCCGCGTCGATTGCATCGGCGGCGGCGATGAAGGCCGGCCTGCTGCGGTGCTCGCCGATCCATCGCATCAGCATGCCGACCGACAGGATCATCGACGTTGGGGTCGCCTTGTCCTGATTCTGGATGTCGGGCGCCGAGCCGTGTTGCGCTTGCGCGCAGCACAGCGTATCGCCGGCCATGATTGAGCCGCTGAGGCTGAGGCTGCCGGACAGTTCTGCGGCGAGACCGCTGATGATGTCGCCGTAGAAGTTCGTCGCGACGAGCACGTCGAAGCGGTCCGGTGCGCGGTCGATGCGTCGACCTGCAGGTCGTTGAGCTCGACTTCCGGGAAGTCCTTCGCGACGTGCCGCAAGCATTCGAGGAACAGGTCGGCGGTCATGTGGAAGCTGTTCGCCTTGTGGATATCGACACGAGCGCCGTGCTGCGCGCGAGCATCATCTCGGCATAGCTGCCGTCACAGGTCGCGCCAACGACCGGCTGATTGCGACAAAGCTGAAAGTGTCCCTGGCGACATTGAACGCACGCGTTGCAATAGCCGCCAAGAGGGCCGACCCCGACGCGCTGTCCGGCCTTCCAGCGCGACGGCACATTGACACCGAGCGTGGCGATTCGTCCGATGATCTCGTGGCCCGGAACGAGCGGTGGTTGCAAGGTCGGATCGGCGCATTCAATGTCGGCAGCGTCCGTGCCACATATCCCGCAAGCCTCGACTGAAATCAGCAGTCTCCAGCCGCCAGCGTGGGCGTCCTGCGCTGCACCAGTTCAAGAACGCCGGGGCGGGTGACCTGCATGGCTCTGTAATGGGTTTTCATGATCGTCTGTCCTGATTCGTTAAAGGAACTCGGTGTGCAGAAGCAATGCCGTCCCGTTAGCCGAATTTGGGCAATGCCTGGACACCAGTGCTTGCCGCTTCGATGGCGCCAGCGACATAGCCGGGAAACTGTTGCGACCATTCGCTCGCGATGCCAGTCAGACGCCCGCGCCAAGAGCCCGATGACGCGGTAGCGGCTGGGGCTTCCGTGTGGCGACCGTTGTCGTCGAGATCGGCGGCGGAGGTGGTGAAAGGATCGTGCGCCCAATCTTTGACGACTTCGAAAACAGGCGCCGCAGCCTCCGTGCCGAACAGGCGTACCAACTGTGCGCGGCAATGCGCGCGCAGCACGTCGTCAGCCACGATTTTTCGAACGCGCGCCGGGATGCCGAAGAAACCGAACAATGCCGCGCTGGCTCCGGGCATGGACGCATCGTGAATCTCGCTCAGCGGCCCTCGCGCGCTTCGTGCCTCCCCGGACAGTCCGCGCTCGCGCCAGAACGGGGTGTCGTAGATGGCGAGGTACTTGGCATGCGGCGCCATCCAGGTCTTTGTCTCACGCCATTGCCGGGCCAGTGCCGTCGGTAATGGCGGGATAAAC
>DATEJU010000499.1:0-9809 GCA_035277805.1 Paraburkholderia sp. | reverse complement strand
ACCGCCGTTCCCCGTCTTGCCAATACCTTGATTTCCACTGCTTGCTCCTGAGTCAGCATCGGCGGCAAAAATCCGCCATCCTCTCCCAGGTGGGTCAGGTTTACCTCGGCGGGTGGGTCAGTTTTACATCGGCGCTAACACCTTCATCGCCGTCACGGAGGCGGGCAGCGTCTCGGGCGCCGCGGAACGCGTATTTCTCTCGCAATCTTCGGTGAGCGAGCAGTTGAAGAAGCTGGAAGAGCGCATCGGCCAGCCGCTCTTCGTGCGCAGCAAGCAGGGCGTCGCACCCACGCCGGCGGGCACGAAGCTCGTCGATCACGCACGCCGCATCGTGGCGATGTGCGACGCCGCGTTCGACGACATGCTCGGGCGCTCGCTCGACGGCGAGGTGCGCATTGCCATCACCGACTACTTCCGGCCGCACGACGTGGCCGCGATCATCCGGCGCTTCGCGAGCCAGCATCCGCGCCTGCGGCTGCACGTGACCGTGTTGCCGAGCGCCGTGATCGAGAGCAGCGCCGAAGACAACGCCTTCGACATCGGCCTTTCCCTGCGCATGGTGGACGCCCGCGGCAAGCGCGCCGGGGCGAGGGCGGGCGCGCACAGGAGCGTGGCGATCCGCCGCGAGAAGCTGCTATGGGTGGGTGCGCGCGAGACACTGCGCGAGCATGCGGCGCTCGCACCGCCCTGGCCGCTCGTGCTGCTGCCCGCCACGTGCCAGTTGCAGCGCTATGTCGTGAAGCTGCTCGAGCGGGCGCGCATCCCGTTTCTGATTTCACATTCGGCGTCGGGCGTCGCCGGTTTGCAGCTCGCGCTGCAGGCGGGTCTGGGGATTTCGTGTCTGAACGAGTCGGCGATCGGCGAAGGGCTCGTGGCCTGCCCGGCTTCGTTCGGCCTGCCCGCGCTGCCGGCGGCCGAGTTTCATCTGCTGCCGGGGCGCCCTGGCGAAAGCGCGCACGTGACGAACGCGCGCGCGGCACTCGCGGCGTTGCTCGGCTAGCGCGCGATGCGGCGCGCGAGCCGCTGCCCGCGACGATGGCGCGTGCGACGCAACGGCAACGCTGAAGTGCGGCTAGCGCCGCGGCTCACATCACGGCTGTGCACTCGTCAGTTCTGCGAAGCGCAGCAAATCGACATTGCCGCCCGAGATCACGATACCCACGCGCTTGCCGCGCACATCCACCTTGCGCTGCAGGACGGCCGCCGCAGCGAGGCAGCCCGTAGGCTCGACCACGAGCTTCATGCGACTCGCGAAGAATTTCATCGTCTCGACGAGCTCCGCATCGCTCACTGTCACGATCTCGCTCACGCGCTCGCGAATCACCGCGAACGTATAGCCGCCCAGATGCTGGGTCTGGGCGCCGTCGGCAATCGTCTTCGGTGTATCGATGTGGACGATCGAGCCCGTCTGCAGGCTCTGCTGGCCGTCGTTGCCCGCCTCGGGCTCGACGCCGATCACCGTGCAGCGCGGCGCGAGCGCATGCGCTGCCGTTGCGCAGCCCGAGAGCAGTCCGCCGCCGCCAAGCGGCGTGAGCAGCACGTCGAGCTCGCCCGCGTCCTCGAACAGCTCCTTCGCCGCCGTGCCCTGCCCCGCCATGACGTGCGGATGGTCGTAGGGCGGAATGAGCGTGAGGCCGCGCTCCGCCGCGAGACGCTTGCCGAGCGCTTCGCGGTCCTCGGTATAGCGATCGTAGAACACGACTTCGCCGCCATAGCCGCGCGTCGCTTCCACCTTCACCGCGGGCGCGTCCTGCGGCATCACGATCACGGCCTTCACGCCCAGCAGTTGCGCCGAGAGCGCGATGGCCTGCGCGTGATTGCCCGACGAGAACGTAATCACCCCATTCGCCTTCTGCTCCGGCGTGAACTGCGCGATGGCGTTGTAGGCGCCGCGGAACTTGAAGGCGCCCATGCGCTGGAGGTTCTCGCATTTGAAGAACAACTGCGCGCCCGCAAGCGCATCCGCCGTGCGCGAGGTCATGACGGGCGTGCGGTGTGCGACGCCGCGAATGCGCTCGTGCGCGGCGGCGACGTCGTCGAAGGAGATCGGCAGTGTGCTCATGGTCGGTGCTCGTTGGGCAGGTAGGTGTAGACGGTCGAGCGCGCCACGCCGAGCGTGCGCGCCACTTCGGCCAATGCGTGGCGCAGGTTCAGGTGGCCACTCCCGGCAAGATCGCGCACCGCTTCGCGGCGCTGCGCGAGCGTCATGCCGATGGGCGTGGTGTTGCGTGCGGCAGCGAAACGCTCGAGCGCGGCGCGCACGCTCTCGCGCGCTTCGCCGCTGCCACGCGGCCCCAGCGTTTCCGCCACGGGTGCGACCGCGTCGGTCTGCATCAACTGGCCGAAGCCCGCCGTGACCGCGCCGAGCAGCGAAACGTCCATGTTCAGGCAGATAGCCGCGACGTACTCGCCCGCGCTGTTCTTCAAGCCGATGGACGTGCTCTTGACTGGGCGTCCGTCGGGGAATCGGTTTGGATAATTGGCCACGACCTCGGGAAAGCCGGCATCGGTGATGCGGGCAAGGCCCATTTCGGTGGCTGCATCGCCAACCTCACGGCCCGAGAGATTGTTCGAGATCGCGACGACCGAATGCTCGGGCGCCGTGAGGTCGTGCAGCACCACCTCGACGAGCGGCGCAAGCGTCTGGCCGAGCGCCTCGACGATCTTGCGGCCCTCGCGCAGCAGGAGCCGGTTTTCGCGTGTGCGCTCGCCCGGAGGAGCTTTGAGATGTTTTGCCATGATTGACATTTTGACATTTGATGACGAAATGTCAATCCATGATTGATGGCGATGCTGAGCGCGCCCTGCGACCGAAGCCCGATGCGCAACTGTCGTGGATAAAAAAACCTCGCCCGTGGACGAGGTTCAGGGTAAAACGCGAGGCCTTGCGTCAGACGGCGAAGCGCTCGCTTGCAAATTGGGCCGCGGGCACGCCTGCCGCCGCCGCCACCGCCTGCGCGGCGCTCACCATGCCAGGCGGACCGCACACGTAGAGATCGGGCGCCGCATCGGCCGCCGCCAGCGCGGCTCGCAGCGCGTCGACCGGCGTGCCGCGAAAGCCTCGCCACGCCGTGCCCCCATCGCCCTCCTCACCCTCGTCGCGCACGCAAAGCTCGACGCGCAACTGCGCAAGCTCCGCTTGCAGGCGCTCGAGCTCATCGACCATGAAAAGCTCGCTCTCGCGGTTCACGCCGAAAATGAGACGCGCGTCGTTCATCTCCTGATACTCGGCCATGCGGCGCAGCATCGAGAGCACCGGCGCGAGCCCCGTGCCGCCCGCCACGAACCAGCGCGGGCGCAGGCTTTCGGCGAAGAGGCCGAAGCCGCCCTGTGGCCCGTGCACGGTGAGCGCGTCGCCCACCCGGGCGTGCTCGCGCAAGTATGACGAAAGCACGCCGCCCGCACGCAATCGGATCAGCAGCTCGAGCCGCCCGTCCCAGTTGCTCGTGTTGGCAAGCGAGAACGGCCGGCGCACGCCGCTCCCGGGCAATTCCAGCTCGACGAACCGGCCCGCCTCGAACTCGGCGGCGCTGCCGTAAACGTCGTCGGGCTCGAGCTGCAGTTCGAGGCGGCGCGTGTCGTCCGCAAGCGTCTCCAGTGCCGCGATGCGCGCGCGGCGCACTGCCACTGGCTGCAGCAGCACCTTCGTGCCGTCATACGGCGCGACGATGCGCAAGTCGCTGCGCGGCGTCGTGCAGCACAGCAGAACCGCGTGCGGGTCGCCCGGCGGCAGCGCGTCGGCGCTGTGCGCGCCGAGCACGTAGTCGCCCTCGGCAACGCTTGCGTGGCACGCGCCGCAACTGCCGCGCCGGCACTGCGACGGCAGCGTGATCTGCGCCGCCGCAGCCGCCATCAGCACGTCTTGTTCGGGCTCGCACGCGAACTCGAACGCCTGGCCGTCGCGCGTGGTGATTTCGATTCGATGGTTCATTCCGGCCTCATCGCTCGGTGAAACGGCTCACGCGGCCTTGCGTGCGAGCGCCGCGCAGAGATCCGCATGCGCATCGCCGATCGGCTGGATGCCGAACTGCTCGACGAGGATCTGCAGCACACCCGGCGTGAGGAAGGCCGGCAAGGTCGGTCCGAGGCGGATGTTGCGGATGCCGAGCGCAAGCAGCGTCAGCAGCACCGCGGCGGCCTTCTGCTCGAACCACGAGATCACGAGCGAGAGCGGCAGGTCGTTCACGCCGCACTCGAAGGCCTCGGCAAGCGCGACGGCAATGCGGATGGCCGAATAGCTGTCGTTGCATTGACCGAGGTCGAGCAGACGCGGAATGCCGCCGATGTCGCCGAACGCGTGCCGGTTGAAGCGGTACTTGTTGCAGCCGAGCGTCATGACGACAGTGTCGTCAGGCGCGGCCTCGGCGAACTCGGTGTAGTAGTTGCGGCCAGGAGCTGCGCCGTCGCACCCGCCGATCAGGAAGAAGTGGCGGATCTGGCCGGCCTTCACGGCGTCGATCACCTTGTCCGCCACGCCGAGCACCGTGTGGCGCGCAAAGCCCACGGTAATGGCTTCCTCGGGCGCCGTCTCGTGAAAGCCAGGCAAGGCCAGTGCTGCCTGCACGAGCGGCGCGAACGCGCCATGCTCGAGATGGCGCACGCCCGGCCAGCCTACCGGACCGGTCGTGAAGACGCGTTGACGGTATTGCGGCAGTGGCTCGATCAGGCAGTTCGAGGTCATCAGCACGGGACCGGGGAAGTTCGCGAAATCCGACTGCTGGTCCTGCCAGGCGCCGCCGTAGTTGCCCGCGAGGTGCGGGTAGGCCTTGAGCTTCGGATAGGCGTGAGCGGGCAGCATCTCGCCGTGCGTGTAGACCTGCACGCCGCTATCTTTGGTGGCTTCGAGCAGCGCTTCGAGGTCGCCCAGATCGTGGCCGGAAACGAGGATCGCCTTGCCCGCCACCGGCGTCATGCGCACGGCCGTGGGCTGCTGGTTGCCGAAGCGGCCCGTGTTGGCGGCGTCGAGCAGTTCCATCACCTTGAGGTTCAGGCTCCCGAGCGCGAGCGCCTGCTCGAGCAGCGCGTTTGCCTGCGCGGGCTCGCGCGCGAGAAATTCGAGCGCCGCCTCCACCCCCGCATACACCTCTTCACTTTCGTAGCCGAGCACGCGAGCGTGATGCGCGTACGCACAGACGCCTTTCAAGCCGTAGAGCACCAGCGCGCGCAGCCCGACGATGTCGGCGCCGAGTGTCTCGAGTCCCGCATCCACGCCGACGAGCCGGGCTTGCGCCTGCAGCTCCGCGATGTTCGCGCCGGGTTGCCAGCGCGCCGGGCCGGCTGGCTCCTGCACCGCGACGCCCTGCGCGAACGCCAGCGTCTCGTAAGCCTTCTTCACGCGGTCGCGATGTTGTGCGGCTTCGCGCAACATCCCCACGAAGCGCGCGGCGTTGAAGTTCACATTGGTGAGCGTCGTGAACATCGCGTAGAGGATGAACCGGTCGGCTTCGCGGTCGGGACTGCCGAGGCCGCGCGCGAGCGCGTGGTACTGAGCGATGCCCTTGACCGCGTGGATCAGCAGGTCCTGCAGGTCCGCAGTCGTGGCGTCCTTGCCGCAGTTGCCCTTCGTCGACGCGCAACCTGGCGTCGCATTACTGCGGTCGGTCTGTTCACATTGATAGCAAAACACGGCTTTCTCCTTTCCTTGTGGGTGACGGCGCTCGTGCGATCTGCGATGTCGAAGGGATGCATCGACTGTTCGATCGCGATGAGTTGCCTCGTAAGATGCAATTGCAATGCATCTTTTAAATGGTCACTCCGGCGACGAAGTTTTGCCGTGACATAGATCAGGAAAAAGTCGGTTCGAGCGCGGAACCGGTTGGCTGCGCGAAAAAGCCGCAGTGTCGCAGGCGGCAGATGGCGCTGGCTGGCGCGCGCCTTTGACACGCGCCTGGAAAAGAAAAACCCCGCGCTCCATGGGAGGGCGGGCTACTACCAACAAAAAAATCAGTTAGTGTGTTTTAGAACGGTTCTGGGCACTTTAACTTGTCAATAACGCTAGAACCCTTTCTGCATAAGCCTTTTGTCACCCATCATAATAGCAGCTGTAACTAATTTGGCACGAAGTGGCCTTTTAGTTACGTTTTTGGTTAGGCAATATCTTTCATCGATTTTGAGGGGGTGCAGGGGGAGCGCAATGCGAGTTATCCACAACTCTATGCGTGGCAGCGCTCTACCTCTCTCATCGTATGCTCTTGCCGGCCGTCGTTACCTTCGTTGACCCGCGCAGCGGTTCGCTTAGCTCGCGGTCTACGGCGGGAAGCGGATTGTTCAAGAAGTCCTCTGTCAGGTTCCGGGTCTGAGCGTTATAGGCCCACCGAGCAAACTGCTCCAGCAATGCGTTATTCTCGGCGGAAAGCCGCTGGTTTTCCGCTTCGAGCCTGG
The DNA here is from genome assembly GCA_035277805.1 of Paraburkholderia sp. GTDB lineage: Bacteria > Pseudomonadota > Gammaproteobacteria > Burkholderiales > Burkholderiaceae > Paraburkholderia. The sequence goes on along the minus strand of DATEJU010000499.1, from coordinate 3,428 downwards.
CTATCCGGTCCAAGGCGACCTGCAATTCCGGTGACGCTGCTCCGCCGGGCTCCGCCTTCTGCTCCGACAGTGCTTTTTTTCGCACCGTATACGCCAGCCGAATTCGCTCGTGACGGTGGAGCGCCTGCCGCGTGTATCTGAGACCCTCGCGCCTCTCGACCACCTCGATAAGCGCTTCCCAGGTCAACCTGCCGCTCCAGCCATCAAGCACCTCAACAATGCTGGCAACGAGCTGGTCATCAAGGTTCCTCTCTCTCACCCGAGTCATGCCGCCTCCCCAAGTGTCGGTGAGGAGTCTCCCTCGAAGGGCGCAAGCAATGCACGGGCTTGTACCGCGTGGTCAAGGCGGGACGGAATATCCGCAGGCATCAACTGGATGACGGTGCCGCGCGGAACGGCCGGGTCGTCCAGAATGTCGAGCAGTGCCGTTATCCGGGCCAGTTGGCCCCGGTGCTGCTCAGCCCACTCGCTTGCTCCAAGCTCACCGTCGGCGTCCGCCTGCTCAGCCATTGTTAGCAGCCGCATTGCCTCTGACTGGGCCTGGCGAATGCGCTTTTCCTTTTCCTGCTCGCCCTTTACGCAGACCTGTTCGCCGCAGTTAAGGCAGTCTCGGTGCATCTGGCACGGCGACATCACATAGTCATGGATGCAGTATCCGAAGTCCGTCGTGTGTGCCGTCGGCACCTTCAGCCGAGCAAATTCGTCCCGCGCAATCAGCGCGGCCCGAGGCGCCGTGGCCAAGGGGCCGAACATCCGCGTATCATCGCCAACCGCCATCCGAATTCGCGCGACGATGCTGTCGGGCGGCTCATGGTCGTAGTACTTGTTTTGACGTACATCCTTGCGCCCAGACCATTTGGCAATATCGAGCTGACTCATGCCGCCAGCCTGTGCCAATGTGTTCAGGTAATGACGAAACTGGTGCGTGCCTACGCGGATGGGACTGCCGTCTGGTTCGTAGAGTCCGCAACGGTCGAAGATGGATTTAATGCCGTGTTTCGACCCAGCTCCCAGGCGGATATATATGTGCCCTTGGCTGACTGGCTCAATAACACAGCGAAGCCGGGTGAGTGTTGCGTGAAGCGTGTGGCGCTGAATCACGAACAGCGCGTCACTGTATTTGAGCCCCGTTGCCTCATGCACGAACGGGAATCCTTGCGGCAGCATCTGCAGGACGTTCGATTCCAGGTCTGCAAACCGAGCATAGATTTTCTTCCCATGCCGCTCAAAGGGGACGTCATGGTCCACACACCAACGACGTGCTGTCGTGCTATGTACCGGGCCCGCGAATAAGATTTCGGTAACCTCGGACATGGACAGCCATTCTTGCTTCCGCAGGTGTTCTGTCTCTTTCGTCAGGTAAAGCATTCCAGGATTGTTCTCGTACCACCGGGCGACCTCTCTAGCCTCGTCGGTAATCCCACGAATTTTGGCAAGTGCTTCCTCCACTACACCCGCCATCGACGAAATGACCCACTTCACCATCGGCTCAGCACCTTTTGCGGGCCACCACCGGAGGCCATAGGCGTCTTCGTGCGAGCCGTCCCGCTTCTGCCGGACTTCACAGTTAACGGGAAGGAGCAGCAGCTCATTGATATCCACGCTCGATATTTCGAGGATGGTTGCCCCGGTCACAACAGCTTTATGATTAAAAAGACGTTGACTACCGTCGAACATGTTTTCTAAATGTCTCAGCGACCGATTTTGCGCGTACCAAACGAGTGCTGACTTGAACGAGCGCTTGAATCGGCTCGCGAGATGGTTCAGCTTGTCGAAGCGGAGCGTCGCCTCATAGGCAAGCTCGCGAAGGACCCAAACGTCCTCGCTCGGGTCAAACATGCTGCCTCCGCGCGCCCTTACAAAGCTCTGACGACTGTCCTCATAAGGTGTGATGGTGTGCGTATCTTTAGTTATTGCCATCGTCTGGTCCCGCCATCTTATTCTGAAGCTCGAGCGACGCCTCGCGGGCCTTTCGCTCGATTTCTCGCCGCGTATATTTTTCAGCCGAACCGGACGTCTCTGACCAGCCCATTAGCTGGGACCGGGTCTTCTTTTCCTTTTCCGGGTCCATGCCCTGTTCGTCTGCAATCTTCGAGAAGTTGAAGTTGTTCGTGTGGCGGAGCAAATGCGGGAAGACTTTCAGCAACTCAGGATGCTGTTCACTCAACACGCCGAATATCTTGTTCAAGCCGCGCAACGAAAGCGGCGCCCCGCCGTTGGCTATGAATAGGAACCCATGCTTACGCGCAGCCGGATAGCGCCGCCGCTCATCCAGGACGTATTGTCGCGTCCGTCGAGCCAAGTCGTCGCTCATCGGAAGGATACGGTCGGCGGTCTTGGTATTCGGTTGATGGATGCGGGGGTCACTCGGGTCATCGGCGCGCCGAGCGATGAACACCTCGTTCGACCTGAAATTTACGTCACTAACCTTCACGCCCAGTAGCTCACCGCGTCGGATACCGAGCCCCATAAACCAGCGCACGATGAGTTCGTTGCGCACCCTAGCGTGCTGCCCCTCCCAAGGATTCTCGGTCGAATCAACATCAATGATTTGCCATAGATGTTCTTGTGCGGCTTCATCGAGCGCCTTGCGGCTGCTCGCCTTATTTCGGCCCCTGCCACTTGGAATGCGGGCGGTCAACCCTGAGACCACAATTTCCTTCGTGCCGAGAAGCGCCGCACGCGAGGAATGTCGTGCGCTTAGACTAAGGAGACGGCGGTCAGCTAGCCAACCGATGAACTGGCGAATGTAGCGTATTCGGACGCCAGCGGATTCACTATCGACTTCGGGACGGGCATTCCTTGTCTTGGCTCGATAGGATTCAAGGGAATGCACCGCGGGGTGTAATTCGGTAGTGTCTGCATCGATTTTTGACTCGATTTCAGACATCGGGAGACGGCATAGCTGTGCAAGCGCGTCGAGTTCTCCCAATTGGAGCAACTGTCCATCTAGCATGCGCTCCGACAGGTCGATTCGATGCATGTCACAGAAGAGAATGAACACCTTCAGTGCGCGCAGGACCTGCTCAATGGTTGCGCTCGCCCGATTGCGCGCCCGAAATTCGGTGAGGGCAAAGACCGTCGGGTCAAACAGCGGGGTTCCGGTTCGCCGGTCGACCAGCAGCGGAAAACGCTCACCCGATTCGAAAATGATGTTCTTGACAGCGTAACGCTCGGTCATTTATTTACATTTTCAAAAGTGCCTCGTTCGCACAACGATACATCACACAAGAAAAAATGTAAATAAAGAAAAGGCCCGTAGCCACAGGGCTTACAGGCCTTCTAGTTACAGTTCGCTAAAAGTACTCGCTAGAACGGAATATCGTCGTCCATCTCGTCGAACCCGCCGCCAGCCGGCGCATTCGAGCGGCCACCAGCACCGCCGCCAGCAGCCGCACCACCGCCGCTCGAGCGCGGCGTCGGAAGAG
>DATEJU010000498.1:0-9115 GCA_035277805.1 Paraburkholderia sp. | reverse complement strand
GCCGAGCTTGTTCTCGTCGATGCCCTGCTCGATGTGATGCCCCGCGAGCTGGCAATCCGAGGAGATGAAATCGGGCTCGCCCTGCGCCATCTGCTTGAACACGGGCGTGCCGATCTTCATCGCCATGGCGTGAAATTCCTTCTTTACGCCGAAGGTGCCCGCGTGCCCGGAGCAGCGCTCCACCACGTTGACCTTCGTCTCGGGCACGAGCGAGAGCAGGTCGGACGTCTTGCGGCCGATGTTCTGCACGCGCGCGTGGCACGGCACGTGATACGAGACATTGCCGAGCGGCGTGCGGAAATCGGTCTTGAGCAGGCCGTCGCGGTTGCGCGCCACGAAGTACTCGAACGGGTCCCAGAACGCTTCGCTCACGGCGCGCGTGTCGGCATCGTCGGGGAACATGAGCGGCAGTTCGTGCTTGTACATCAGCACGCAGCTCGGCACCGCGCCAAGCAGCGCGTAGCCCTCGCGCGCGTACTGCGCGAGCACCGGCATGTTCGCGGCCTGCTTCTTCGCCACGCCTTCGAGGTTGCCCTGTTCGAGCAGCGGCATGCCGCAGCACGCCTCGGCCTTCACCAGCACGTAGGGAATGGCGTTGTGATCGAGCACCGCCAGCAGATCGTGGCCGATGCCAGGCTCGTTGAAGTTCACGTAGCAGGTGGCGTAGATCGCGACCTTGCCCGGCGTGCGCTCGCCGTCGCGCACTTCGCTCGCCGTGGCCTTGCGCGCCGCGCTGCGGAACTTGCGCGTGGCAAACGAGGGCAGCCACGCGTGGCGGTCCACGCCGAGCGCATCTTCCATCACGGCGCGCATCGCCTTCGTGCCGTTCACGGCGTTGACGGTCTGCGTGACCACGGGAATGCCCGCGAGATGGCCGAGCGCGTCGGTGTTCGAGAGCACGCGGTCCCGCAGCGGCGCTTCGCCTTTACGGTAGTGAACGGCCTTCGCGCGCAGCATCAAATGCGGGAAATCCACGTTCCACGGATGCGGCGGCACATAGGGACACTTCGTCATGTAGCAGAGGTCGCACAGATAGCACTGGTCGACCACTTTCGAAAACTGAGCCTTGTCGACGTCGTGGGCTTCGCCGGTATCGGTTTCGTCGACGAGATCGAAGAGCGCGGGAAAGGCACCGCAGAGCGAAACGCATCGCCGGCAACCCGCGCAGATGTCGAACACGCGCGCGAGCTCGGTGTCGAGCTTCGCCTGGTCGTAGAACGCTTCGGATCGCCAGTCGAGCGGGTGGCGGGTCGGCGCTTCGAGACTGCCTTCTTTATGGGGCATGACGTCTCCTGTGTCGGCCGGAATGCGTGCCTTGGCACTGACTCCGGCCCCATGCAGAGCACGAGTTATTTCTTCTGGTTATGAGGGAGCGTTCGTGCGACGACACGCACGAACGCACGCGCGCAGGCGCTTGCCGCGCGCGGCGTGCTGGCATTGCGTATATCGCGTGCCAGAGCGGCCTGCCGCAAGTCTGCCGGCGGCCCTAATCGGCCAGGGCTTCCAGCGCCTTGGTATAACGGTTCGCGTGGCTGCGCTCCGCCTTGGCGAGCGTCTCGAACCAGTTGGCGATTTCGTCGAAGCCTTCGTCGCGCGCGACTTTGGCCATGCCCGGGTACATATCGGTGTATTCGTGCGTTTCGCCCGCGATCGCCGACTGCAGGTTCAGGCGCGAGCTGCCGAAGGGCAGGCCGGTGGCCGGATCGCCGACGGCTTCCAGATACTCGAGGTGGCCGTGCGCGTGGCCGGTTTCGCCTTCGGCGGTCGAGCGGAACAGCGCGGCGACGTCGTTCTGGCCTTCCACATCGGCCTTGGCCGCGAAATAGAGGTAGCGGCGATTCGCCTGCGATTCGCCTGCGAAGGCGTCCTTGAGATTTTGTTCCGTCTTCGAGCCTTTGAGCTGTGCCATCTGTGCCTCCTTCAATCATCCGGATTTGGGGGGACGCGGCGCTGCGCATCTTCGTGCGGTGCAGCAGGACATGAGCGCGGATTACGCCGCTCTATCAATCTAGGAAATGTCGTTTGTGTTCCCAATTGTGATTTTCAATCCCACCGATAGCCGCTCGATCAATCGACGCTCGATCAACCTTCAACCGGCCGTTCAGTCGGCCAGTCAATCGATCGGGCGACATCGTGCCGCATGCGCTCAACGCCTTATGCCACCGGGGGGTGCGGCCGGCCTGTCCCAATATATGAATAAACGCCTTGAACACCGATCCATCCGTCCTACACTAAGACTTCGGCCAGATTCGCGCGCCCGCCCAGCGCGCCCTTTCGAAGCCATTTCGGAGCTCACATGCGACTGACAATTCTGATCAACGGCCCGGACCCGACCGTGAATCACGACTATGCCGTGCTATGGCTCGACACCGACCAGCAACGCTGGTCACGCGAGTCGCACGAAGGCATCGACCTCCCCGCCTGGGGCGAGATGCACGATGCAAACGGTGTAACGGCGCTTTGCGCGCCGCTCGACGATTCCCCCCTCTGTACCCTGCGCGGCCTGCACGTGAACCGCCGCCAGGAAATCAGCTCTGCACACGGTGACGCCACATGGTCGTGCGAAATCTCGCACTCCCCCATGGAAGGTCAATGGCGTCTGCAGGCCGTGGACCGCCAGATGGTCCACGCCGAAAACGCACTGTTCGCAGGCTAACGGCAGGCGTCGCGCCAGGCCGGCGCGTTTCGTCGTTTCGTCGTTACGCTCTTCCGACCCTCCTCCCGTCATGCGGCGTCGCCTTTCTGGCGGCGCCGCATTGTTTTGCGGCGCGCGAGTTTGACGCACTCACGGCATGTGAGTGAACGCCCGCATCGCAAGCGTCGGTAATCGCCCTCTCAATCGGCATCGCCATTGGCACTCGAGGCGGCTTCTCCTCGAGGTGGTCCGCGGGACTCGCGCCCGCTATACTTTCACGCCCTTTCAGGCCCTTTCAGGAACGCGACGATGCGCGCACGACACGCGCCTCTTATGCGTTCCCGGGCCATTCCCGACTCGCTGATTTGCCGATTTGCCGATGAAGAAGCTGTTTGCCTGCCTCGCCATGGCCCTTGCCGGCCATGCGTTCGCCGCACCCGCCGCCACTGCCGCCACTGCCTGTAGCCAGTTCGTTCCCGACGGCCAGTTCCCCACGCTCACCAACCCGCGCATGGCGCCGAAGACGCACATGCTCTGCTATTCCGATTACGTGGTGCTGCATTCGGGCGTCACGCACGGACCGCTCTGGTCGGCGGAACACATCACGCGCGCTCACCTCGAAGCCGCGAAGGCCATGACGCGCACGAACCGCTTTTTCGAGGACGACCGCCTGCCCGAAGGCGAAGGCGCGACGCTCGCCGATTACAAGCGCAGCGGCTTCGATCGCGGCCACATGAGTCCAGCGGGCAACCGCTGGAACCCGCAGGCAATGGCCGAGTCGTTCTCGCTCGCGAACATCGTGCCGCAAAACCGCGAGAACAATCAGCGCCTGTGGTCGCATATCGAAACGGCGGTGCGCAAGCTCGCGACAAAATACGGCGACGCCTATGTCGTGACCGGGCCGCTGTTCTCGGGCGCGCAATTGCAGACGATCGGCGCGTCGCGCGTGCTGGTGCCCACGCAAATCTTCAAGGTGGTGTACGTGCCCTCGCAGCAGCTCGCGTTCGCCATCGTGGCCGACAACGCGAGCGCCGATCGCTATGACGTGCGCTCGGTGCGCGATCTCGAAGCGCAAAGCGGCATTGCGTTCCCGGGCATTCCCGCGAACGTGGCCGCGCAGCAGAAGGTGTCGTTCAACGGGCGCGCGTTTGCCGTGCGCAAATGGGGGTGGTAGGGATTGACGAGGGCACGGCACGACGCAGTTGCGCGCCGCGCCCACATGACGTAGATGATCGCAGCGCCAACCGCCGCTACAAATCCAGCCGCGACACTTTCGTGCCTTCGAGCGAAGCACCGGCCATCAAGCCGGCATTGGTGAGCACGAAGGCCTCGATCGGATTGACGGCCGTCGACGTATCGACCTGGCCGTTCGCGCCCATCTTCACGAGCGCGACGGTGGCGTCCGCACCCACCTTCCAGCCGCTGCTGCGCTTGAAACGCTCGAATGCGCCCTGGGTCATGAAGGCGTAGAAAATGGCGCGCGACTGCGCGCCGATCTGGAAGCCGAGCGAGCCCGCCGTCGAGCTGAAATAGCCCACCGTGCGGCCGCCGGCTCGCAGCGCGCCTCGTCCGTACTGGCCGCCCACGCCGATGGCCGCGCCGACCACTTCCGGAAACACCAGCACGGCGCGCGCCTTGCCGACCAGCTCGCGCGAGCCCTTCACCGTGCCATAGAGACGCGCGAGCGCGGCATCGACGTCGGCTTCGATCTCGCGACGCGAGCGCGCGTTCTTTTCTGCGACCCCGCCGGCGTCTGCGCTGCTGCCGGGGCCCGTCGCCGTGCAGGCGCTCAACACCGTGAGCCCCGCCAACGATGCGGCGGCACCGCCGGCCGCGAGAAATTGTCTTCTGTTCATTTTATTTCGCACTCCCATTCAACCATGACTACTTGCGCGGCAACTGCGCCACCGGATCGACTGGCTTGCCGTTCTCACGCACTTCGAAGAGCAGTGCGCCCACGCCCGCCGCGTCCGCGCCGCTCGTGGCGATCTGCTGGCCCTGCTTCACGACTTCGCCCTGCTTCACGAGCAGCCTGCCGTTGCGGCCATAGGCGGTGATCAGGTGCGCACCGTGCTTGACGATGACGAGCTTGCCGTAGCCCTTCATGCCGCTCCCGGCATACGTCACGCGCCCCGCCGCCGCAACCTTCACGGGCGCGCCCGGCGCGCACGCAATGACGATGCCGCGCGACTTGCCCGGCGCGAACGGCGTGACGACGCTACCGCTCACCGGCCAGGCGAGACGGGCGTTGGCACGTGCACTGGCAGCGGCCTGCGCGGACGGAGTCGAGACCGAAGGCGCCGGCGCGGATGACGCCGAACGTGCAGGCGTCGATGCAACCGGAGCGGCAGGAGAAGACGCCGCAGCCGCCGACGAAGCCGGCGCCAACGACGAGGCCGGTGCCGCCGCGCCAGTCGCCGGCACCTTCGCCGCCACCTTCGCGGACGCGGTCGCAGGCTCGGCAGCACCAGCCTTCGCGGCCACCTTCGCCGGCTCGCTCGCGGGCGGCGCCACGCGCAGCAATTGCCCAACCTTCACCATGCCCGAGGCGGGCAACTGGTTCCAGGCGGCGATATCGGCGGCGCGTTGCTTGTGGGCGGCGGCGATGCGGTTGAGCGTGTCGCCTGCCTTGACGCGATAAAAATCACCCGCTGCGCTGGACGGCGGCACTTCCGTAACAACGGTCGAGGCCGGGGTTTCGATCGGCGTTTCGGTCGGCATGGCCGGTGGCGCGGCGGCCGCACTGGCGGCGACCGGCGCGTCGTCGCCGGAGTACGCGGGCGAGTGCCACGGCGTGACCGTGCAGGCACCGAGCATCGTGACAGACGCCGCGACGATCGCCATTGCGCATGCGCGCGGCGCAAGCGGTGAGCGCTGGGTCCGCATCGTCAGACTCGCTGGCCGGCTGCGCGGATCGCGTCCACTGCGTCCGCTATGTCCGCCATGTCCGATGCGCCCGCTTCGTCCGGCTTCGATTCGGCGCGCGAGGCCGGCGCCGCGCCGACCTTGTAGCCCGGCACGACAGCCACGCGCTCGGCCAGCAGCGCCGCTTGCGGGTTGAGCGCTTTTCCGGCCTCGACTGCGGCCACGGCGCCGGCGATTTCGGCACCCTTGTCTAGAATTCCCATGACGCACTCCTTGTTCGACCTGCGGGGATGTCTGCGCCGCGCGGCGCAGGTGCGTCATGATCATGGGTTTGCCGCGAAGCGCAGCGGATTCGCGAGCCAATTCTGATTCACGTCAATATGCGTAGCGATCGGTGCGGCACGCGTGGCAAAGGTTTCACATTCGTGTGCGCCGGACGCAAGATCTGACGAATTTCGGGGAAGTCGTTTGATGACCCAGCGAGCCGCTTCTTATAATGCGAGCCCGCGCGGCGCGGTCATGTACCGCTGCACATCACGCTCAAGGAGAAACTCAAGGTGTTCGACGCATACGCAAACGACGACGACGTCCTGAACGTACAAGGCGACTCGCTCACGCTCACGAACGGCACCACGCGCGTGACGCTCTCGGGCACGCTCGAACTCACGCGCGACAAGCGCGGGCTCGCCGCCGCGCTCGCGCTGAAGGCCGCGCTCGACAGCGTGGTCGCGAAGTTGCAGGCGGACGCGCACCTGCCCGCGCAGGTCAAGGACGAGCCGGACGCGAAGCCCGGCGTCGTCGACAATCCGTTCAACTGAGCGCCGCACCCGGCGGCCCGGCTACCCCGCCGTGCGGCAAGCCGTTTTAGAACGGCTTGCCTTCGCTCGTCTTCCACGCGGGCATGAGCGTGTTGGACGGCAGCGTTTCGTCGAGCAGCTTCTTCGCGCTCGCGGCGCCCGCGATCGGCAGCCCGGTCGGATCGATGGCGCCGATCTGCGCGAGCACCGAAGCCTGGTCCCAATAGATGTGCTCGTTATAGAGCTTGCTGCCGCGAAAGCAGATCACGGCGAGCATCGGCACCTCGAAATACTTGCCGGTGGGCGCGAGACCCGGCAGCAGCCAGTCGATTTCGCGGTCGTGCGTGCAGCAAAAGATGAACTCGTCCACCACGCGGTCCGAGCCGATCGTGCGCGAGATCGGGATCAGGCGCGTATCGGCGGGATTCGAATGCACGAAGTGATGCGTGTAGAAGCGCTTGAGCTCGTCGTGGCCCACGCCGCCCGTCATCGTCGGAATGTGGTTGACGTAGGGCTGCGCGACCATCGTCGGCATGACGTCGTCGGGCGTGCGCGTGACGAACTCGTGGTAGCAATGCGTTTCCCACAGCGCGTTGAAGTCGTAGATGGGGCCGAGCACGCGGCGCAGCATGGCGAGCGAGCGCGAGTACGCCATCATCGCGGCAGGCTTGTCGTATTGGGGCCGCGAGGGCGCGGCGAACGCATGATCGCAGCCGGGATACGTGTAGAGCTCGACGCCCCGCTTGCCCGCCAGCGCCGTTTCGATGCGCTCGCGCGTAGCCGCGTCGCACCAGCCGTCAACGGCTCCGAAGTGCAGCATGAGCGGGCAGCGGATCGTGTCGGCTTCGTTCAGATAGTTTTCCAGGCCCACCGCGTAATAGCCGATCGCGCAGTCGACATCGGTGCGCGCCGCCGCCAGATACGCGAGCCTGCCGCCCAGGCAATAGCCGAGCGCGCCCACCTTGCCGCGCTGCGAAGGATGCGTGCGCAGCGCGGCCAGCGTCTGCGCGACATCGTCCATCGCGAGATCGACGTCGAAGCGGTCGTACAGCTCGAGCGCCTGCGCCATGTCGGCGCCCTCGTAGCCCAGATCGACGCCGGGCTCGAGCCGCCAGAAGAGGTCCGGCACCATCACCACGTAGCCTTCTTCCGCGTAACGGTCGGCCATCGCGCGCATGTACGCGTTCACACCGAAGATCTCCTGCAGCAGCACGAGGCCCGGGCCGCTGCCTTCCGGCGGCAGCGCCGTGTAGGCGCGGAATTCGCCGCCGTCGCGCGACTTCACCTGGGTCCATTGTCCGTTCATGGGCTTGTCTCCTTCTCTCCTTGTAATCGGCTGATCGTCGGGTCGGGTTGGGTCGCGGGCGAGCGGTGCGGCCGACGGCGCGCGGTGTCTCTAAGCCGGCGCGCCGAAGCCGCCCGCGGCCGCGAGCGGCGGCAACCCGGATTCGCCGCGTATCCACGCGTGATTCGCGAGCTGGGCCATTTCGCGGTCGCCGCGGCTGTCGCCATAGGCGTAGAGCGTGGCGGGCGCACGCTCGCCCCACCATGCGCGCAGCCGCGCGACCTTTTCCGGGCCCCAGCAATTGCGCCCCGCGAGCCGCCCAGTGTAGACCCCATCGCGCCATTCCAGCTCGCTCGCGAGCACCGTGCCGATGCCCACGCTCGGTGCCCACTTGCGCAGATACACCGAAGGCGATGCGCTCACGAGCACCACCTCGTGTCCGAGCGCCTGGTGCTCGCGGATGCGCGCAAGCATCTCGGGGCGCAGCAAGCCGGGCAGACACGTGTCGACGAAGCGCTGCGCGGCGGCTTCGAGCGCCTCGCGGCGCACCGGGCCAAGTGCCGCGTACAGGAAGCGCGCCTTGGTGCGGCCCCGGTCGGCCCAGCCGGGCGCGATGCCCGCGAGCCGCGGCAGGCAGCGCAGCGCGGCGAGCGCGAAACGGGCGTTGCCGGCGGCATCGAGCATGAAGGCGCGGAAGCTATCGGACGTGGTGATGGTGCCGTCGAAATCGAAGGCGGCTACGACGCGGTCGTTCATGAAGCGGGATCGGAAAGCGCCACGGTCAGGGGCGTGAGGTTAGGGGTATCGAGCGCGCTCGGACACGACCGGCGGCGCAAGCCCGTTGCAAGCCGGCGTCATTGTCGACGCAAACGGTGCGCTGCCGCAATGGCGCGGCCGTTCGCCCGCGCGCATAACGCTGCCTCGTGTATCGATGTTGATGTTATCGATCAATATCGATACATGTGATCGATGCCGTGATCGAGGCGTGCGCAGTGCCGATGGGTTGGCTCACCGCGCATGCTGTTCGAGCCGCGCCGCATCGACGATTTCGATTTCGCCGTAGCGCAGCGCCACGAGGCCGTCCCGTTCGAATTGGCGCAGGATCTGGTTCACGGTCTGACGCGAGAGCGCGAGCATGAGCGCCAGGTCCTCCTGGGGCACCCGCACGACGCGTGCGGCATGCGGCGCGCCAACCGTATCGCGGCCGGCCTCGCGGCCCACCTCGCCATAGCCCGTCGCCAGCAGCAGCAGACGTCGCGCCACGCGCGGCGCGGCGGGCAGGAGCGCGGTTTCCTCGATGGCGTCGAACGCGAGCCGCAATTTCTGCGCGAGCAGCAGGCCGAACGCATGCCACCACACGGGCGTGGCGTCCAGCAGCGCAACCAGCGCCGCGCGCGGGACGTGAAAAAGCGTGGAGTCGCGCTCGGCATAGGCGTCGTGCGTGCGCACCCCCGCATCGAAAAGCGCAATCTCGCCGAACCATCGCGCCGGTCCCACGACGGCCAGCAGCGCCTCGCGTCCGGCCGCGCTCGC
>DATEJU010000497.1:0-7039 GCA_035277805.1 Paraburkholderia sp. | reverse complement strand
CCGGCGCGCCCGGCCTTGTCGGCATGCACGACGCCGTTGTACATCGCCGCGATCGGGCAGATCGGCATGCAATTGTTGTTGCCGCAGCAAGTCGGGCGCGCATCGTAAGGACGGCTGTTGCGCGCCACCGGCTCGGGCACCACGTGAAAGCCGTTCGCATTGAGCACGTCGCTGAAGCGCTGATCCATGTACGAGAGCGGCAGCATGTTCATCGGATAGGGCTTCGAGCGCGGCGAGCCGAGATCGTGCTGCGCAGGATCCGGTCCCGAGACGCCCAGTTCCGCTTCGGCGGCCAGGTACCACGGCTCGAGCGTCTCGTACGGATACGGCCAGTCGCGGCCCACGCCGTACTGCGTCTTCAGGCGGAAGTCGGCGGGCAAGAGACGCCAGGCCGCCGCCGCCCAGTGCCACGTGGTGCCGCCCACGAGCCGCAGATACTGCGAGTTGTACGGATAGTCGCCCTTCTGCACGAGGTAGTCGTTGGGCGGCGAGTATTCGGGATGCGGCGCATAGGGCGCGCAAGGATACGGCGTCGCGAAGTCGGCCTTGGCCGGCGAATTGCGGAAGTTCTCGACGATCTGCCAGCGCGCAAGCCGCGGCCCCGCTTCGAGCAGGATCACCGATGCGCCGGCCTGGGCCATCTGGTACGCGACCAGACTGCCCGCCACGCCGGAGCCGACTACCACTACGTCGGCTGAGAGCTTTATCGCCATTGTCGTCCCTCGTTGTTCTGGCTTTCGCTTTCGTTTTGCGAGGACCGGGCGCGAGCCGACCCGCTACGGCTTTTATTTCGCCGCGGACACCGCGGCCACTGTCGCGGCGGGCATGTCCGCGGGCTTTTTCGTCCAATAGAACGGCACGTCGCGGCAATACGACGGAATCGTCAGCACGTCGCTGACCGGATCGAACATCAGCGCTTTCTCGTAGGCCAGCACCTGCACCTTCGGCATCTCGCCGACGAGCCCGAGATACCACGCGCGCATGATGTCGCCGACCGTGGAGGCAAGCTCCGGCTGATCGGTCTTGAGCGCGGCCGTGACGGTGTCCGAAGGCACGCCGCCGTGCCCCTTGATCCACGTGTTGAGCGCGCCCACGTTCGGCTCGAACTGGCTGCTCGAGCGCGCGAGCGCGGCGTAGATGCGCTGGCTGAGCACGGCATCGAAGCGCGTGCGGCCGGTGAGATGCTGGGAGAGCGCAATGAAGGCGTTGTAGCCGCTGTCCGCAGGCGCGGCCGCGGCCGCGGCGCTGGCGGTTGAGGCGTCAGTTGCGGGGCCGGCCGGGTCCGCGGCCAGGGCATCGGCGATGCCGAAAGCGTCCTGTGCGCCACGCCGACCAGCCGACACGAAAGCGAGCGCCGCGGCGGCGGCGCAAGCGCCTGTCACAAAACGGCGACGGCCCGGCTGTCCGATACGGTCGCCGGGCTCGCCGGCACTCTGGCGCTCCTCCGCACGAGCGGCTTGATCGCGCGATTCGTGCCTTTCGTGCCATTCGTGCAATTCGCTCGACGGGCGGGCATGGGGCGAATGAGCGTTCCCGTCCTGCGTCACATCGGTCATGGATACTCCAGGCGAAGGGTCTATCCCGCGCGAGCGGGGCTACACACTTGCCGCCGATACCGGCGACGATGCATACGGGAAAAGTTTGCAATCTTGTTCAAGCATGCGCGTGCCAGCCCCTTTCCGTATGAAAGGAGCAGATGACACATTGCGCAAGCAATATAGCGTTTCCTGGCACGATTCGACAAACCCCATGCTGCGATGCCCGAAATAAGGCCACATCGACGACTTGCTGCGCGCAAGCGAAGACAGCGTGCGCCACAACGCGCAGCGCGAAGACCAGAATGCAGCCACGGTGCTTTTTTCTCGTGTCCACGGCGACGGTCGCGAGCATCGTCGCCATCGCGCACCCGCCTCGGGCACATGGCTTGCTGATTCCCGCCGTGCCTGGACGCCACGCGCCGCATGCGTGGCGTCCGGTTTGGCTCCGGCCAGCTATTGCACTACTCTGAACAGGGCGTGCCGTGCAAATTGCTGGCGCGGCGCGCTCCGGCAGCCCACGGGCAACGTGATCGCATCCGGTGTTACATCGGCCTTGCATCCACGTCGCCTGACGAATCTGGAATACGACCGATGGAAGCTCCCCACGCCTATGCGCCGCGGATCTATTTCGTTCATTCCGTTCTCGTCGGATCGCTCGACGCGTGGCCTGCGCAATTCGCGCATGCCGCGTCGCTCGGCTTCGACCATGTACTGATCGGCGCCCTGTTCGCGCCGGGCGCCTCGGGCGACGAACGCATCGTCGCCGATCACACTCGCTTGCATCCCGCCTTCGGCACGCAGGAACGCGTGGACGACGCGTTACATCTGCTCGCGGCCGCGGCACGCTCGCGCGGCATCACGCTGCTCGCGGACCTCACGCTCGACCGCACCGCCGCCGACGGCCTGCTCTACGCCGGGCATCCCGAATGGTTCCATCCCTTCGAGCCCGAGGACGCGCGGCTCGATCCACGCCACGGCCATCGCGATGCGAACGTCGCCTATGCCGACTTCGCGCGCGCGGGCGCGCCGCTTGCCGTGTGGTGGACGCAGCTCGCGAGCCGTCTTGCCGATGCGGGCATCGGCGGCTTTCGCATCGACTCGCCGCATCGCGCGCCGGCCAATGTGCTGCGCGCGATCTTCGACGCGGTGCGTGCGAGCCATCCGCAAACGCGCTGGCTCGCGGCCACGCCCGGCCTCGCGCGCGAGGACCTCGCGCGCCTCGAAGACGCGGGCTTCGACGCCGCCTTCACGTCCTTGCGCTGGTGGGACTTTTCGTCGAGCTGGCTGATCGAGGAGCACGCGGTCGTGCGGCGCGTGGGCTCGCCCGTCGCGTTTCCCGAGGCGCCCTATGGGCCGCGCCTCGCCCACGATCTCGAAGGCGCCGGCGACGTGCGGGCCGTCGAGCGCGCCTATCGGCGCATGCTGCGCGCGGCGACGGCGCTCGGCACGGGCTGGCTCGTGCCGATGGGCTTCGAATACGGCATGGACGAAGCGATCCATCACGGCGCTCCCGGCGGCGATGCGCACGCCGCACATCACGGCGGACACACGCCCGGCGCGCACACATGGGAAGCCGCGAAAGCCCGCGCACCGTTCGATCTGTCCGCCGATATCGCGCACGCCAACGCCTTGCAGCGCGAGACGTGGACGCTGCAAACCAACGGCGAGCTACGCGCGCTCAACGGTCCGGGCGCGCCCGTGGCTGCGCTGCTGCGCGGCGACAACGCCGATTTGCGCGAGTCCGAAGAAGCGCTGCTCACCCTCGTCAATCCCTCGCTCGCCGCGCCCGTGCGCGTGAACATGGCGCGCCTGCTCGACGGCGTGCCCGGCGGCTTCACGCGCTTCGCGCCGCTCGACGCGCAAACGCTGCGCGGCGCGCGCGAACCCCTGCATCACGACGCGAGCGCCGTGCCCGAGACCTTCACGCTGCCTGCGGGTGCGTGCTGGATGTTCGGCGCGCTCGCGAGTCCCATGGTCACGCTCGCGCCGCCCGCGGATCTCGCGAAGTCGCCCACGAGCGGCCACAAGAGCGTGCTCGACGCCATTGCCGCGCCGCGCATCGCCATCGAGAGCGTATCGCCCTCGGTCGATCACGGCCGCTTCGTCGCGAAACGCGTCGTGGGCGAGCGCTGCGAAGTGCGCGCCGCGATCTTCGCCGAAGGCCACGACCGCATCGACGCGGCGCTTCTCTGGCGTTGCGTCGACGAAACCGCATGGCACGAAGCGCCGATGACGCCGATGCAGCCCGCCGGCACCGACATGTGGAGCGGCCACTTCCCGCTCGAACGCATGGGCCGCCACGAGTTCGTCGTGATCGCCTGGCGCGACGACTTTGCCTCGCTCGTCGATCATCTGCTGAAAAAGCGCGCGGTGAATCAGCCGGTCGACCTCGAGCTCGAAGAGGCGAGCCGCCTGCTCGCGCTCGTGCTCGCCACGGCGGAAACGTCGGACGCGGATGACGAAGACGAGCATGCGCGCACGCGCACTGGGCACGAAGCGCTCGATGCGCTCGTGAAGCGCTTCGTGGGCGCCGATACGGAAACGCGCTGCGCGCTGCTCGCCGCGCCCGACACGGCCGCCGCCATGCGCGCGGCGCGCCATCGCCCGTTTCTCGCGCGCGAAACGCAGGTGCGGCGCGTGGACGCCGAACGCAGCGCGGCGCGCTTCGCGAGCTGGTACGAGATCTTCCCGCGCTCGATGAGCGACGACGAATCGCGTCACGGCACTTTCGACGACGTGATCGCCAGGATGCCGCGCATCCGCGACATGGGCTTCGATGTGCTGTACTTCCCGCCCATTCATCCGATCGGTCTTGCCAACCGCAAGGGCCGCAACAATTCGCTCACCGCGCAGCCCGGCGACGTGGGCAGCCCCTACGCGATCGGCGCGGCCGAAGGCGGCCACATGGCCGTGCATCCGCAGCTCGGCACGCTCGACGATTTCCGCCGCATGGTGGCCGCCGCGCATGAGAACGGCCTCGAAATCGCGCTCGACTTCGCGATTCAATGCTCGCCCGATCACCCGTGGCTCAAGGCGCATCCGGGCTGGTTCGCATGGCGCCCCGACGGCACGCTGCGCTACGCGGAGAATCCGCCGAAGAAGTACCAGGACATCGTCAACCCCGAGTTTTACGCGCACGATTCGAAGCCCGACTTGTGGCTCGCGCTGCGCGACGCGATCCTGTTCTGGGTGGAGCACGGCGTGCGCATCTTCCGCGTGGACAATCCGCATACGAAGCCGCTGCCGTTCTGGGAATGGATGATCGGCGACGTGCGCGCGCGGCACCCCGACGTGATCTTCCTGTCCGAAGCCTTCACGCGTCCGCGCCTGATGTACCGGCTCGCCAAGATCGGCTTCTCGCAGTCGTACACGTACTTCACGTGGCGCGAGTCCAAGCGCGACTTCATCGACTACCTCACGGAGCTCACGCAAAGCGCGGTGCGCGACTTCTATCGGCCCAACTTCTTCGTCAATACGCCCGATATCAACCCGCGCTATCTGCAAGGCGGCGCGCGCTCGAGCCATCTGATACGCGCCGCGCTGGCCTCCTTGCTCTCGGGCCTGTGGGGTGTCTATAGCGGTTTCGAGCTGTGCGAAGCGCGCGCACTGCCCAACAGCGAAGAATATCTGGACTCCGAAAAGTATCAGCTGCGCGCCTGGGACTGGGACCGGCCCGGCAACATCGGGCCGGAGATCGCGGCGCTCAACCGCATCCGCCGCGCGAACCCCGCGCTGCAGACGCATCTGGGCATCACCTTCCTTCCCGCGCACAGCGACGCCATTCTGTGCTTCGAGAAAGCCACGCCCGCGCGCGATAACGTCGTGGTGGTGGCGATCAATCTCGACGCGTTCGCCGAGCAAGGCGCCGACTTCGAGCTCTCATGGGCGACCTTCCAGCACTGGCGGATCGACGATCACGCGCGCCTTGCCGTGATCGACGAAATGACGGGCGCGCGCTTCGAATGGCAAGGCCGCTGGCAGCATGTGCGACTCGATCCGCACGCGCAACCGTTCGCGATCTGGCGCATCGCGCCCATCGACGGCCTGCCGCGCGAGGCGCCGTCCCCAGAGGCGGCCGGCGAGCTGCATGTCGAAGGCCACCCCGAACTGGATCAGGACTTCCCGCCCGGAGGAGCGACATGAAACGCGATCCCGCCTCCCAGGAGACGTCGCCGCAGGCCGAAGCACCGGTCACACACGATCCGACCGCGGCGCAAACCGACGCCCATGCCGAGCACGACCGGCATGGCACGCAAAAGCGCGGCAAACCCTCGCTGCTTTCCGACGACCCGCTCTGGTACAAGGACGCGGTCATCTATCAGGTGCACGTGAAGTCGTTCTACGACGCCAACAACGACGGCGTGGGCGATTTCCCCGGCCTGCTCGCGAAGCTCGACTACATCGCGGCCCTCGGCGTGACGGCGGTCTGGCTGCTGCCGTTCTATCCCTCGCCGCGCCGCGACGACGGCTACGACATCGCCGACTACCGCAACGTGCATCCCGACTACGGCCAGCTCGCCGACGTGCGCCGCTTCATTCAGGAGGCGCACGCGCGCGGCATCCGTGTGATCACCGAGCTCGTCATCAATCACACCTCGGACCAGCACCCCTGGTTCCAGCGCGCCAGGCGCGCGAAGCCCGGCTCCAACCACCGCAACTACTACGTGTGGTCCAATACTGATCAGAAGTACCAGGGAACGCGCATCATCTTCATCGACACCGAGCCGTCGAACTGGACGCACGACCCCGTCGCGGGCGCCTATTACTGGCACCGCTTCTACTCGCACCAGCCCGACCTGAATTTCGACAACCCGGCCGTGCTGCGCGAAGTGCTGCACGTGATGCGCTTCTGGCTCGACATGGGCATCGACGGGCTGCGTCTGGACGCCGTGCCCTATCTCGTCGAGCGCGAAGGCACCAACAACGAGAACCTGCCCGAGACGCACGCGATCCTCAAGCAGATTCGCGCGACCATCGACGAGCATTACCCCAACCGCATGCTGCTGGCCGAAGCGAACCAGTGGCCCGAGGACGTGCAGGAGTACTTCGGCCAGGAAGACGAATGCCACATGGCGTTCCACTTCCCGCTGATGCCGCGCCTGTACATGGCGATCGCGAGCGAGGACCGCTTCCCGATCATCGACATCATGAAGCAGACGCCGGATCTGCTGCCGAGCTGCCAGTGGGCCGTCTTCCTGCGCAATCATGACGAGCTCACGCTCGAAATGGTTACGGACTCCGAACGGGATTATCTCTGGAACACCTACGCTAGCGACCGGCGCGCACGCCTGAATCTCGGCATCCGGCGGCGCCTCGCGCCGCTCATGGAGCGCGACCGCCGCCGCATCGAGCTCATCAATTCGCTGCTGCTCTCGATGCCGGGCACGCCCGTGATCTATTACGGCGACGAGCTCGGCATGGGCGACAACATCCACCTGGGCGACCGCGACGGCGTGCGCACGCCGATGCAATGGTCGTCCGACCGCAACGGCGGCTTCTCG
>DATEJU010000496.1:0-5080 GCA_035277805.1 Paraburkholderia sp. | reverse complement strand
CCAGCTCACGAGCTGGCGCGCGCGGTCGAGGTCGTTCACCGTATAGGCGAGGATGAAAAGCCCCGCCGACTTGATCCGCTCGACGAGCGCCTCGTCCAGATGGCGATGGCTCGCGTGGAGCGACACACAGTTGAGCGCCGCGGTCTGCTCGCGCCAGTCTGCGGGCACGCGCTCGAACAGCAGGCCGCGCGGCAGGTCCGGCGCGCTCTCGCGCGCCGCCTCGAGTGCTGCATAGGAGAACGACGAAAGCAAGGGCGGCATGCCCGCCTGCGCTTCTTTCTCCGCTTGCATCCACGCTTGCATCCATAAATGCGCCGTTTCAGCGCCGACGATGTGCCCTGTCTCCACGTCGCGGCCTGTGCAGGGCTTGATCTCCACGTTCGCCGCGAGACCCAGCTCACGACAACACGCGGCAACTTGCGCAAGCGTTGGCATTGGCTCGCCGGCAAAACGCGCGTCCTGCCAACTGCCCGCGTCCAGCGCGGCAAGCTCCGCATAGCGCATGGCCGCCGCCGCGCCGTGACCGTTCGACGTGCGGTCGACCGTGTCGTCGTGGAGCAGGAAAGCGACGTTGTCGGCGGACAGCTTGGCGTCGAACTCGACCAGCTTATGGCCGAGGCTCGCGCCGGTGCGCAGACCCGCCAGCGTGTTTTCGGGCGCGAGCGTGCCGCCTCCTCGGTGCGCGGCAACGCGTGGATACGGCCAGGACTTGATCAAGTGGGCTCCTGAAATCGGCAGGGGCAGAGAAGTGGGGCGAGTCCCGCGCTCAGACGTCGTCGGCGACGACGAAGAGACGGCGGTACTCCTTCAGGGCATAGCGGTCGGTCATGCCCGCGATGTAATGCGCGATCAGCCGCGGTTGAGCGGCGGCGTCCTGCGTCTGGTACGGGGGCGGCAACAGACGCGAATCTTCGCTGAACGCATCGAACAAGCCCTTCACCACGCGCCGCGCCTTGTTGGCCATGCGCATCACACGATAGTGGCGGTACAGGTTGCGGTAGAGGAAGCGCTTGAGCGCGGCCGCCTGCGCGGCCACGCGCTCGCTGTGCGCGACGAGCGGAGGCGCCGCGCGCACGTCGTCGAGCGACTGCGGTGCGCATTCGGCCAGATTGCGCCGCGTCTGCCCGATCAGATCGACGATCAGCGTGTTGATGATGCGCCGCACCGTCTCGTGAATCAGCCGGCGGCCCTCGATCTGCGGATATTCGGCGCGCGCGGCGTCGTAATGCGTCTGCCAGAGTTCGACCTCAGCGAGCTGCTCGATGGTGAGCAGGCCCGAACGCAAGCCGTCGTCGACGTCGTGGTTGTTGTAGGCGATCTCGTCGGCGATATTGGCGATCTGCGCTTCGATAGATGGCTGCCGGCCGAGCAGAAAACGCTCGCCCAGATCGCCCAGCCGACGCGCATGCTCGCGCGAGCAGTGCTTGAGGATGCCTTCGCGCGTCTCGAAGCACAGGTTCAGGCCGTCGAACGCGCCGTAGTGCTCTTCGAGCTCGTCCACGACCGCGAGGCTCTGCAGATTGTGTTCGAAGCCGCCGTGATCGCGCATGCACTCGTTGAGCGCGTCCTGGCCCGCATGGCCGAACGGCGTATGGCCGAGGTCGTGCGCGAGCGAGATCGCCTCGACCAGATCCTCGTTCACGCGCAGGTTGCGGGCGACCGACCGTGCGATCTGCGCGACTTCCAGGCTGTGCGTGAGCCGCGTGCGAAAGAGATCGCCCTCGTGGTTCACGAAGACCTGGGTCTTGTATTCGAGGCGGCGAAACGCCGTGGAATGGACAATGCGGTCGCGGTCGCGCTGGAATTCGCTGCGCGCGGCAGGCGGCGGCTCGGGATAGCGCCGCCCGCGCGAGCGCGACGCGTGCGCCGCGTAAGGCGCGAGGCCCGCCTCGAGCGACGCGACTAGCGCGGCGCTGGCGTCGGCGCTCTGAGAACGGAGATCACGACCACGATCGTTATCAGGATCACTGCGAGGACCACTGCCAGGATCACTACGGTTATCGCTGCGGGTGTCGCTCACCGTTCCTCCGCAAGGGGTTATCGCCGGCGGCGTGTCAGCTCTGCGTCGCGGCGGCGAGCGTGGCCTGCACGGCTTCGTCGGGCGCGCGGCCGATGTGGGTCTCGCCAAAGCGCTTGAGCAGGATGAACTTGATCGCCCCGCCCTCGGCCTTCTTGTCGACCTGCATCAGCTCGACGTAGCGGTCGGCGCCGAGCGCGGGCGCGCGTACCGGCAGCTTCGCGGCTTCGACCACGCGCACGAGGCGCGCGCGCGACGCTTCGTCCAGCATGCCCATGCGCACCGAGAGATCCGCCGCCATCACCATGCCGCAGCCCACCGCCTCGCCATGCAGCCACGCGCCATAGCCGAGCCCGGCCTCGATCGCATGGCCGAACGTGTGGCCGAAGTTGAGGATGGCGCGCAGGCCGCCTTCACGCTCGTCGGCGGCCACGACCGAGGCTTTGATCTCGCACGAGCGCTTGACCGCGTGCGCGAGCGCTTGCGGCTCGCAGCGGTTGAGCGCCTCGACGTTGGCTTCGATCCAGTCGAAGAATTCGGCGTCGGCGATCGCGCCAGTCTTGATGACTTCGGCGATGCCAGCCGCCAGTTCGCGCTCCGGCAGCGTGGCAAGCGCGCCGATATCGGCGATGACGGCTTGCGGCTGGTAGAACGCGCCAATCATGTTCTTGCCGAGCGGATGATTGATGCCCGTTTTGCCGCCCACCGACGAGTCGACCTGCGAAAGCAACGTGGTCGGCACCTGGATGAACGGCACGCCGCGCATGTAGCAGGCGGCCGCGAAGCCCGTCATGTCGCCCGTCACGCCGCCGCCCAGCGCGATGAGGGTGGTCTTGCGGTCGGCGCGCGAGGTGAGCAGCGCGTCGAAAATCTCGTTGAGCGTTTCCCAGTTCTTGTGCGCCTCGCCGTCGGGCAGCACCACCGTGTTGACGTCTTTGCCGAGCGGTGCGAGCGCGGCGCGCAGCGTCTCGCCGTAGAGCGGATCGACGACGGTGTTCGTCACGATCGTCACCGACTTGCCGGCGATATGGGGCGCGAAGAGCGCCGTCTGACCGATCAGTCCGGAGCCGATATGGATGGGGTAGGCGCGGTCGCCCAGTTCGACGTTGACGGTAATCATGCTCTGAATCTTGTGGGTTTCCGATGCGTTGCCTGGCCTACGGGATACTGCGCAACCTGCGCCCTACTCGCGCGCCGTGGCCCGCGCGACGCCGGCCATGTCGAGCTGCATCAGCACCATGTTGACGAGTCCGTTGACGGAAGGCCGGCCGGTTTCGATCACGAAGTCCGCGACTTCGCGATAAAGCGGGTCGCGCACTTCGTAAAGCGCTTCGAGCCGCGCCTTGGGGTCTTCGGTTTGCAGCAGCGGGCGGTTCTTGTCACGCCGCGTGCGCAGCCACAGATCGTGCGGATGCGCGCGCAAATACACGACGAAGCCGCGCGCCTTGAGCGCCGCGCGATTCTCGGGCCGCAGCACTGCGCCGCCGCCCGTGGCGAGGACGATGTTTTCGCGGCCCGTCAGCTCTTCGATCATCTGGGCTTCGCGCTCGCGAAAGCCCGCTTCGCCTTCGAGCTCGAAGATCACCGGGATGCGCGCGCCCGTGCGCGCCTCGATCTCGTGATCGGAGTCGAAGAACGGACGCTCCAGCCGGCGCGCGACTGCCCGGCCCACGGTCGTCTTGCCGGCGCCCATGAGCCCTACGAAAAATACATTGGCGTTTGCGTCCCGCACTTGCAGCGTTTCCTACGAAAGGTTGGTGCCGCAGCTTACTGGCAAAGCGGCGGCGTTGTCGAGCCTGCGCCCCCGCGTTCCGGCCCCGCAAGCGCGTGCCTGCGCACTTACGACGGGTTCGCCCGACGAATGAGGGTCAATTCGGCTCCACGACACGCGGCGTGATGAAAACTACCAGCTCGCTGCGCTGATCCCGGTGAGCGCGATGCGAAAAAAGCGCGCCCAGAACCGGTATTTTGCCCAGGAGTGGCACCCGCGTCACATCATCGCGGTCATCCGTCGCGTCTATGCCGCCGATCGAGACCGTGCCGCCGTCCTCGATTTCCACGCGCGTTTGCACGTGTTTGGTGTTGATCGCAGGCCCGGCGGCCGTTTGCTCGCCGACACTGTCCTTCGCCACGTCGAGATCGAGAATCACGCGGCCATCGGGTGTGATCTGCGGCTCGACTTCGAGTTTCAGGCTTGCGCGCCGGAACTGCACGCCCGAAACGCCCTGCCCGACCTTGGCCTGATACGGCAGCTCCGTGCCCTGCTCGACGACGGCCTTCGTGCGGTCGGCGGTCACGACGCGCGGACTCGACACCACACGCCCGCGCCCCTCGGCTTCGAGAGCAGTCAACTGGATGTCGAGCAGACGCGTGGCACGCGCGGCCAGCAGTGTGAGGCCGAGGCCCGCGGCCTCGAAGCCGGAGATCGGGCCCGCCGCGAGATCGTAGACCGTGCCGTCCGCTCCTGTTGTCAGGCCGCGGGCCGTCGTGCCGTCCACACTCACTGGCGTCACGCCAAGACGCACGCCCAGCTCGCGCGAGAGCCCCTCGTCGCCCTCGACGATGCGCGCCTCGATCAGCACCTGGCGCGCCGGCGCATCGAGCCGCCGCACCAGCTCGCCGATCTGGTCGAGTCGCGCCGGCAGGTCGGTGACGAACAAGAGGTTCGTGCGCGCGTCCGCCACCGCCGTGCCGCGCTTCGACAGTGCGCGCTGCGTGCCCGAGCCGCTCAGGAACCGGCGCAAATCCTCGGCGCGCGCGTAATGCAACTCGAACGAGCGGCTAGCGAGCGGCTCCAGTTCTGCGGCCCGGGCGTGCGCCTCATACCGCTGCCGCTCACGCGCGGCCACCTCCGCGGCAGGCGCGACCCAGATTACGTCGCCGATGCACGACATCGCCAGGCCGTTTGCCTCCAGCAGCAGGTCGAACGCAGTGCGCCACGGCACACGGTCGAGGCGCAGCGTCACCTGGCCTCGCGCACGTTCGCTCGCGACGATATTGAGCTTCGTGAACTGGGCGAACGCGTGCAGAACGGCTGTGAGCTCGGCGCGCTGGAAATTGAGC
>DATEJU010000495.1:0-5580 GCA_035277805.1 Paraburkholderia sp. | reverse complement strand
CCTCGACGTCGAAACGCTGCGCGCGCTCGAAGACGCCCTGCTCGAATTCGCGGGCTCGGTGATGGTGATCTCGCACGATCGCTGGTTCCTCGACCGTATCGCCACGCACATCCTCGCGTTCGAAGGCGACTCGCAGGTCACCTTCTTCGACGGCAACTATCAGGAGTACGAGGCCGACAAGATCAAGCGTCTGGGCGAAGAGGCCGCGCGTCCGAAGCGTCTGCGCTACAAGCCGATCAGCCGGTAATCGACGCGCCGGCGCATCCGGCGAAATCGACAGCAACGGCGGCCCACGGGCCGCCGTTGTGCTTTTGTGGCCGGCCCCGGCATGGCGGTTGCGCGAAGTCGCCACGTTATTCCGCTCGCTCCTTCCGCGAGGAAATCCACATGGCGATGTTGCCCCCGACGTTGTCCCCAACGTCGGCCCGCAAACGGGCTCTCCTCATCGCGGCGATCATCGTCGCGCTACTCGTGCTCGCCGCGCTCGGCACACTCTATGCGCTGCAACGCGAGGCGAAGTCCTATGTGGAGCGCGCACTCGCGCCCGTCGGCACGGCGGCGCGCGTCGCGGTGGCGTTCGACCTCAGCTCCGTCGAGCTGACCGACGTGCGCCTGAAACCGCCGCCCGACTGGCCCACCGCCGACATGCTCCACGCCGCGCGCATCACCATCACGCCCGACCTGCGCGCGCTGCTTGCGCATCGTGTGCATATTCGCGATGTGAGCGTGCGCGACTTCTCGATGACGGTCCTGCGCCGCGCGAACGGCTCCATCGCGCTCCTGCCGAATCTGCGCGAAGCGCTGGCGCAGGCATCCGCGCCCGCCTCCGGCGCGAGCCGCGCGCCGGGTGAAAGCAATCTGCCGCGCGAGAAGATCATCGACCACATCGGGCTCGAAAATGGGGCGTTCGAATTCTACGACCGTTCGGTGAGCAATCCGCCGTGGCGCGTGACGGTGAACCGCGCGCAGGCAAGCGTCGGCAACGTGCACCTGCCCGCGCTTGCGGTGCCGACGCGCATCTCGGTCACGGGCGATGTCGTCGGCCCCGCGCATACGGGCCACGTTACTTTCGACGGCTGGGTCCAGATCGCGAGCAAGGACTCGCAGACGCACACGACGCTGCGCGGCGTCGACATCCGGACGATCGATCCGTATCTGCTGAAAAAGGCCGGCGCGCAAGCCGACGTCACGGGCGGCACGCTCGATCTCGATCTGGCTTCGACCGTGCGCGGCTATCACCTGCACGCGCCGGGCACCGTCACCCTGCACGATCTGCAACTCACGGAAAGCGCCAATCCCGTCGACACCTTCCTGTCGATCCCGACGCGTGCCGCCGTGGCCGCACTCAAGACGCACAAGGGCGACATCACGCTGCATTTCATGCTCGACGGAAATCTGCGCGACCCGAAGTTCAAGCTCAACGAAAGCCTGATGACGGAGCTGCGCGCAGGCTTCGCGCAGGCGCTGGGCGTGAGTGCGGAGGGTGTCGCGAAGAGCGCCGGGCAGACTGCGAAGGGCATCGCTGACGCGTTGCGCAGCCTGCTGGGGCAACCGGCGGCGCCGGCGCCTGCATCGAAATAGGCGGCTCGCTGCGCGGTTGCGCAGATGCGCGTGCGGGCGCGAGCAGATGCGCAATCAGACCGGCAGGCCGAGCTCGCGCAACTGCGCGTCAGTGGCCGCGTTGCTCGTGTGATGCACGCCGTGCCAGCCGAGCGCCGTGGCGGCCTGGGCATTGCGCGCGCTATCGTCGATGAAAACGAGCTCGCCGGGCGTCACGCCCGGCAACTGCGCCTCGATGCGGCGGAACATTTCGTGGAAGATCGCCGGATCGGGCTTTACGAGCCTCACGCGCCCCGAGACGACGACGTCGCGACAGCGCCGCAGGATGCCGAAGCGCTCCCACGCCCACGGAAACGTCTCCGCCGACCAGTTCGTGAGACCGAAGATCGGCACATGGGCCGCCTCCAGACGCTCGAAGGTCGCCACGCCGCCTTCGAGCAGCCCGCCGATCATCTCGTGCCAGCGCTCGTAGAACGCGCGGATGAGCGCCTCGTGCGCCGGGAACCGGGCGACCAGCTCTTCGGTGCCCGCCGCGATCGGCTCGCCGCCGTCCTGGCGGATCACCCAGTCGCTAGCGCAGACGTGGGTGAGAAACCAGCGGCGCTCGCCGGCGTCGGGAATCAGCTTGCGATAGAGATACTCGGGGCTCCAGTCCACCAGCACCCCGCCGAAGTCGAACACCACTGCCTTGATCGCCATGCCTTTTACGCTCCGCTTTGCGTTCCGTATTGCGCTCCGTTTTGCGTTCCGTTTGATTGCGCCCGGGTGAACCTCGTCCAACCTGTTCCAGCCCGGGCGCGTGCGTCGATCAGATCGGCTGCGTGCGCTTTTCGAGCCACGCCAGCGCCTCGCCCGAGACATGCGGCGCAACGCGCACGCGCACCGTCTGGTGATACGCATTGAGCCATTCGCGCTCGTCTTCGCGCAGGAGCGCGAGATCAATGCAGCGCGTGTCGATCGGGCACAGCGTGAGCGTCTCGAAGTTCAGGAAGTCGCCGAATTCGGTGGTTTCGGCACTCTGGTTCAGCACGAGGTTCTCGATGCGCACGCCCCACTTGCCCGGCCGATAGATGCCCGGCTCGACCGAGGTGATCATGCCCTCTTCCATCGCGGTCCACGGTTCCGCCGGCGCGTAGTGCGAGATGACCTGCGGGCCTTCGTGCACGTTCAGGAAATAGCCCACGCCGTGCCCCGTGCCGTGGCCATAGTCCGCACCCGCTTCCCAGATCGGCGCGCGCGCGATCGCGTCGAGCATCGGCGAGCGGATGCCGCGCGGGAACTGCGCGCGCGAGAGCGCCATCATGCCCTTGAGGACGATCGTGAAGTCGCGCTTTTGCTCGGCGCTCGGCGTGCCCACGGGCACCACGCGCGTGATGTCGGTCGTGCCGTCCAGGTACTGGCCGCCCGAGTCGATCAAGAGCAGGCCGTTGCCTTCGATCACGCTGTGCGATTCGGGCGTGGCACGGTAGTGCGGCATCGCGCCGTTCGCGTTGAAGCCCGCGATCGTGGCGAACGAGAGCGAGACGAAGCCCGGGCGACGCTTGCGCGCGGCGGTGAGCTTCTCGTCGATGGTGAGTTCGGTGATGGTCTCGCGGCCCAGCGCCGCCTCGAACCACGCGAAGAATTCGGCGAGCGCCGCACCGTCCTGCTCCATCGTCGCGCGCACGTGCCCGGCTTCCTTGGCCGTTTTGCGCGACTTGAAGAACGTGCTCGGGTTGATCGCCTCCACGAGCTTCACCGCCGAGGACACCGCTTGCAGCAGCCCAAACGTGACGCGGCGCGGATCGACCAGCAAGGACTCGCCCTTGGGCAGCGCCGCCAGCGCATCGGCGGCTTGCGCGTAGGGCGCTACGCGCACGTTGTCGCGCGCGAGCGATTGCGCGAGATCCGCCGGCACCTTGCCGTCGGCGACGAAGAGCGTCGCCTGATCCGGCCCGATCAGCGCGTGCGCGACGAACACCGGGTTGTAGTTCACGTCGGCGCCGCGCAGGTTGAAGAGCCACGCGAGGTCGTCGAGCGTCGAAATGAAGTGCCACTGCGCGCCCTTCTCCTGCATCGCGCCGCGCACCTGTGCGAGCTTGCCCGCGCGCTGCGCGTCGGCGTGCGGCGCGACGTGCTCGTAGACCGGTTCGAGCGGCAGCGCGGGGCGGCCGCTCCAGACGGCGTCGAGCAAGTCGAGATCGGTGCGCAGCTTCACGCCGCGCGCGTCGAGCGCCTCGGCCAGCGCGCGCGCCGACGCCACGCCGAGCACCGCGCCGTCCACCGCGACCGTGCCGCCTGCCTGCACGTTGCGCGCGAGCCAGTCGATGTGCGGCGCGCTCTGCTGGCCGCCCATCATCTTCATGAGCTGAATGCCGGTGCCCGCGAGCTGCTGCTCGGCCTGCACCCAATAGCGGCTGTCCACCCACACGCCCGCGAAATCCTTCGTCACGACGAGCGTGCCCACCGAGCCCGTGAAGCCCGAGAGCCATTCGCGCCCCTGCCAGCGGCGCGGCAGGTATTCGGAGAGATGCGGATCGGCGGACGGCACGAGGGCGGCGTCGACGCCCGCGCTCGTCATCGCGGCGCGCAGGGCGGCAATGCGTTCGGGGATCGTGGACGTTTCGGGGAGTCGGGCGTTCATATTTTCACCTGCGAGAGTAAGAGGCACGCCTTGTGGGAGCGCTCCATTGCGAGAACGGTTGGTAATTCGTTAGCGACTAGTTAGCGACGCGCACGCAGCGCGACCGACACAGCGACAAAGACAAAGGCGACGGCCGTGCAAACCGGCCATTCGAGGAGCTCGCCGTCGTAGAAGAAACCGGTGGCGCGGCCCGCGGCCTTCGCCAGCGCCGCGCCCGCGAGAGCAGCCGCGACGGCGAGCGCGAGCGCGAGCGCCCTGCCTGCGGGGCCGGACTGACGACGCAAGGGATGGAAGAACCAGCCCGCGCAGCCGATCGCGAGACCGAGCACGACAATGCCTGCCCAGCCCATCAGCGCCCAGTCCTAAGAATTTTCAGAAGAGTCCGATAGGACTGCGGCGACGCGGCAGATAGCATTCTTTTGTCTCATTAACAACAGTATTTTTACTGGAAAACGGTCGGCTCGGCGCTTCCCGCGTAGCGGTTGAGTGTAGGGGGCGGGGTGGCGCAAGGCAAGCGCACCCAGCCTTCGGCGGCTGGACACTCCTATGCGAATCGCACTTGTCGAACCGGACGCGCGTCAAGCCGAAATCATCGAGCGTTTGCTCATTTCAGGCGGTCATGCGTGCCGGCATTTCCCCCATAGCGCCCCGCTCTTCGAAGCGCTCGAAGACGACGCCTTCGACCTGCTGATGGCCGCCTCCTGGTGCGGCGATCTCGGCGGCGACGAACTCATCCCCCGTGCACGCCGCCTGCTGCCGGGCCTGCCCGCCATCGTGCTGATGGCCTCGCCGCACGAAAGCGAGATCGTCGCAAGCCTGCAGGCAGGCGCCGACGACTGCATCGCCAAGCCGGTGCGCGGTCCCGAAATGCTCGCGCGCATCGACGCCCTGCTGCGCCGGGCCGGCGTGCGCCGTCCGCGCAACCGCGCGCGCCACGGCTTCGGCGATTACCTGTTCGATTCGGCGCGCTATGAGGCGTCGTTCAGGGGCCAGACCGTCACGCTCACGCCGAAGGAATTCCGCTTCGCGCTGCTGTTGTTCACCAACGCATCGCGTCCCGTTTCCCGGGCGCGCATTCTCGAAACCGTCTGGAATCTGAACCGCGACGTTCGGTCGCGCACGCTCGATACGCATGCCTCGCGTCTGCGCAGCAAGTTGCAGCTCGGACCCGAGCACGGCTGGCGTCTGACAACGCTGTATGGTTACGGCTACCAGCTTGAGAGGTTACCTATAACAAACGAGGAGGGGGCTGACACTGCCGGCGCGAATGTCAGAAGCGCGGAAAAGTTATAATATCCGCCTAAATCATCGCCCCACGGTATGCAGCTTCTAACGATCGGAATCAATCACCACACCGCGCCCGTCGCCTTGCGCGAACGCGTGGCGTTTCCGCTCGA
>DATEJU010000494.1:0-6520 GCA_035277805.1 Paraburkholderia sp. | reverse complement strand
CACCGTGCGTCCCGCCGACGTCAAGATCGGCGGCGAGACGGCGTCCAATATTCCGATCCAGGTGATCGGCGACCTGGCCTCGAGCACGGTGCCGCAGGCCTGCGCGGGCTTCGGCGCCGCGCAGAACACGGTGCAGGACCTCGGCGCGAATGGCATTCTCGGTATCGGCGTCGCGCCTTTTGACACCTTCGGCAATTACTACGCTTGCCCGGGCAACACGAACTGCGTCGCTGCAACGGTCGCGCAAACGCAGCTGGTGGCCAACCCCGTGCCCAAGTTTGGCACGGACGGCAATGGTGTGATCCTGGAGATGGCGCCCGTGTCCGACAGCGGCGCGCCCAGCGCGACGGGCACGCTCGTGTTCGGCATCGGCACGCAGTCGAACAA
Organism: Paraburkholderia sp.; assembly: GCA_035277805.1. Lineage (GTDB taxonomy): Bacteria > Pseudomonadota > Gammaproteobacteria > Burkholderiales > Burkholderiaceae > Paraburkholderia. The sequence continues at coordinate 6,133 of DATEJU010000494.1, read as the reverse complement.
CGCGATGAGCGCCTCGCAAAGCTTCGTCACGGACTCATCGGGCAGGCTCAGCTCCACGTTCAACGGGCGCACGCTCCAGACCTTCCTCGATTCGGGCTCGAACGCGATCTTCTTCGCCGACAGCAGCCTGCCGCAGTGCGGCGGCAATCTCGGCACGTTCTACTGCCCCTCGTCCACGCAGTCCTTCAGCGCGGCGCTCGTTTCCAATAACGGCGCGACGTCTGGCACCGCGGCCTTCAACGTCGCGAACGCCAACAGCCTGCTCGGCAACGGCGCGAACTATGCGGCCAACAATCTGGCCGGGCAGTTCGGGTCGTCCGCGAGCCTCGACCTGGGGTTGTCGTTTTTCTACGGCCGCTACGTCTACTACGGCATGGACATGACCGCGTCCGGCGGCAAGGCGCCATTTGTGGCGTACTGAAGTGGTGTGCTGAGCGCGCCCCGCGCGAGATTTGCGGCCCGCGAGCGCCTGTGCGCATCGCGCGTTGCTGCTCGCCGCTGATGGCGCCCCGTTTCCATCGGCCGAAATACCCTGATTTACCCGGCTTACTCCGTCAATCAGTGCTTGGCTTGCGCGGCAATAATCGCTGTCACTGAAAAAGGGCGCGCGCGAGCCGCGCAGCCGCGACGAGCGGCGCGCGCCCACGACCGGAGCATGCGTGGCTGAGGACAGCGACCTCGATAAAACCGAATCCGCCACTCCCAAGCGCCTCGAAAAAGCGCGGGAGGAGGGGCAGGTTCCGCGTTCCCGGGAGCTCTCCACGTTCGCGCTGCTCTCGGCGGGCTTCTTTGGCGCCTGGATGCTCTCGGGGACGATCGGCTCCCATCTGCAGGCCATGTTGCGCTCGGCGTTCACGTTCGGCCATGCCGACGCGTTCGAGACGCGGCGCATGCTCGTCGGCGCGGGACTCTCCGCCCGCGAGGGGTTCCTCGCGGTCATACCGGTGCTCGCGCTCACGGGCGTGGCGGCACTCGTCGCGCCCATGGCGCTCGGAGGCTGGCTGATCTCGACGAAGCTGCTCGAACCGAAATTCGAACGGCTGAATCCGATCACGGGCATTGGCCGCCTGTTTTCCGTGAACGGGCTGATCCAGCTCGGCATGTCGACGGTGAAGACGGCCGTGGTCGGGCTGATCGGCGGCTCGGCGCTGTGGAACCATCGCGACGAAATCCTCGGGCTCGCGATGCAGCCCGCGCCGCGCGCTTTCGCCGACGGCATGCATCTGATCGCAGTGTGCTGCGGCATGACGGTCGCGGGCATGTTCTTCGTCGCGGCAATCGATGCACCCTATCAGGTCTGGTCGTACTACCGCCGGCTGCGCATGACCAAGGAAGAGGTCAAGCGCGAGCACCGCGAGAACGAGGGCGATCCGCACGTGAAGGGACGCATTCGCCAGCAGCAGCGCGCCGCAGCCCGCCGCCGCATGATGACCCAGGTGCCCAAGGCCGACGTGGTCGTGACCAACCCGACGCACTTCGCCGTCGCGCTCAAGTACGCCGATGGCGAGATGCGCGCGCCGAAGGTCGTTGCGAAGGGCGTGAACCTCGTGGCCGCGCGCATCCGCGAGATCGCCGCCGAGCACAACGTGCCGCTGCTCGAAGCGCCGCCGCTCGCCCGCGCGCTCTACTACAACGTCGACATCAATCGCGAAATCCCGGGGCCGCTCTACGGCGCGGTTGCGCAGGTGCTCGCATGGGTCTATCAGCTCAAGCGCTTCCGCGAGCATGGCGGCGACGTACCGATGGAGCCGACCGACCTCGACGTGCCGCCCGAAATGGACAAGGGCGCGGTGAGCGACGAAGACGAAGCCAGCGAAGCCGACGATGCCCTCACGCCCGAGGAGCGCACGGCCGCTGAAGCTGCCGATCGAGCCAATCGGACCAACAGTACAAACAGCACAAACAGCACCAATCGCGCGAACGCAGCGAATAGCACGAACGCAAACGACGCATCGAACACCGCCGGCCGCACCGATACGAATTCGGCGCGCGACGGCACTGAAGGAGCAACAGAATGAACGCCCGCACCGGTTTCCTCGCGCGGCGCCCGGAGATGCTGCAAAGCACGAATCTGCGCGCGCTGGCGGGACCGATCCTGATCTGCATGATCCTCGGCATGATGATCCTGCCGTTGCCGCCGTTCCTGCTGGATCTGCTGTTCACCTTCAACATCGCGCTGTCGGTGATGGTGCTGCTCGTCAGCATGTACACCATGAAGCCGCTCGACTTCGCGGCCTTCCCGAGCGTGCTGCTGTTTTCCACGCTCCTGCGTCTGTCGCTGAACGTGGCCTCCACGCGTATCGTGCTGCTCGAAGGCCACACCGGCCCGGGCGCCGCGGGCCAGGTGATCGAATCGTTCGGCCACTTCCTCGTGGGCGGCAACTTCGCCGTGGGTATCGTGGTGTTCGTGATCCTCATGGTCATCAACTTCATGGTGATCACGAAGGGCGCGGGGCGCATCGCCGAAGTCTCCGCGCGCTTCACGCTCGACGCGATGCCCGGCAAGCAGATGGCGATCGACGCCGATCTGAACGCGGGCCTCATCAATGAAGATGCGGCGAGAAAACGCCGTACCGAAATCGCCCAGGAAGCCGAGTTCTACGGATCGATGGACGGTGCGAGCAAATTCGTGCGCGGCGACGCGATCGCCGGCCTGCTCATCATGGTCATCAACATCGCGGGCGGCCTGATCGTGGGCGTGGTGCAGCACGGCATGCCGTTCAGCTCGGCGGCCGAGACCTACACGCTGCTCACCATCGGTGACGGTCTGGTCGCGCAAATTCCGTCGCTCATCATTTCGACGGCGGCCGGCGTGATTGTTTCTCGCGTGGGGACCAACGAAGACATCGGCACGCAGCTCACCGGCCAGCTCTTCACGAATCCGCGCGTGCTCACGATTACGGGCTCGATCATCGTCATGATGGGCCTGATTCCGGGCATGCCGCACTTTGCGTTTCTGCTGCTCGGCGGCGGCGCGATCCAGCTTGGCCGCACGATGAAGAAGAACGCCGAGGCAAAGAAGGCGAGCGCCGTGATCGCCGACGCCGCGCCCGCCGCGCTCGCGCCGGTCGAAAGCACCGAGGCGACCTGGGACGACGTGGCGCTCATCGATACGCTCGGCCTGGAAGTGGGGTACCGCATCATTCCGCTCGTCGACAAGAACACCGACGGCGAGCTGCTCAAGCGCATCAAGAGCATCCGCAAGAAGTTCGCGCAGGAAATCGGCTTTTTGCCGCCCGTCATCCATATTCGCGACAACCTGGAGCTGCGCCCGAACGCCTACCGCATTGCGTTGAAGGGTGTGGAAGTCGGCACGGGCGAGGCCTATCCGGGCCAGTGGCTCGCAATCAACCCGGGCCAGGTGAGCGCGGTGCTGCCGGGCACGCCGACCACGGACCCGGCGTTCGGCCTGCCCGCCGTGTGGATCGATTCGAACGTGCGCGAGCAGGCGCAGGTGTTCGGTTACACGGTGGTCGATTCGAGCACGGTGGTGGCGACGCACCTGAATCACCTCGTCGTCATGCACGCGGCCGAGCTGCTCGGGCGCCGCGAGGTGCAGGCGCTGCTCGAACGCGTGCAGAAGGACACGCCTTCGCTCGTGGACGACCTCGTGCCGAAGGTACTGCCGGTCACGACGCTGCAGAAGGTGCTGCAGAACCTGCTGGAAGAAGGCGTGCCGATTCGCGACATGCGCACGATCATGGAATCGCTCGCGGAGCACACGCCGCGTGTCACCGACGCACACGATCTGACGGCGGCGGTGCGCATCGCGCTCGGCCGCGCGATCACGCAACAATGGTTCCCCGGCAACGCCGACATGCAGGTGATGGGCCTCGACGCGAACCTCGAGCGCGTGCTGTCGCAGACGCTCACCTCGGGCCCGAACCCCGGCCTCGAACCCGGTCTCGCGCATACGCTGCTCACGCAGACGGAGCAGGCGATGGGGCGTCAGCAGGCGCTGGGACTCGCGCCCGTGATGCTCGTGCAGCACGCGCTGCGGCCGATGCTCTCGCGCTTCCTGCGCCGCAGCCTGCCGCAGCTCAAGGTGCTTTCGTATGCCGAAGTGCCGGATACGCGCAACGTGAAGGTGGTGAATGTGATCGGGGCGCATTGATCGCGCCGGGCGCGTTGCCGCACCGGATTGTGAAAAAGCCCGCTTTTTGCGGGCTTTTTCATTTGCCGAGCCGTGTGCGCGGTTGGCGCAAAGCCAGTCTGGATGTCGCCACGTGCCATTTTTCCCTCCCACGCGCCCCCGCCGCCGATTGCGCGAATTGCCCGCATTTCTCCGCCCTGATCCATCGATCATGGGGCGCTCACCTTCGAAATAATTCCAACATCGGAAAAGGCCTTGCGAGCGACGCACGGCCGGCAGCAATCCAGCGCCATTCCAGCATCGGACGACCGGCGGCGGCATAAGCCGCTCACCTCATCAGGGGCTCAGCTTGAACATTCGCAAATTCATCGGTGGCACCAGCCGCGACGCGTTACGGCTCGTACGCGAAGCGTTGGGTGCGGACGCCGTCGTTCTGTCGAACCGCACGCTCGACGACGGCAGCGTTGAAATCGTCGCGCTCGCGGACCGCGACCTCGCGGCGATCGCGCCGGCCGATGCTGCCGCGGCGCAAGGCCTGGGTGGCTCGGGCGGTCAGGGCGGCCCGTTCGCGCAGTCCTCCGCCGCCATGACGCAAATGCCGCGCACGCCGCGCGCTGCGCTCGGCGCGGCCCCGGCGGCGCTCGCCGCTCCGATCGGCGCTGCGAATCCCTACGCGAGCGGCATGCCGGACGTGTTCTCATCGGTGTTCGGCGCGAGCCCGGAAGTGGGCGCCGAAAACAGCGGCGCGAGTGCCGACGCCGATGCGGATGGCGATCAGTCCGCCGACACCGCTGTCTCGCTCGGGCAGGCACAGGGCCAGGCACCGGCGGCAGCGTCCACCGCCATCGCGCCGCTGTCGCCTTCTTCGCGCGCCGCGGCGGGCCAGCAGGCCGCGCAATCGGCGATGCAGGCGGCGCAATCGCAGCAAGCCGTGCCGCATGCGCACTCGCCGCTGCAAATGGCGCTGCAGGCCGCGACCGAATCGCTCTCCTCGCCGGGCTTTGCGCCATCGTTTGCGTCTGTGACGCAGGCCGCGAATGCCAGCGCCCCGGCCGCCGCACGTGAAGCCGCAGCGCGCCTCGAGCAGGCCGCCGCTGCGTCGGCGAGCGATACGCCGCGCACGATGGCCGAGTCGAACCCCTGGCTGATCGACCACGCTCGCCGTATCGCGAACCAGCAGAACGCGCCTCGCGTGCCGGGCATGACGCCCGCGGCCGCGGCAGCGCGTGGCCTTGGCAATGTCGCCGATCCGGTGCTGCCGCCCGACGTCGACGCCAGCACGCCCGACTGGGCGCTCGAAGCCGCTCATGTCGCCGCGCGCCGCGCCGCGCAGCGACTTGGCCACGGCCCGGAGGCCGCAGGTCCCGCGCCCGGCAGCCGCAACGCGCAGGGCGCCGATGCGGCACAAACCGTGAGCGAAGCGATCCGCGCGCGTATCGAGCAGGTCGTCAACGAAACCGTGATGAACGAACTCGCCTCGATGCGCGGCATGATGGAAGAGCAGTTCGCGGGCCTCCTGTGGGGCGAGCGCCAGCGCCGCAGCCCGGTGCAGGGCGCGCTCACCAAGCAGCTGTTTGCCGCGGGCTTCTCGGCGCAGCTCGTGAAGATGATGATCGACCGCCTGCCCGACGTCGAAACCGAGGAAGCCGGCATGGAATGGCTCCAGTCGGTGCTCGAATCGAACCTGCCGGTGCTCGAAGACGAAGCGTCGCTCATGGAGCGCGGCGGCGTGTTCGCGCTGATGGGCCCGACCGGCGTGGGCAAGACCACGACCACGGCGAAGCTCGCCGCACGCTGCGTGATGCGCTTCGGCGCGAGCAAGGTGGCGCTCCTCACGACCGACAGCTACCGTATCGGCGGCCACGAGCAACTGCGCATCTTCGGCAAGATCCTCGGCGTTTCGGTGCACGCGGTGCGCGACGGCGCGGACCTCCAGCTCGCGCTCACCGAACTCAAGAACAAGCACATCGTGCTGATCGACACGATCGGCATGAGCCAGCGCGACCGCGCCGTGGCCGACCAGATCGCCATGCTGTGCGG
>DATEJU010000493.1:0-2521 GCA_035277805.1 Paraburkholderia sp. | reverse complement strand
GGCGCAGCCGCTGCCGCACCGCTCGCCGCCGTTGCACCAGCAGCGCCGGCAGCACCCGACGTTTCACCCGGATCCTCATAGTTCGGCAGGCCGTTGTTCGACGCGCCCGACCCACCCGATCCGCCCTTGGCGCCCGAGCCGTCCGAGGAACCGCCCGACTCGCCCGGATCCTCGTAATTCGGCAAGCCGTTGCTCGATTTGCCTGCTCCATCTGCGGCGCCTGCCGCCGCACCTGCCCCGCCCGAGGTGCCCTCTGCCCCCGCCGCGCCCGGATCGCCGTAATTCGGCAGCGGCACATTGTTGTTCTGCGAGCCGCGAATCAGCGATTCGCGCTGCTGGCGGTACGCGTCGCGCACAAACGAATACGGGTCGAGCGCCGCCTGCTTGAGCAGGTCGGTGGCGCCTAGCAGGTCCGCGCGCGCGCTCACGAACTGCATGACGTACATCGGATTGCGTACGGCGGGCTCGATGTAGTTGAGGACGTTGAACTTCACGTCCACGCCCATGCCGATGCCGTCGCGCACGTCGCTCGGCCCGAACAGCGGCAGCACGAGATAGGGGCCGGCCGGCACGCCGTAGTGGCCGAGCGTCAGGCCGAAGTCCTGATGGTGCTTCGGCAGCCCGGCGAGCGTCGCGAAGTCGATCAGGCCGCCGAGACCGAAGGTCGAATTCATCGCGATACGCATGAGGTCTTCGGTGGCGTCGGTGATCTTCAGCTGCAGCAGGTTGTTGGCGAGGTTGCTCACATCGCCCAGGTTCGAGAAGAAGTTCGTGATCGCCTGGCGCAGCGGTTGCGGCGTCACCTTCTGATAGCCCTTCGCGATCGGCTGCGCGACGTAAGTGTCGAGTTTGTCGTTGAACGTGAAGATCGCGCGATTCGCGGGCTCGAACGGGTCGCCCGGTTTTCGCTCGGGACCTGTGGCGCAGCCCGACGTCACGAGGAGCGCCAGGCTCGCCGCCGCCATGGTGAGCGCGGCTTGTTTTTTAATCATCGGTCGATCCCCTGAATTTCCGATCGTGCGCGCTTTGCGCGCGGTTTGCCCATCAGCACCGGCTGGAACACCACGGCGCCAATCAGCGTGCAGAACAAGGACAGCGCGAGCAGCTTGCCCATGCTCGAGGTGCCCGGATGATGCGAAAGCCACAGGCTGCCGAACGCCGTGGCCGTGGTTGCGGCCGAGAACAGCACCGCGTGCGTGAGGCTCGAATGCAACAGGCCGGTCTGTCCCGCGCGCCAGGCCATCACGAAATAGATTTTGAACGCCACGCCCACGCCCAGCATCAGGGGAAGCGCGATGATGTTGGCGAAATTGAGTTGGATACCGAACACAACGCACAACTCGAGCGTTACGAGCGCCGAAACCAGCAGCGGAATCAGCGTGCGCAGCACGTCGCTGAAGTTGCGCAGCGTGATCCAGAGGAGCGCCGTGATGAGCAGCACCGACCAGCCCGCCGCCTGGAAGAACGCGAGGATGATCACGTTGGCCGAATGCAGGATCGAGATCGGACCGCCGATCGCGTTCGGTTCGGCCTGCTTCACCGCGTGCGCGAAGTTCGCGAGCAGGGTGTCGTCGTTGGGGTCGGCGCCCGCCGGCACGCGCGGCGCGATATCCACGATCGCCTGACCCGTGACGGGCGAGATCCAGTCGTCCACCATGGCGCGCGGCAGGTTCTCGCGCGTGATGGGCGAAGGCTGCAACAGCCGCGCGAGTTGCGCGAAGGCGAGCTTGAGCGGCAGGCTGAAGGCCGCTTCGGCGCGATCGCGCGTGGCGGCGCTCGCGTTGGCGAGCTTCAGGAGGCTGTCGGAGAGATGCCTGGCTTCGGCGGCGCCCGGCCCCGGGTGGTCGCCCGCCGCGAGCGCGAGCTGGTTGGCTGCGCGCTTGAGCGTGTCCACGCGCACGGCGTCGGTGACGGGTGCGGCCGGCTGCTGCGTGAGCGCGGGCAGCAATTGCTGCGCGGCGCTCGAGATCAGCATGAGCTTTTGCTGCTGGTCGTCCGGGATCAGCGAGCTGAGCGTGGTGGCGCGGGCCACCTCGGGCAGCCTGGCGAGCTTCGCGGCGATTTTGTCGGCGTCGGCCAGATTGGGCGCCAGCACGCTCACGTCGTTGATCGAGATGACGGGCGAATTCTTGAGGGCGATGAGCGTCGCCATCGACTCGGTATGCGGATCCTTCAGGTGCAGCGGATTGAAGTCGAAGCGCAGATGCAGCAGGAGCGGCGTCGCGCCCAGGATGACGATGAGCGAGCCGATCAGCACCGGCTTGCGATGCTCGGCGAGCCACTTGTCCACCGGCGCGAGAAACGCGAAGCCGGGCGAGGCGCGCTCGCCCTTGGGCCTGAATACCCGGATGAGCGCCGGAAACACCGTCATGTTCGCGATGTACGCGACGAACATGCCCACGCCCGCGATCTGGCCGAGCTCCGAGAGGCCCTTGTAGGCGGTGGGCAAAAACGAAAAGAAACTTTCGGCGACGGCGATGGCGGCCAGCGTGAGCGGCACGCCGATCGTGCGCGCGGTCTT
>DATEJU010000492.1:0-2944 GCA_035277805.1 Paraburkholderia sp. | reverse complement strand
ACTTCGAGAGACTCGGCCGCTTGCGCTGTCGCGACGCCTGCCATCAGACCCGCGGCGCACAGGGCGCCCATGATCGCTCGGAATTTCATTGCTTATCTCCTCCAGACACCTGAACAGTAAAAACAGTTGGCCCCTGATGTCGCCAGGGTGCGGTGTGGTTAATACAGGTACAAAACAGGCAAAACACTGGACGGACAGGCGCCGGAGTGCCGCGCGCGTATTTTCTTCGGATGCGCGCGAGCCGCGTGCCGGTGTCCGGCCGCTCGACGCTCAAGAGATGAGTGGTTCGGAATGCAAAGACTGTCTCCTCTTTTGATTTTCTCCGGCCGCGCGCGCAGGCGCGACGCTCGACCAGTCAAGGCGCCGCGCGCATCGTCATGGAGGCGCGGCGGCCGAACATCCCTGCTACCGGCGCCCGCCAGGTCCGACTGATAGACCTGATGGAGCGCCGGACTGGTACATGGACGAATCCATTGTCCGTTAACATGAGGGACGTTCCGTCCACCCGGGAAAACGTCTGCAAGACCGCCGCAAACCCATGCTGCGCCGCGCTTGCCCACGCTTTTTTCATCGAATGAACGTTACCTCTTGATTTGGATTGTAGTTAAACTACAATTCAGTGTCAAAAAAAATTTTATCGGACTACGGCCGCCCAGCGGGGCCCGATCGGCATCCTGCCGCGGCCCCGTCGGAACTTGTTCCCGCGGCCTTTCTGGACTGTGACGGAGACTATGCAAAGCCCTACCGATTCAGGTTTCACGTTCGTGCTCTTCGGCGCCACCGGCGACCTCTCGATGCGCAAGATCCTGCCGGCCTTGTTCGAAGCGCACCGCTCGGGCATGCTCGCCGCGGCGGGGAAAATCGTGGGCGTCGCACGCCACGAGGACGATCGCGATCAGTACCTCCAGTGGGTCAACGAGCACGTCAAGCCGCACGTCTCGAAGAACGGTCTCGACGAAAGCGCCTGGGCGAGCTTTCTCGAGCGCATCGTCTATGTGAAGCTCGACCTCTCGCGTGCCGAAGACTTCACCACGCTGCGCGACGGCATCGAGGCGCTGCCCGGCATCCGCGTGTTCTATCTGGCCACGGGCCCGTCGCTCTTCGTGCCGATCTGCCGCGCGCTCGCCTCGGTCGGCCTGAACGCGAATTCGCGCATCGTGCTGGAAAAGCCGCTCGGCTACGACCTCAAGTCGTCCAATGCGATCAACGACGCCGTGGGCGAGATCTTCGCCGAAGAGCAGATCTACCGGATTGACCACTATCTCGGCAAAGAGCCGGTGCAGAACCTGCTCGCGCTGCGCTTTGGCAATGCGCTCTTCGAGCCGCTGTGGCGCCGCGAATGGGTCGAGAGCATCCAGATCACCATTGCGGAAGAGCTGGGCGTCGAAGCGCGCGGCGACTTCTACGACAACACCGGCGCGCTGCGCGACATGGTGCAGAACCATCTGCTGCAACTGCTCTCGATCGTCGCGATGGAGCCGCCGCATTCGATGGACTCGGACTCCGTGCGCGACGAGAAGCTGCGCGTGCTGCGCGCGCTCAAGCCCATCAATCCCGCCGATATCAGCAAGGTCGCCGTGCGCGGCCAGTACCATGCCGGCGTGATCCGCGGTCAGCAGGTGCCGGGCTACGCGACCGAGCACGGCGTGAAGCCCGATAGCCGCACCGAGACCTTCGTTGCCCTGAACGTCGAGATCGAGAACTGGCGCTGGGCCGGCGTGCCGTTCTTCCTGCGCACCGGCAAACGGCTTGCCGACCGCGTCGCGGAAATCGTGGTGAACTTCCGCCCCGTGCCGCATTCGGCGCTGGGCCCGACGGCGTTGCGCCCGGGCTCGAACCGTCTCGTGATTCGCCTGCAGCCCAACGAGAACATTCGTCTGTACTGTCTCGCCAAGCAGCCCGGCGAGGGCATGAATCTCTCGAGCGTCCACCTCGACCTCGCGTTCGACCAGTTCTTCCGCGAAGGCCAGATGGAGGCGTATCAGCGTCTCCTGCTTGACGTCATCAACGGACGTCTCGCGCTCTTCGTGCGCCGCGACGAGCAGGAAGCCGCGTGGAAATGGGTCGAGCCCATCCTCAACGAATGGGCCGCTTCGCCGCGCCCGCCCAAGCCGTACGCGGCGGGCACGTGGGGACCGGCTGCCTCGAGCGCGATGCTGGCGCAGCACGGCACTTGCTGGCTCGAAGAAGAGAATTGAACGGATAGATGTACACCCCCGCAGACCTACAAAAAAGCAGCCTGGAGGAGAAGTGATCGAGCTTCACGTATTCGACGACCCGCGTGTCCAATCCGACGCGCTGGCGCGAGCCGTGGGCGACGCGCTACATGCGTCGCTCACCGCTCTTGCAGCTGCGCCCGGCACCGGTGCGCGCCGTGCAACGCTCGCGGTTTCAGGTGGCACGAGCCCGCGTCCCTTTCTCGAGACCTTGTCGACGCACCGCTTCGACTGGGCGCACACCGACGTCACGCTGGTGGACGACCGCTGGGTGCCCGAAACGGACTCGGCCAGCAACGCGCGCCTCGTGCACGAGACCTTGCTGAAGAACGAGGCGGCGCAGGCGCGCTTTCTGCCGCTCGTCGACGTCACGCAAGCGCTGGACGCGCACGTGGCCGCGCTCAACGCCGATCCGCAGCGCCTGTTGCCCAACGTCGCCGTGCTCGGCATGGGCGAGGACGGCCACACGGCCTCGATCTTCGCCGACGCGCCCGAGTGGCACGAAGCCATCACCACGGCGCGCCCGTTCGTGGCCGTGCATCCGCAGGCGGCGCCGCACGCGCGCATTTCGTGGTCGATGCAGGCACTGCGCCAGGTGGATCGCCTGTTCCTGCTGATCGCGGGCCAGCGCAAGCTCGACGTGCTGCAACAGGCCGCCGCGGCAGAACAGAACAACGCCATCTCGAAGCTGGCGAACGACAAGGGAGTGAGACTCGATGTCTACTGGT
>DATEJU010000491.1:0-3806 GCA_035277805.1 Paraburkholderia sp. | reverse complement strand
GATCACGCGCTCCTTGAGCGCTTCGACGAGCGTGAGGTACTCCTTCACGGAGACCGGCAGCTTCGCGTCTCGCAGCGTGTAAAAGAAGTCGATCAGCATGCAGGTTCTCCGGCCTTGCGAGCTTGCCCCGCGCTCAGCGCGGGTTCAACGGTTATGACGGTTCATGTAGATGAGCCGCTCGAAGAGGCTCATGTCCTGCTCGTTCTTGAGCAGCGCGCCGGCGAGCGGCGGCATGGACTTCGAGCCGTCGGCCGCGCGCAGGGCATCGGGCGGAATCTCTTCGGCGAGCAGCAGCTTGAGCCAGTCGAGCAGCTCGGAGGTGGACGGTTTCTTCTTCAGGCCCGCCACGTTGCGCAGCTCGAAGAAGCTCTCCATGGCCGCGTTGAGCAGGTCGCGGCGGATGCCCGGGTAATGCACTTCGACGATGCGCTGCATCGTGGCCGGATCGGGGAAGCTGATGTAGTGGAAGAAGCAGCGGCGCAGGAAGGCGTCGGGCAGCTCCTTCTCGTTGTTCGACGTGATGATGACGAGCGGGCGCTGCTTCGCCTTGATGAGCTCGCGCGTCTCATACACGTAGAACTCCATGCGGTCGAGCTCGCGCAGCAGATCGTTGGGGAATTCGATGTCGGCCTTGTCGATCTCGTCGATCAACAGCACGCTTTGCTGCTCCGACTCGAACGCCTGCCACAGCACGCCCTTCACGATGTAGTTGCGGATGTCCTTCACGCGCTCGTCGCCGAGCTGCGAGTCGCGCAGGCGCGAGACCGCGTCGTACTCGTAAAGGCCTTGCTGCGCCTTCGTGGTGGACTTGATGTGCCACTGCAGGAGCGGCATGTCGAGCGCCGCCGCCACTTCCTCGGCGAGCATGGTCTTGCCGGTGCCGGGCTCGCCCTTGATGAGGAGCGGGCGTTTGAGGGTGATTGCGGCGTTGACCGCGAGCTTGAGGTCGTCGGTGGCGACGTACTGCGAAGAGCCTTCGAAACGCGTGGCGCGCATGATGAACCGCTCGCTAAAAAAATCCCAGTATAAGTCAGAAGGGGTGTTGGCTCGGGGGGCGCTCGCGTATCGTTGGGTCCGCCCGATGCGGCACCTGTTTGTGGCTCGCGCCAAGTGTGCCAGACGCATCAGGGTTCCCCCGCACGTCGCCACGCCTGGCCGCTCGCGAATTTTCCTGTTCACGCCCGAGCCCCGTCCGGCGGGCCTGAGCGGGCGTCATACGGGCGGCAGCCCGGTGGACGCGTGGCGGGGCGTCGCGGTATACTCGGACCGATTTTTTTCGGCCTGCACGGCGACCCAAAAGTAAAACAGCAGTAATGCGGCGCAGGCCGTGGCCTGCGGTTCGGGCGTTCGAATCCCCTCAAGCCAGGTTGGATGCTATGAAAAAAATTGTCGGCAAGCACGTCATGTTCGGAGCGTTGACAGTGCTGGCAGGCTTCGCGGCCACGGCACACGCGGATGTCGTGGGCAGCGCGAAGGCAGGGCAGGGCAAGGTTGCGATGTGTATCGGCTGTCATGGTATTCCCGACTACCGCACCGCCTATCCCGAGGTCTATCACGTGCCAATCCTGGGCGGCCAGAACGCGCAATACATCGAAAACGCGTTGCACGCCTACAAGAAGGGCGACCGCCACTTCGGGACGATGCATGCGATCGCGTCGTCGCTGTCCGATCAGGACATCGCCGATATCGCGGCGTATTACTCGTCGCAGACGGCCGCCACGAAAAACAATCCCGAGAAGTAACCGGCACGGGACAGGACAGGAGAATCCATGAACAAGCCCTACACGGCTGCGCACACGTCTGTTGGCGGCGGCGTTGCCGCCCGCGCCCCGCTTCTCAAGACCACCTCGGCGGTTTGCTCCGCCGCAGCGCTCACGCTCGCGCTCGCCCTGCAGCCGGCGCACGCCGCCGACGCCTCCAACGGCAAGGTGCTCGCCGACAGCCACAACTGCGCGGCCTGCCACGGCGTGAACCTGAACAAGCCGGTGAGCCCGGAGTATCCGAAGCTCGCGGGCCAGCACGCCGACTACGTCTATTGGGCGCTGCGCCAGTATCAGATGGGCACCGGCAACCCGAACTTCGGCCGCAACAACCCGATCATGCAGGCGCAGGTGCAGAGCCTCTCGGAGCGCGACCTGAAGGATCTGGCCGCCTACGTCGAGTCGCTCAAGGGCGATCTGGTCGAGAAGAAGTAAGCGCAACGGACGCGCACGCGCGCCCTGAGCTCTGGCGCCATGCGAGTCATGCGATAAGCATGGCGTCGCGCGCGCAAGACGAATACGAATGCGAAACACCCCGTGTGAGACGCGCATAGGCGCCTCACACGGGGTGTTTTTTCATTTCGCTTCCAGACTGTCGGCCAGACCTCGGCCGGCGCTCAGTCGCGCGAGGCGCGCCGTTCGATGCGGGCGAGGTAAGCATCGGTGTCGGGCGGCGTGTTGGTGCGCTGGGCTTCCCAGATCGTCTCGCCGAGACATTCCATGATGGCGTGCTGCGCGTCGTGCGTGGAGCCCAGACGCGCCGCGAGCCGGTCGTGCGCCGCGCGGATGCCCGGCGGCTGGTCGATCGAGAGTTGCTCGCTGATCGCGAGATGCATCGACAGATGCAAAAAGGGATTGCTCTGGCCGCGCTCGGGCGAGTAGTCCTGTGCCGCGGCCGCTTCGGCGTCGGCGAGCTGCGCGTGGTACTCGGGATGCTCGACGATCCAGTCGGCGGCAATTGCCTCGAGCGGCGTGAGGATTTCGCCCGCGCGCTGCTTGCGCCAGGTCTCGGTGAAAAAGCTTCGGACTTCGTCGCGGCTGGGGTTGAACATCGTGAGTCTTGCCTGGAACGTGCGATGGTAAGGGCGGTGTGGCGAGGGCCTGAATCGGTGCGAAGCCACCTGATGCGGCGGCCCAGCAATCAATTTTACGCCGGTGTGGGTGCCGGCGCCGGGGCGCCGGCGGGCCTTGTCAGAGCTCGGGCGGCGGCGTCTTCGGCTTGAATTCGCAGAGCGGCTCGATCACGCAATGCCAGCATTCCGGGCGGCGCGCCTTGCAGACGTAGCGCCCATGCAGGATCAGCCAGTGGTGTGCGTCCTGACGGAATTCGGCCGGCGTGACCTTCTCCAGCGCAATCTCCACGGCCTTCACGTCCTTGCCGGGCGCGAGGCCGGTGCGGTTGGCGACGCGGAAGATATGCGTGTCCACGGCGATGGTCGGATGACCGAACGCCGTGTTGAGCACCACGTTCGCGGTCTTGCGTCCGACGCCCGGCAGCGCTTCGAGCGCCTCGCGCGTCTGCGGGACCTCGCCGCCGTACTGCTCGATCAGGATCTTGCAGGTGGCGATGACGTTCTTCGCCTTGGTGCGGTAGAGGCCAATCGTCCTGATGTAGTCGGCGACGCCTTCCTCGCCCAGTGCGAGCACCGTCTGGGGCGTATTGGCCACCGGAAACATCTTGCGCATGGCCTTGTTCACCGAGACGTCGGTGGCCTGGGCGGAGAGCATGACGGCAATCAGGAGTTCGAACGGCGTCGTGAACTCGAGTTCGGTCGTCGGGTGCGGGTTGAGGCTCTGGAGCGTTTCGTAGATGGCGCGGCGCTTGGTGGCGTTCATGACGGGTATGCGGGGGCCGTCCGCGTGATGCGGCTCATGCGGGTTTGTCGTCGTGCGGGGTGTTGCCGTGCCCGCTGCGCTCGTTGCTGTCCTGGCGTTCGCCCGGGCCACGGCCCGGCGCGGGGCGTTCGGCGGGCGCGCCGGGGGCGCCCGCTGTCTTGCCGGCGGCGGCGTCCTCTGGAGCAGGCGCATCGGCGCCGATGCCGAGGC
>DATEJU010000490.1:0-4581 GCA_035277805.1 Paraburkholderia sp. | reverse complement strand
TCCTGCGCGCTTTCCAGCGTCTTCAAGCCGAACGGGCCCAATAGCTGCGCCGCCTCCGCGCCTTCGAGCGTGTCGCGCCCCGCCGCCAGCGCCGCGCGCGCCACGCCCTGCGCGGCCTCGATCGCCGCGGCGCCTTGCGCGGGCAGGCTCTCGGGCGTCTGCATCAGGAGCTCGCGCCCGAGCCGGTAATCGACGAGACGCGCAAACGCCCGCGCAAGCCGCCGCGGCGTGGTGTGCACCGGAATGCCGTGCGCATGCAGCGCGTCGCGCGTGGCGTCGTCCACGCCGCCGAAGAAGCACGCGAGCATGCCGCGATACGCGAAGCGCTGGTTCTCGATGAGCGTGCGCGCGACCTCGGCCACCGGCGCGCTATGCGTGGGCGCGTGCACGACGAATGCGGTGCCGGTCGAGCGCTGCGAGGCGAGCGTTTGCAGCGCGAGGCCGAAGTGCTCCGGCTTGGCCGTGTCTCCCAGCACGAGCGGATTGCCGGCCTGCGCATGCGGCAATGCCGCTTCGAGCGCGGCGCGCGCGTCGTCGCTCCAGTGCGCGAGCGTGTCGCCGGCCTTCATGAAGGCGTCGCGGGCGAGCGTGGCCACGCCGCGATCGCTCGTGATGAGCGTGGCCGTGTCGCTCGCGGCCACGCGGCCCACGCCCAGCGTTTCGATTTCGTCGAGCAGGTCGTCGAGCGTATCCACGCGCACCAGCCCCGCGCGCCGGAACGCCGCCGTGTAAAGTGCGTCGCGCGGATCGTCGCGGCCGCTGCGCAGCGCGAGCACGGGCTTGTTGCGCGCCGCCGCGCGCGCCGCCGACATGAACTTGCGCGCCGCGCCGATGCTGTCCACTTCGAGCAGGATCGCGCGCGTGGCCGGATCGCTGGCGAGATAGTCGAGCACGTCGCCGACGTCGACATCGGCTTCGTCGCCGAGCGCAACCGCGTGCGAGAAGCCGAGCCCGCGCGGACCGGCCCAGCGCAGCACGGCGTTGGTGAGCGCGTTGGACTGCGAGACCCACGCCACGCCGCCGGTGCGCGCGACCGTGGCAGCCGCGCCGAGCTGCGCATTGAGCGCCGGCGTGAGCGCGCCGAGCGTGGCCGGCCCGAGAATGCGCAGCAGATGCGGGCGCGCCGCCGCGAGCGCGTGGCGCAGGTCCGCGGCGTCTTCCTCGTTCTTCACCTCGCCGAGGATGATGGCCGCGCGCGTGCCCATGCCGCCGAGGCGATGCACGAGCGCGGGCCACGTGGAAGGACGCGTGCAGATGAGCGCGACGGTGGGCGCCTCGGGCAGGTCGCCCGCGTCGGCCAGCACGGGCTTGCCGTCGAAGCTGGCGAACTCGCCCGCGTGGCGCGGATTGACCGCCCAGAGCGGGCCGGCGAAACCGCCTTCGATGAGGCGCCGCCACACCATATTGCCGATGCTGTCCAGCCGCTGCGAGGCGCCGATCACCGCCACGGATTTCGGCTGGAATATCGCGTCGAGATTGCGTACGGTCACTGCCCCTCCTCGCTGTTCGAATGTGCGTGCGCCGCGTGCGCGGGCCGCCTGCCGGATATCGCCGGGTATCGCCGGGTATCGACGGGAACTCGCCGGATATCGCCGGGAATCCGCTCAGGATAGGCGAACTGCTCCCGCGCTGCGCGCATTTCGCCGCGTGCGATTGCGCGCGCACCGTAGCGACACTGCGTCGCCTGCGCTTCGCCAAGCTGCGCGCTAGTCGTGTGGACAGCCAGGAAAAGCCCGTCATCGGAATGGCGGATTTTCCGCGTAGAATCGCCGACGCCGCCGTGATATACCGGCGTAGCAACTTTACGCCCGCGATGCACGTCGATCTTGTCACCCTTTATTTCCTGGCGATCGGAACGCTGTTCGCCAGTGCCGGCATGACGCTCTGGGAGCACCGCACGCATCCCAAGCGCAGCAAGGAGCTGAAAATTCTTGCCGGCGGCTATGGCACGCTCGGCGTCGGCGTCGCGCTCGCCATCTGGCGGCACGCCCTGCCCGGCGCGTGGGGCGGCGCCATCAGCAATCTGGTCATCGTTACCGGCTATCTATTGGTCGCGCATGGGCTCGCCGTCATGAACGGGCGCCAATATCGCGCGGCTTCGGCGGTCATCCTCGTCCTGCTCGCGCTCGCGTGGGCCATTGCCGGCGCGCGTGGCCAGGACCTCATGTGGCTCTACCTCAGCGCGATTCCCATTGCGGTGGCCTCCGCCATGGCGACGCGCGAGCTGCTGCGCAACGACGTCCTCAAATGGGCGCAGGCGCGCCACATCGCCGTGATCGTGACGGGCGTCCACGCGGTGCTCTACGCTTTCCGCGCGTGCGTGCTGCCATGGCTCGCCACGCACTATGGGCAAGCGCTGCTGCCGCTCGTCAGCAAGATCACGATGTATGAAGGCGTGCTGTATTCGGTCGTGCTGCCGATGACGCTGCTGCGCCTCGTGCGCGACGAAACGCACGGCCGGCTTTTGCAGGAATCCCAAACGGACTATCTGACCCGGCTCGGCAACCGCCGCTGGTTCTTCGAGGAAGGTGCGCGGGTGCTGAGCCGCGCGGGGACGCGCGAACGCGTGGCGCTGCTGGCGTTCGACCTCGATCGCTTCAAGGCGATCAACGACCGCTACGGCCACCAGGCCGGCGACACAGTGCTGAAGACTTTCGCCGATATCGCGCGCGGCGAGATGGGTCCGGATGCGGTGCTCGCGCGCATCGGCGGCGAGGAGTTCGCGGCCTTGCTCGCGGGCCACGACAGCGGCCGGGCCCGGGTGATCGGCGAGAGCATCGCGGAGCGTTTCGCGCAGACGGCCGCGCACCACGTCGACGGCGTGAGCGTGCGCGCGACGGTCAGCATCGGGCTCGCGCAGACCGAGCCGCAATCGCCGGGCGTGCAGCCGCAAACGCCATCGCCATCGCAGCCGCAAAACGCCGCGGCTGCGCTCGCCGACCTGCTCTCTGCCGCCGACGCAGCGCTCTACAGCGCGAAGTCGCTCGGCGGCAACCGCCTGGAGCTTGCGCGGCGCGGCGTGCGTTCCGAGCATGCATGAAGTTCGGGCCGCGCGAGGCGGCCCGATCGGGGTGCATCAATGGCCCAGGCGATGGCCAGCGCGGCGGCAAGACTTACATGTTCTTGCGGAACGGCGCGCCCGAATGCTCGCGCAACTCGTTGAACACGATCTTCGGCCACGCCTTTTGCGCAACTTCGATTTCCGAAACGTGCGAGGCGAGATACGTGGGCGCGTTCGACGCGTCGTAAGCCATGCGGGCCTCGTACGAATCGGTGAAGCGGCGCAGCTCGTTGGGGTCGTCGCAGGTGACCCAGCGCGAGAGGCGATAGCGCGCCGGCATGATGCGCACGTCCACCTTGTACTCGGCCGAAAGGCGATGCGAAACCACTTCGAACTGCAACTGGCCCACAGCGCCCAGGATCGTCGCGCCGCCGTGCAGCGGACGGAACACCTGGATCGCACCCTCTTCGCCGAGCTGCTTGAGCGCTTCGCCCAGTTGCTTCGCGCGCATCGGATCGACCACTTCAATGGTCTGGAAGATTTCCGGCGCGAAGAACGGCAGGCCCGTGAACTGGAGGTCTTCGCCTTCGGTGAGCGTGTCGCCGAGACTCAGCGTGCCGTGATTAGGAATGCCGATGATGTCGCCGGGGTAGGCCTCGGCCACGGTCTCGCGGCGCTGCGAGAGGAAGCTCACCACGTTATTCGCGCGGAAGGTCTTGTTGTTGCGCGTGACCTTCAGCTGCATGCCGCGCTCGAAGCGGCCCGAGCACACGCGGATGAACGCCACGCGGTCGCGGTGCGCGAGGTCCATGTTGGCCTGCACCTTGAACACGACGCCCGTGAACCTGGGTTCCTCGGGCGAGACCGGGCGCTGCACGGCCATGCGCGGCGAGGGCGGCGGCGCGAGATCGACCAGCGCGTCGAGAATCTCCTTCACGCCGAAGTTGTTGATCGCCGAGCCGAACAGCACCGGCGACTGCTCGCCGGCGAGGAACGCGTCGCGGTCGAACGCGGGCGTCGCGCCGGTAATCAGCTCGACCTCTTCCTTGGTGCGCTTCCAGTGATAGCCGAAGCGCGCTTCGCCGGCTTCGTCGCCGAGGGCTTGCAGCGTTTCCACCGCGCCGCCCAGCGATTGCTCGCCCGCGCGGAACACGCGCACCTGGTCGCGCTGGATGTCGTACACGCCCTGGAATTCCTTGCCCATGCCGATGGGCCAGGTGAACGGCACCGCGGCCACGCCGAGGTGCTGCTCGATTTCGTCGAGCAGGTCGAGCGGTTCGCGCACTTCGCGGTCGAGCTTGTTGATGAAGGTGAGAATAGGCGTCTTGCGGCTGCGGCAGACTTCGAGCAGCTTCAGCGTTTGCGCTTCCACGCCGTTCGCGCCGTCGATCACCATGACTGCCGCGTCCACCGCCGTGAGCACCCGGTAGGTGTCTTCGGAGAAGTCCTCGTGGCCCGGCGTGTCGAGCAGGTTGATGACGGCGTCGCCGTACTCGAACTGCATGACCGAGCTCGCGACCGAAATGCCGCGCTGCTTTTCGATCTCCATCCAGTCGGAGGTCGCGAAGCGGCCGCTCTTC
>DATEJU010000489.1:0-2420 GCA_035277805.1 Paraburkholderia sp. | reverse complement strand
ACGCGCAGGGCGGCGGCAAGTTCATCTGGGCGCGCGTGCCGCACGTGGACGATTCGGCGCGGCTCGTACCGTGCGGCGAGCCGTTTGGCGTGAGCGCGTCGCCGGGCAGCCACTTCCGGCCACACGGCGAGCCGAGCCCGTGGTTGCGCATCAACGTGGCGTTCGCGCTCGATCCGCGCGCGCAGGCTTTTTTCGCGGCGGCCGCGCGCGTGCCGGGATGATCGAGGCGGATCCAGGCTGCCACCGGGCGATCCCTGACCGCTCCCTGGCCGTTGCGTGACCGATTGCTGCCCGCGCTCAAGTCAATTCCGGAGCGATTCCGAGCCGATATCGCATAGCGCGCCAACGCCTTGCGGCGCAGAAGGCCCGATCGGCAGCGCGGCGGCGGCCGCACGCTGCGGCGTCGGGTTCACTACAATGGCGGCTGCCAGCCACGGCCTGCGCGCCCGTCTTCTTCCATGTCCGAATCCACCGCCTCGTCCAGCTCCACTCCCACGCCTTCCGCCCGCAAGTTGTCCGTGATGCTGTGGCTCGTCGCCACCGGCTTCTTCATGCAGACGCTCGATTCGACCATCGTCAACACGGCGCTGCCCGCGATGGCGACGAGCCTCGGCGAATTGCCGTTGCGCATGCAATCGGTCGTGATCGCCTATTCGCTGACGATGGCGGTGATGATCCCCGTTTCCGGCTGGCTCGCCGACAAGCTCGGCACGCGGCGCGTGTTCCTCGGCGCGATCTTCGTCTTCACGCTCGGCTCGCTCTTGTGCGCGAGCGCGCACACGCTGAACCAGCTCGTGCTGTCGCGCATCGTGCAGGGCGTGGGCGGCGCGATGCTGCTGCCCGTGGGGCGCCTCGCCGTGCTGCGCACGTTTCCCGCCGAGCGCTATCTGCCCGCGCTCTCGTTCGTGGCGATTCCGGGGCTGATCGGCCCGCTCATCGGCCCGACGCTCGGCGGCTGGCTCGTGCAGATCGCCTCGTGGCACTGGATCTTTCTCATCAACGTGCCGGTCGGCGTGGTGGGCTGCATCGCCACCTCCATTTTCATGCCCGACAGCCGCAACCCCGACACGCCGAAATTCGACGTGCCGGGCTACCTGCTGCTCGTCACGGGCATGCTGACGATCTCCCTCGCGCTCGATGGCCGCGCCGAGCTCGGCATCCCTCAGGCGACCGTGCTCGTGATGCTGATCGTCTCGCTCGCGGCGTTCGTGGCCTACGGGCTGCACGCGGCGCGTACGCCACGGCCGATCTTCTCGCTCGATCTCTTCAAGATCCACACGTTCTGCGTGGGGCTGCTCGGCAACCTGTTCGCGCGCATCGGCAGCGGCGCGATGCCGTACCTGATCCCGCTGCTCCTGCAGGTCGCGCTCGGCTACACGCCTTTCGAAGCGGGCCTCATGATGCTGCCGGTGGCCGCGGCGGGCATGTTCTCCAAGCGCCTCGTCACGTACCTCATCACGCGCTACGGCTACCGGCGCGTGCTCGTGACCAACACCGTGCTGGTGGGCCTCATGATGGCGAGCTTCACGCTCTCGACACCGGCCGAGCCCCTGTGGCTGCGCATCGTGCAGCTGGCCGTGTTCGGCGCCGTGAACTCCATGCAATTCACGGCGATGAACACGCTCACGCTCAAGGACCTCGGCATGGGCGGCGCGAGCAGCGGCAACAGCCTCTTCTCGCTCGTGCAGATGCTCTCGATGAGCCTCGGCGTGACGGTCGCGGGCGCGCTGCTCACGACCTTCACCGGCCTGATCCACCATGCGACGGGCTCGAGCGTGATTCCGGCGTTCCACGCGACGTTCGTATGCGTGGGGATCATCACGGCGGCCTCGTCGTGGATCTTCGCGCAGCTCTCCGACGACGTGCGCCGCACGGCAAAGAAAACCGATCCTTCGGAGCGCACCTGAAACCGGCGGGACGCCAGGGCACGTGCGGGGCGCGTCCATCGCCTCACGCCCCGGCCACGCTGCGCGAGGCTCCAACCCGCGCAGCACTGCAACGGTGCACGCGCGACTCATACGGTGCGCGCAAGCGGCGCAAAGGCGCCGCACGAGTGCCTGAACGCCCTTACGCGCAGTCTCGAAATAGCCGATATCCCGGGCGCATGACCCGATCCGCCATGTGTCTGAGTGCGCATACTTTTTGCACGGCTATCCAGTAATGTAAACTCGAGACTCGCGCGCGGCCTGTCGTGCGCGCCACCCAGCCCCATGACCAGCATGATCGAACTCGATCCCCCCGGCTTTCAGTCGCGTCCCATCGCAGGCGAAGAAGGCGCACGGCGCACCGTGCTCTACGGCGGATACACCGTGTTCAGCGTGTTCCAGCCGGTGTTCTCGGTCGCCCACCGCCGCGCGATCGGCTATCACGCGTCGCTGCGCGCACACGACGAGCACGGCGATCAGGTGCCGTCGCAGGAA
>DATEJU010000488.1:0-5676 GCA_035277805.1 Paraburkholderia sp. | reverse complement strand
TACGCGAATTCTCGCCCCACGAACGGTTATCAAAGGGCCAGGTGGAAGCGCCCAAACCCGCGTCGGCGCGGCGTTTGCCGCATCAGCACGGTCGTGCCCCTTCCCCTGCCTTATCGGCACACACCCCGGAAACTTGAACGGCGCAACGGCGGCGTTCACTGAAAGGTGTTTGAAATTACGGTAGTATCGGCGGCGTCAACGTAAACCCGAATCTCACGGGAACCCTTGCGTATTCGTCAGGTCTTTTTCTGCGCTTGCCGTGCAATCACCCTGGTGGCTGCTTCGCGGTTCCTCGCGCCTGACGCCCCGCGAACCTCGCCCGAATTCCCGATTTCCTGATTTTTCCAGGTAGGTACTTCCAGCATCTGCCCGCCCGGCCCGTCTGCATCATCGGCTGCCTCGTGCGCCCCAAGCCGGCCAGGCCTCCTGCCCCAACATGTCAAAGTCATCCAACCGTCTAGTCGAACTCGATTTCTTCCGCGGCCTCGTCCTGCTCATCATCGTCGTCGATCACATCGGCGGCAGCATCGTCTCGCGCGTCACGCTGCACGCCTACGCACTGTGTGACGCCGCCGAGGTGTTCGTCTTCCTCGGCGGCTTCGCCACGGCCACTGCGTGGGCCACGCTGTGCGCGCGTCGCACCGAAGCCGCGGCGCGGCAGCGCTTCATCAAGCGTGCATTCGAGATCTACCGCGCGTTCGTCGTGACGGCGCTGCTGATGCTGCTCGTCACCGCGATTCTCGTTGCGTGCAACGTGGATGCGCCCAACCTCGCCACCACCGATCTCGACGATCTCACACTCGCGCCTGCCGCCGCGTTGCGCGACATCGTGCTGCTGCGCCGCCAGCCCTATCTGGCCGGCGTGCTGCCGATGTACGCCTGTTTCGCCCTCGCCGCACCGCTCGCGCTGCCGCTCGCGCGCACGCGGCCGTGGCTGCTGCTGGCCGTGAGCCTCGCGCTCTGGGGCGCCGCACCGCACCTGGCGCCGTGGTTGCCGCACGTCGAAGACGTGCAATGGGACTTCAACCCGTTCGCCTGGCAGCTGATGTTCGTGCTCGGCGTGATCGCGCAGGCACAACCCGTGTTCCAGCGGGTGAGCGCACACCGTTTCGGCACGCTTGTGACGCTCGCCGCGCTTACCGTCGTGGCGGGCGCCGCGATCTATCGCCTGCAGCTCGGCAACGTCGCGCTCGACAGCGACTTCAAGCGCAATCTCGCATGGTTCCGCGCGCTCAACTTCCTGGGCGTCGCGTGGCTCACGGCGCATGTCATCCGGCTCGGCTGGGCGAAGCGCGTGGCGCATGCGCTGCCCTGGGTGGGCCTCGTCGGCCGCAAGGGGATGCTCTCGTTCGTGGCCGGCGCCGTGATTTCGCTCACGGTCGATTCGGTGCTCTACTGGTACACCGACGGCTATCTGAACGTGCCGCTCGGCCTGTGCGCCGACGCCGTCGCGATCACCGCGTTGCTGCTCGTCGCGCGTGCGTCCGACCCGCTCAAGCGTCTGCTGCCTTCGCGCGCCAAAGCTGCCGCCTGAAACGACGCCGTTCGCAGCCAGTGAGCTGCGCGCCGGTTCGCCGATCACGGCTTCCGGCGCGCACCAGCGGCTGCTAGCATGATGACCCCGCGCCGCCGGCGCGCCACCGTCCTCGATGTCCCTGCCATGCGCAGACTCCTTCGCACCGCGCTGCTCCCGCTCGCGCTCTCATGCGCGGCATTCGCCACGCCTGCCGCGCCGGCTGCGGCGAGTACGATTGCGGTCCGCACGTTCCACTCGGCGGCGCTCAACCGCGAATGGCCCTATGTGGTGTACCTGCCGACGGGCTATCGCGCCGACGAGGGCCGCTACCCGGTGCTCTATCTCCTGCATGGCAACAACGGCGAGCCCATGGACTGGATCACGCAAGGCCAGCTCCAGACCACCGCCGACTCGCTGATCGCCCGTCACGAGATCCCGCCCGTGGTGATCGTGATGCCGCAGGGCGGCACCGACTGGTACGTCGACCGCAAGGAAAGGATGGAGACAGCGTTCTTCCAGGACCTGCTGCCCGAGATCGAGTCGCACTTCGCGGTGGACGACGCGCGCGACGCTCGCGCGATCGGCGGCGTGTCGATGGGCGGGTTCGGCGCGCTGCGCTACACGCTGGAGCACCCCGACATGTTCTGCGGCGCGCTGCTGCTTTCGCCGGCGGTCTACGCGGGCGACCCGCCGCCCAGCTCGGCGGCGCGTCACGTGGGCGTGTTCGGCGACCATCAGTTCGACGCGCAGATCTGGCGCACGCTCAACTATCCGGCGCTCTGGAAGCCGTATTTCGCGCGGCCCTGGCGCGTGCCGTTCTTCATCGCCGCCGGCGACGACGACCTCGTGATCCAGGCCGAGTCGTCGCTGCTCTACACGCGGCTGCGCGAGGCGGGCAATACGGCGGCGCTGCGCATCGTGGACGGCGGCCACGTGTGGCCGGTGTGGCGTGAACTGCTGCCTGCCGCGCTCAAGTACACGCTTGCCTGCTTGCGCTGAGCGCGGCGCGCGGGGCGCCTCGTGGCGCAGTGAGCATCACTGCGCCCAGTTCACCCAAAGCACCATCAGCACGGTCATGAGCGCCGGGCCGATGAAGATGCCGATCAGGCCGAAGGTCGTCGCGCCGCCCAGAATGCCGAACAGCACGAGCAGAAACGGCAGACGCGTGGAATTGCCGATCAGCACGGGCCGCACGAAATGCTCGGCGACGAACACCACCACGAATCCCCAGACCGCGAGCGCCGCAGCGGCGATCAACGAACCCTGAATGACGAGCCACAGTGCCGCGCCGCAGAACACGATGGGCGCGCAAAACGGCAGCATGGCCGCGATGGCGGTCACGGTGCCGAGCAGCGCCGCATGGGGCACGCCGGTCGCGATATAGGCGGCGGCCAGCAGCACGCCCTCGCCCAGCCCGACGACCACGAGCCCCGTGACCGTGGCGCGCACGGCGGCCGCCATGCGCTGCAGGAGCTGCGCGCCATCGGCGCCGAAGGCGCGGCGCGCACCGCGCATGACCGTGGCTGAAAGGCGCGGCCCCGCCCGGAACATCACGAACAGCGTGACGAGCATGAAGCCGAACGTCATCGTGGCGTGGGCGGCGCGCGCACCGAAGTGGCGGCCGAACGAGGCGATCGTCTCGCCGTGCAGGCTCTTCATGGCCGGTGAAGCCTTGAGCGGCTGGGTGAGATTGGCCTGCCACCAGTCGCTCACCTGGCGGCTGCCCACCGGCAGATGCGAAACGAAGTCGGGCACCGGCACGCCGTTCTCCTGGGCGTCGCGCAGCCAGAGGTAAAGCTCGTGCGCCTCGCCGCCGGCCTGAATGGCCGTGACGGCGATTGGCAGTATCACGAGCAGGCCGATCGCGGCCGTGAGCAGCGTGGCGATCAGCGTCTTGCGGCCCTTGAACCAGGTGCGGCGCTCGATCGCCTGATAGGCGGGCCACAGCACGATAGCAAAGACGCTCGCCCAGGCCACGGCGGGCAGGAACTCGCGCACGATCCACAGCGCCAGCAGCACGAGCGTGGCGAACAGCACCGCGGAGGCGGCGCGCTGGATTTTCTGCTCGTTTGCGGAGTTCGGAGCAGGCGGACGATGAATCATGTAACCTCGTGAAAATTCAAGAACAAGTGCTCGGGTTTCTGGCGGCGCAGGCGCGCTACAGCAAGTCAACGCGGTGCAGCAAGTCAATCGAACCGGGCCGGTCTTTCCTCAGATTCACATCCGTCCCAGCCGTTCCGTCCCCACCCTGGAACGCCCTCCAGGCATCCGTTTTCGGGCCGCTCGATGTCGCGTTACGTACAACAGTGCGTTGCACAAATTCGAGATGTCGACCCTAATCAGCCGCAAACCCCCATTCCTTCGTTAATCGCGACGTGTCGCAGGGCGATTGTTGCCAATAATGGAATGGTGTTTCAACGGCGACAGAATGGCACTTGTCAGCGCACAGGACTAAATTCGCGGCACCACACTTACGGAGCCGACAATGAAGAAAAAAGCGTGCCTCTCGCTTGACGGAGCCAACGGTGAGCGTATCGAGATACTCGAGCAGACGGATACGGCGCTGGTAATCCGCTGGGTCGAACCCGGGCGCTGCCATTATGGCGAACAGCGCTGGCGCCGCCGCTCGGCGCATTCTTCGGGCACCTGCGCCGTGTCGCGCCGCAAGATCCGCCGCGGCGACGCCGTGTTCAAGCCGGCCGAGCGCCCCGCCCCGCTCAATGCCTCCGTCATGATCGCAGCCGAAGTGTTCGGCGACCTCATCGGCGCTGAACTGGCGAAGTAAGCGCAGCGACGTCGCCCGAGCGCCCTCAACGAGGCGCGAGCGAAATAGCCCGCGCAGCATGGCGCGGCGCAAAGCCCGCCGATGCAGCGCACAACGCCGCCACCCGCGCGAGCACATCGGCGTCGAAAGCCGCTGCGCGCGGGCCCGAGCGGTCGACGTGCAAGAGCAATTGCTCGCTCGCCGAGACGGGCAATGCCTCCACATCGTCAAGATCGCCCGCGAACATCTCCAGATACAGGCGCACGCGTTTCGCGTCGTGCTCGATCACCCGGACGTCGACGCGCACCTGCGCGCCTTCCTTGATCTCGCGGAGATAGTTCAGGTGCGCTTCCAGCGTGTACATCGACCGGCCGCGCGCATCCCGTACGGCCGCATCGAGCCCGATGGCGTCGAGCAGCGCGTCGGTCGCGTAGCTGTAGATCAGCATGTAGAACGCGTCGCGCAGGTGGCCGTTGTAATCGACCCACTCCGCGCGCACCGTGTCGCGGTAGACCACGGGCGCCGTTTCGTTCGTCATCCAGTCTCCTCCGCCGTCTCCCTGTTCGCTGCCTGCGTGCAGGCGCAAGCAGTGTAACCGCAGATCCGCCCTCGCCGCCGCGACGCCGGCATGCTCCGGCGCCGCCGCATGCGCGCTCGCGTCGCCGTGCACGCCGGGCGCCGCTGGGGTAAGGTTGAACGGTCGCGGCCCAGCCGCTGCGCTGCAAACCCCGTTCCAACGCCCATCAACCGACGCCGCCCGCGCGGCGTTTCGCGAGGCCCGGCCATGGCAGAAAACACGCCCCCGCTTCCGTTTCCCCCGCAGCAGTTCTCGCTCGACGTGATGCTCGAGAAGTACGCCAAAGGCGACGAGCAATCCGCCGACGACATCTACCGCCGCGTCGCGCGCGGCGTCGCGCAGGTCGAGCCGCCCGCGCTGCGCGCCGAGGTCGAGGCGCGTTTCGTCGACAACCTGCGCAACGGCGCGCTCGGCGCGGGGCGGATCATGAGCGCGGCGGGCGCCGGCATCGAAGCCACGTTGATCAACTGCTTCGTGCAGCCGGTGGGCGACAGCATCCAGGGCGTGGACGACGAGGGCCGTCCCGGCATCTACGTCGCGCTGCTGCAGGCTGCCGAAACCATGCGGCGCGGCGGAGGCGTGGGCTACAACTTTTCGGCGATCCGGCCGCGCGGCGCACATGTGAAGTCGACGGGATCGAGCGCATCGGGGCCGTGCAGCTACATCGATGTGTTCGACGCCTCGTGCCGCACCGTGGAAAGCGCGGGCGCACGGCGCGGCGCGCAGATGGCCGTGCTCGACTGCGATCACCCCGACCTGCCCGAGTTCATCGAGGCCAAGCATTCGAAGGGACGCTGGAACAACTTCAACGTCTCGGTG
>DATEJU010000487.1:0-5884 GCA_035277805.1 Paraburkholderia sp. | reverse complement strand
CCGCAATATCGCGCCGCGCCGATGCCGGTTACGCTGCTCTATCCGCACCGGCAGCATCTGTCCCGCCGCTTTCAGGTCTTTGCCGACTGGCTCGTGAATCTCGTGAGACGTGAGTGCTGCGCACCGGGCGAGGACGATTGAGCCGGGGTCATACCCGCAGGGCCGAATTGCGCAAAAAAGCGGGACTTTTCCGCGTGGCGTGTCTATTTTGGTAGTCTGCCTTCGTCGTATCGATGGCGACATGCCGCTTGCGCGCGCAGATACGCCGACACCAACAGGAGATGTGCCATGGCGATTCAAAAGATCACGCCGTTTCTCTGGTATTCCACCCAGGCTGAAGAAGCCGCTGCCTTTTATACGAAGATCTTTCCGGACTCGCGCGTCGTTCGGGTCACGCCGGTGCCGAGCGCCGGCGCAACCAAGGTCGTCGACTTCGAGCTCTTTGGGCAGCCATTCATTGCCATGAGTTCGGGCCAACCCGAAGCATTCAACCTCTCGATCTCGCTCATGGTGGATTGCGCCGATCAGGCCGAGGTCGACCGTTACTGGAGCGCGTTGCTCGAGGGCGGCGGTGCGCCCCTCGAGTGCGGCTGGCTCAAAGATCGCTTCGGCATCGCGTGGCAGATCGTTCCTCACGATCTCTTGCCCATGATGGCCGACCCCGATCCGGTCAAGGCCGCCCGCGTGGCCCAGGCGATGATGTCGATGGTGAAATTCGACGTCGCCGCGCTCCGGGCGGCTTACGCGGGCACGGCGGGTTGAGCGCAGACGCCCGGCTTTCAAGGGGTATTTCACACGCACATCGCTATTGCCGCGGCGTCACTCCACGCCTTTGCGTTGCGCGCAGAAAATCGAAGTCGACGCCCTGGTCCGCCTGCGTGACCGTATCGAGAAAGAGCTTGTGATAACCCCGCTCCGCGCGAGGAATCGCTATGGGATGCTGTGCGGCGCGCGCGGCCAGTTCCTCGTCGGTGATGAGCAGCGTGATCTCGCGCCGCGACACGCTCAGGCGAATGCGGTCGCCCGTGCGCACGTGCGCGAGCGGCCCGCCCACGGCCGCCTCCGGCGTCACGTGCAGCACGATGGTGCCGAACGCCGTGCCGCTCATGCGGCCATCGGAAATGCGCACCATGTCCTTCACGCCCGCGGCGGCCAGCTTGCGCGGGATCGGAATATAGCCCGCCTCGGGCATGCCGGGCGCTCCCTTCGGGCCAATGTTCTTCAGCACGAGAATGTCGTCGGCATGCACGTCGAGATCGTCGGCGTCGATGCGCGCCGCAAGATCCGCGCCATTCTCGAACACGACCGCACGGCCTTCATGCTCCATCAGGCGCGCATCGGCGGCGGCTTGCTTGAGGATCGCGCCGCCCGGCGCGAGGTTGCCTTCGAGCACCGCGATGCCGCCTTGCGGATAGATCGGATTGCCAAGTGATCGCACGACATCCTGTTCGAAGCCTGGCCCGACGGCTTCGATTTCCTCGCCCAGCGTGCGGCCCGTGACCGTCATCGCGCTCAGATTCAAGAGCGGCTTCAACTCGCGCAGCAACGTCGCCATGCCGCCGGCCTTGTGGAAATCCTCCATGTAGTGCGCGCCGGAAGGCTTCAGGTCGACCAGCACCGGTGTCTCGCGTCCCATGCGGTCGAGCGCCTTCAGATCGACGTCGTAGCCCATGCGCCCCGCAATCGCCGTCAAATGCACGATGCCGTTGGTCGATCCGCCAATCGCGAGCAAAACGCGCATCGCGTTCTCAAAGGCTTCGGCCGTGAGGATCTTGTCGACGGCGAGACCGTCGCGCGCCATCTGCACGGCTTGCGTGCCCGTGCGCTCCGCAATGCGCATCCGGTCCGAGGTCACGGCAGGCGGCGACGCGCCGCCCGGCACCGTCATGCCGAGCGCTTCGGCAAGGCATGCCATCGTGCTGGCCGTGCCCATCACCGAGCACGTGCCCACGCTCGCGACCAGTTGATCGTTGACGGCGGCGATCTCCGCTTCGTCGATCTCCTGCGCGCGAAAGCGGCCCCAGTAACGCCGGCAGTCGGTGCATGCGCCCACGCGCTCGCCGCGATGCGCGCCCGTGAGCATGGCCCCGGTGATGAGCTGAATGGCCGGGATGCCCGCCGACGCCGCGCCCATCAGTTGCGCGGGCACGGTCTTGTCGCAGCCGCCGATCAGCACGACCGCATCCATCGGCTGTGCGCGAATCATCTCCTCGGTGTCGATCGACATGAGGTTGCGCAGATACATGCTGGTTGGCTGCGAGAACGATTCGGCGATGGAGATGGTGGGGAATTCCATCGCCAGGCCGCCCGCCAGCATCACGCCGCGCTTGAGCGCCTCGATCAGTTGCGGCGCGTTGCCGTGGCACGGGTTATAGGCGCTGCCCGTATTGACGATGCCGATCACCGGGCGATCGAGCGCGCTATCGGTATAGCCCGCCCCTTTAACGAACGCCTTGCGCAGAAACAGCGAAAACCCGCTGTCGCCGTAGCTCGTGAGCGATTTGCGCAGGCCGCCTGGTTGCGGGTCCGCTCGCGTATCTTCGCTGCCAGGCGTCTTCTTGAATGTGTCGGTCATGGTTCGGCTGCCGTCTCGTGAAGTGCGTGAAATCGTGGAAGGATCTGCCGCGTGTTTCATTATCGTCATTTGAGGCTGGCAAGGTCATGCACGGAACGCTGCGCGACCAGCCTCGCGCCCACCTGCGCGAGCGCGGCTCAGCGCGAGCCCAACATGGCCGCAATTGCGTTAGCGCAGAGCTTCACATCGAACGAAAGCTTTTTGCAAGGATTGCCAGGTAGCTTGCGCACTGCACGTTGGCGCTGCTTTCCGTCGCTTACCGCTCACCCGTACGAGCCGGCCATTCGCAATGTCGAATGACGGAAAACGGCCCATGTAACACGGTTAAATCTTTCAAATACCCGACGTTAGAAAATTAGCGTGCGAGTTCGTTAGACTGCAAGCTTCGAGCTTTCGCGGTCCTGCCCTCGCAACTGGAGCGCGCCCAGCTTCGGCGACAAACAACAACCACGAGTATGCGTATGCGAACCGACGACAACCGGCACGGCGCCCGAGCGGCCCAGCCGAGCTGTTCCGCACAAGGCCCCCGCACCCGCGCGAGCGCGCGCGCCGCACTTATCGTCGGCACCTCCGGGAGACTGGCATGAAACAACCCCCACGCTCACTGCGTTCGCTGCCCCCCGTGGGGGCGGCCAGTCTCCTTGGGGCGGCCCGGCGGAGACTGGTGCAACAACCCCCACGCTCACTGCGTTCGCTGCCCCCCGTGGGGGCCGCCAGTCTCCTTGGGGCGGCCCGGCGGAGACTGGCATGAGCAATACGCCAAACCACTCCACTGCTCCGCAAGCCCCCACTCCGCCCAGGCCGCCGGTTCCGGCGCCCGAGGCACCCGACGCACCGCCGCCGCGCAAGCGGCGCGGGCGCTGGATCCTCGCGCTGGTCGTGCTGGTGCTGATCGCGCTCGTGATCGTGCATGTGCTGCGCGGCAAGAAGCCCGTGCGCGGCGCGGCCCCGCAAGTCGTGACCGTCGCGCCCGCCACGCTCGGTGCGATGCCGGTCACGCTCGACGCGCTCGGCACGGTCACGCCTGTCGCCACTGTCACGGTGCTGCCGCAATTGAGCGGCTATCTCACCGATGTGGGCTACCGCGAGGGCCAGGATGTCACCAAAGGCCAGTTCCTCGCGCAAATCGACCCGCGCCAGTACGAGATCAGCAAGGAGCAGGCCGAGGCGCAGCTCGCCAAGGACCGCGCCTCGCTCGCACAGGCGCGCGCCGATCTCGTGCGCTACACGCAGCTCCACGAGAAGCAGTCGGTCGCCGAGCAGACTTACACCGACCAGCAGTTCCTCGTCGCCCAGGACGAGGCGGCCGTGAAGTCCGATCTCGCCAACATCAAGCAATTCGAGCTCGACCTCATCTACTGCCATATCACCGCGCCGGTGTCGGGGCGCGTGGGCCTGCGCCTCGTCGATCCGGGCAACTACGTGACGGCGTCGAGCTCCACCGGCATCGCCGTCATCACGCAGATGAAGCCCACCACGGTGCAGTTCACGGTGCCGCAGAACTCGCTCTCGGACGTGCTGCAGCGCGTCAACGCCGGCGCGAAGCTGCCGGTCACGATCTACAGCAGCGACAACACCAAACAGCTCGCCACCGGCATGCTCTACGCGATCAGCAACCAGATGGCCACGGCCACCGGCACGGTCACGCTGCGCGCGAGCGTGCCCAACGACGACGAAGCGCTGTTCCCCAACGAATTCGTCAACGTGCGGCTGCTCGTGGACACGCTGGAGAACGCCGTGCTGGTGCCCACGCCCGCCGTGCAAACCGGCGCGCCCGGCGACTATGTGTATCTCGTGAACGCCGACAACACGGTGTCCGTCCACAAGGTCACGCTGGGCCCGAGCGACGGCCAGCATACCGTGGTCACCGCGGGCCTCACCGCGGGACAGCGCGTGGTGACCGACGGGCTCGACCGTCTCAACGACGGCGCGAAAATCGAGCCCGCCGGAGCCAAGCCGGGCACCGCCGGCGCGAGCGCGGCACGCATGGGCAACGCCTCGCGCGCGCAGGCAAGGCCACTGCCGCACGCCTCGGGCGCGAGCACGCCAGGCGCCGACCCGCAACCCACCGCCTCCCAAGCCTCTCAGGCGTCCTGACCTGCCGCTCAAGCGCCGATGAATATCTCGCGTCTCTTCATTCTGCGGCCCGTCGCGACTTCGTTGCTGATGATCGCGATGGTGCTGGTCGGCCTCGTGGCGATGAAGTTCCTGCCGGTGTCGTCGCTGCCCTCGGTCGACTACCCGACCATCCAGGTGCAGACCTTCTACCCCGGAGCGAGCCCGAACGTCATGGCCACCACGGTCACGGCGCCGCTCGAAGTGCAGCTGGGCGAAATACCGGGCCTGCAGCAGATGGTCTCGTACAGCTCCGAGGGCGCCTCGGTCATCACGCTGCAATTCGATCTCTCGCTGAACCTCGACGTGGCCGAGCAAAACGTGCAGCAGGCCATCAACGCGGCCAACAGCTACCTGCCGAGCGGCCTGCCCGCGCCGCCCACCTACGCCAAGGTCAATCCGGCCGACCAGCCCATTCTCACGCTCGCGGTGACCTCGAAGTCGATGTCGCTGACGCAGTTGCAGGACGCGGCCAACAACCGGCTCGCGACGAAGATCTCCGAAGTGCCGGGCGTGGGTCTCGTGAGCACCGCGGGCGGCAACGTGCCCGCCGTGCGCGTGGAAGCCGACCCGCAAAAGCTCGCCGCCTACGGCCTGAATCTCGACGACCTGCGCACGCTGCTCGCCAACGTGAACATCAGCGCGCCGAAGGGCAACTTCGACGGCCCCGAGCTCGATTACACGATCAACT
This sequence comes from Paraburkholderia sp., assembly GCA_035277805.1. GTDB lineage: Bacteria > Pseudomonadota > Gammaproteobacteria > Burkholderiales > Burkholderiaceae > Paraburkholderia. Next base: position 503 of record DATEJU010000487.1, on the reverse strand, counting down.
CGAACGACCAGATCTCGGACCCGAAAGACTACGAAGACACGGTCATCGCGTACCAGAACGGCTCGCCGGTGTTCATGCGCGACGTGGCGCGCGTATCCACCGCAGCTCAGGATGTCGAGCGCGGCGCGTGGTACAACAAGGAGCCCGCGATCGTGCTGAACGTGCAGCGCCAGCCGGGCGCGAACGTGATCGCCACGGTCAACCAGATCATGCGCCAGCTGCCGCAGCTCGAAGCCACGCTGCCCGCCGGCATGAAGGTCACCGTGGTCTCCAACAGCGTGGGCGTGATCCAGTCCTCGGTCAACGACGCCGCGTTCGAGCTCGTGCTCGCCGTCGCGCTGGTGGTGGCCGTGATCTTCGTATTCCTGCGCAATCTGCCCGCCACGATCATTCCGAGCATTTCGGTGCCGGTCTCGCTGATCGGCACGCTCGCGCTCATGTACGAGCTCGGCTACTCGATCGACAATCTCTCGCTGATGGCGCTCATCATCGCCACGGGCTTC
>DATEJU010000486.1:0-2656 GCA_035277805.1 Paraburkholderia sp. | reverse complement strand
ACCGCCCATCCGGTAAGAAGCTTCCTGAACGCCATGCGCAACACCCGCCTGCGAAAGTCCTGCTGTAAATCTGCCTACCCGAGCCATTGCATGAACGTCCCCTGCCCTTTCTCGGGCACAACAGCATACGGCGCGCCTGGCGGCGAAGCCTGGCGTGGCTGTACCCGTTGCTGCGGGGGAGAACACCGATCGGAACACCTGTGCGGCGCCGATCTGCAATCGTCAGATCCGCCGCCAGCGCCCGTCACTGAATCGCCGCGAAAAAAACGTCTCTCAACGTTTGTTTACATGGCGCGACGAACGCCGTGATTGCATCCTCGCACGACAATTAATTGTTGTGCAATTCAGGGGTAACCCGGCATAAGGTGTGCCAACGAAGAGCCTGCCCCGCGTATACCTTGACGCACGGCGCATAGCGGGATTTCGTCGCGGTCGCAGGTAACGAAGCAAAAAAATAATTCTGGGGCGCTGCGTGTCGCGCGCCGCCAACGACCCCTTTTTTTTTGGATTAAGTGCCTGTTTGCAAAGGCGTTGTTTTGGGCGCCGCAGCGACGGCGCACAGCGTCGTTCAGCCTTCGAGGATGTCGCCGTCGACGTAGCGCCAGCGGCAGTCGTCACTGCGCGTGAAGCGGCTCAGCTCGTGCAGGCGAAAGGCGCGCCCACCGCTCTTGTAGCGCGCAACGAATTCGACGCGCGCATGGGTTTCGTCGATGAGCTCGTGACGCTTGACGGCAAGCCCCAGCCAGCGCGGCGCGCCGGCCGCATCGGGATCGACGTCGAGATCCGCGGGACAGGTCTCGGCGGCCCAGCTCGCGCGCAGGTAGCCGGCTTCGCCGAGCACATAGGCCGTATAGCGAGAGCGCATCAGCTCGAGCGCCGTGGCGGGCAGTGCGCCACCGTCGATGAAGCGGCCGCAGCAATCCGTGTAGCGCGGGGACTTTGCGCCCGATTTCAGATTGGGCGCGGCGCCACCGCACGGACAGTCGAGCGGGCGCGCGGCGCGCGTAAGTTCAGCGGTCATTGAATATCGATCCTTCTCGTGCGGGTGTGTGCAAGTGTGTCCGAATACGTGCGATGTCGTGCCATTCGGCGGAACAAAAACAAAGGGCCGCTCGCGCTAGCGTTGCGGCCCCAGAACACGATTATCGATCATCCTGCGGATACGGCGCTCACCAGTCGAGCTCGGTGCCGTCGTACTGGAAGAAGCGCCCGTTGAAGACGTCGCGCGCGGCAGCCGCTTCGGCGACCACCTCGCGCATGCCGGCGACGCTCGCCGCGGCGTCGATGGCCGCGTGCACGCCGCCCATCTCGGTGCGCACCCAGCCCGGATGGAGCGCGATGCAGGTCGCGCGCCGCGTCTGCAGCGAGGTGATCTTGATGACGTCGTTCACCGCCGCCTTGCTCGCACGATAAAGCCAGCCCGTCGTGCCGGTCGTCTGCGTAATGCTGCCCATGCGGCTCGAGAGCACGCCGAGCACGCCGAACGCCGCATCGACGAGCGGCAGCAGGATCGGAATGAGCTGCATCGGGCCGCGCACGTTGGTGTTCATCACGTACTCGAAATCTTCGGCGCTGATGGTTTCGACGCCCTCGGTGCGCGGACCGTAGACGCCCGAAACGATGAGCGCCACGTCGAGCCGCTCGCCATCGAGCTTCCAGCCGAGCGCGGCGATGTCCTCGGGCCGCGCGATGTCGAGCGGGAACGCCTGGGCGCCGAGCGCGTTCAGCGCCCTGAGCGCTTCATCGGAGCGCGCCGTGGCCAGCACGCGCCAGCCGGCCTTCGCATACTGGCGCGCGAACTCGAGGCCGAGACCTCGCGACGCGCCCACGATCAACGCAGTTTTCATGTCGCCACCTTTCGTAGGGCCGCGGCTTTTTTGCTGCGCCGCGTGCCGGCCATGCGAGGCGCCGCCTCCCTGCGGCGCCCTTCAATCGCAAGCCTACATGAGTTCGACGCCCATTGCGGTAGCCTCGCCGCCGCCGATGCACAAAGTCGCCACGCCGCGCTTCAGACCGCGGGCGCGCAACGCGCCGATCAGCGTGACGAGAAGGCGCGCGCCCGATGCGCCGATCGGATGCCCCAGCGCGCACGCGCCGCCGTTCACGTTGACCTTCTCGTGCGGCAGATCGTGCTCCTTCATCGCGGCCATCGTGACCACGGCGAACGCCTCGTTGATCTCGTAGAGATCGACGTCGGCGGCTTTCCAGCCGGTCTTCCCGAAGAGCTTCGCAATCGCCCCCACCGGTGCGGTCGTGAACTTCGCGGGCTGCTGCGCGAAGGTCGAGTGCCCGCTCACGCGCGCGAGCGGCTTGACGCCCAGGCGCTTCGCCGTGGATTCGCGCATCATCACGAGCGCCGCCGCGCCGTCCGAAATCGACGACGAATTCGCGGCCGTCACCGTGCCCGTCTTGCTGAAGGCCGGTTTGAGCGTCGGGATCTTGTCGAGATTGGCCTTGAAGGGCTGCTCGTCGCGCTCGATCGTCGTCTCGCCCGCGCGCGAAACGACCTTCACCGGCGGGATCTCCCAGGCGAACGAACCGTCCTCGTTGGCGCGTTTCGCGCGCTTGAGCGACTCGATCGCAAAGGCATCCTGGCTCTCGCGCGAGAAGTCGAACTCGCCCGCGCATTCCTCGGCGAACGTGCCCATGAGGCGGC
>DATEJU010000485.1:0-2019 GCA_035277805.1 Paraburkholderia sp. | reverse complement strand
CGTACCCGGCGAGCGCCGTGCCGTTCTGCAGTTGCAGGGGCTCGTCGAAATGCAGTGTTTGAGGAGCGACGATGCCGATCGATTCCATTCGTTCCGCCTTGGTTTTCTGGGCGGCTAAACGGTGTCGGCGGGCGCGGAGTGGAAAGGATTGGCGCAGCTGACGACCTCTTTAGCCGCATTTATATCGAACACCAAGCCAAAGGCCCGGCGTTCACGCGCCCGCAATCGAGTCAGCAAATCGGCGCGTGGGTGATGCATAAGGAACGCAAAGTATAACGGAAAACGCCGCGGGCAATGACGCGGACGAACCGGCGCGCGAGCGGCGGCCCGCCCGTGCGGGTGAAGCGCGGCTCAGACCGCGTGCGGATGGGCGTTGCGCCGGCGCTACTGAAGGATCACCCGAATCTGTTCGTCGGCGTGCTCGCCAGGCGAGCGCTTGAAGCCGCTTTGCGCATAGCGGTGCCAACTGCCGATCACATAGCGCACGAGCAAATTGGCGCGGGCAGCGGGATCGTAACCGGCTTTCGACACGCGCCCATCGGCCGTGCCGCCCGCGGCTTGCGCCTGCTCGGCAAGGCTCACGCGCAGGCACTGGCGCAAAGTGGCCTCGATGCGCTCGAGCATCTGGTTCACGCGCTCGGCGAGGCGCTCATGCTCGCCCACGAGCGCCTCGCAGGTCAGCACGCGCGTCATGCCGGCGTTCTTCGCCGAAAATTGAATCAGCATCAGGGCGATCGCGCGCGCCTGCAAAACGCCGCTTGGCTCCTTCGCGACGATCTGGTTGATGAGCTGGAAAAGCGTCTGCTCGATGAAGTCGATGAGCCCTTCGTACATCTGCGCTTTGCTCGCGAAATGACGATAGAGCGCGGCCTCGGAGACGTTCAGGCGCGCGGCCAGCGCGGCGGTGGTGATCTTTTCTCCGCGCGGCGTTTCGAGCATCGCGGCGAGCGTCTGGAGGATATGCACGCGGCGCTCGCCCGGCTTCGGACGGCTGCCGCGGCGCGGCGCGGCGTCTGGAGATCCGGCTGCTGCCACGACTGGGTCACGCGTTTCGGTCGGCTGCATGAATGTCGCCCCCTGAGTCCGGCCAGCGGGCTGCAGTCCCGCCCGGCCGCTTGAGTCTTGCCGTTTATTGTCGCTCCGGACGTGCTGCGGTTCCGGATTCGTTGCTGCTTCGCTCTTTCTTCGTTGCTTTGTTGCTGCGCTCCGGCGTTCGGCAGGCTTGCCGCGATTCGCCCGTGGTCCGGCGGGCGTGGCTCTTTTGCGTCGGTGCGCTGGTTTGCGCGCCGCGGCGGTCCGCACGCGGCATGCCCGCTGCCTGAATTCAGGCGTTCAGGGCCTCAAGCGCGTGACCGGCTGCGTAATGCACCGCTTTGCAGGCCGCGTCCCAGCGATTTTAGCGAACGAACGCAATGATCGACATAGTGGGGCCGTCCGTCGCGCGCCATGCGCGTGGGCAGATGCCCCGTGATCCAGACCGTGCGGATGCCGAGGCGCCGGTAGCGCTTCAGATGTCCGCGCGTGTCCTCGACGAGGATCGCGTCGGCGAACGCGACGCGCGCATCGCGCAGTGTCTTGCGCAGCATCGCGGGATCGGGCTTGGCGCGCCAGCGCTCGCGCGTACGCATATGCTCGATTGCCACGACGCGCTCGAACAGCCTTTCGATGCCGAGCGCCGCGAGCACCGCGTGCGCGTAGTCCGTGGGGCCGTTGGTCAGCACGATCTTGCGGCCGGGCAGCGCCGCGAGCGTGCGTGCGAGGCCGCGCTCGGCATGCAGCATCGCGTGCAGGTCGTCGAAGGTGTGCACGACTTTCAGGAAATCGTGCGGATCGATCGAATGATGGCGCGTGAGGCCCAGCAGCGCCGCGCCGTAGCGGTGCGTGTAGCTCGTGCGCAGATGGTTCGCGACGTCGTAGCTCACGCCGAGCGTGTCGACGATGTACTGCGTCATGCCGCGGTTGATGGCCGGGAAGATCGCGCGCGAGGCGCAGTGCAGCGTGTTGTCGAGGTCGAAGAGC
>DATEJU010000484.1:0-3028 GCA_035277805.1 Paraburkholderia sp. | reverse complement strand
GCGCCCGCCGCGATGGTCGCGAGGTTCGCATCGCCCGTAAACCACACGGGCCACAGGTGCCAGGCCTTGCCCTTGCGTTCGGCAAGCGGCACGTAATCGATCGAACGCGATTCGATTCGCGATTTGGCGCGCGACGGCTCGCCGGCCAGCGCATCGGCTATTGCCTCTTGTGACATGTCTCCTCCAGTTGTGGGGTGGCTCGAGCGGGCCCGCATCGCGCGGCTCCGCCTTCCACGCCGATCCCGATACCAGAGGTTCCAGTTTCCAGACACGGCGCGGTTATCCTACGGTTAACATCAAACTATCAGTTAACAATAGTACGCAGCCTGGAGGGTTTCGTCTCACTATCGCATCCTCCTATTGACGCCCAAAGAAAAATACATTTGCAATGCCACAGATCAATTCTCTTTGATTTCAAACGGTAAGAATAGGCGCTTCGCATCAAATGCACATTCTTTTGGTACTGCATCGAGGGATAACCCTGATCCACTGTCGACGAAATTTCCCCTATATTTTCGTTAACCCATAGTTTTGTTGTAACTGTCAGTTAATTACTTCCAGTGCGGCGGACCCCATGACCTACCTCCCGATCGAATTCCACAAGAAACCTGAACTGCCCAAGTTGCCGGCCGACTTCTGCGCCAACCCGGAACTCGCCTGGACCATCCCGGCGAGCTACTACACCTCCGAGGCGGTCTACAAGGCGGAAGAAAAGAAGATCTTCGAAAACGCGTGGATCTGCGTCGCGCATCGCAGCGAGCTGGCCGAGGCGAATGCCTACGTGACCCGCGAGGTGGTGGGCGAAAGCATCCTGCTCGTGCGCGGCAAGGACAAGGTGCTGCGCGCCTTCTATAACGTCTGCCCGCACCGCGGCCACCAGCTGCTCGAAGGCAGCGGCAAGGCGAAGAACGTCATCACCTGCCCCTATCACGCCTGGGCGTTCAAGCTCGACGGCGCGCTCGCGCACGCCAACAACTGCGACCACGTGGAATCGTTCGACAAGGAGAATTCGACGCTCGTGCCGGTGCGCGTGGAGGAATACGCGGGCTTCGTGTTCATCAACCTGAACCCGGACGCCGAAGGCGTGGAAGCGCAACTGCCCGGCCTCGAAGCAAGCCTGCGCAAGGCTTGCCCGGTCATCGACGACCTGAAGCTGGCCGCGCGCTTCGTGACCGAGACGCCCGCCAACTGGAAGTCGATCGTCGACAACTATCTGGAGTGCTACCACTGCGGCCCGGCGCACCCCGGCTTCTCGGACTCCGTGAAGATCGACCAGTACACGCACACGCTGCATGGCAACTGGACGGTGCAGTTCGGTCATGCGCAGTCGTCGGAGCGCTCGTTCAAGCTCGATCCGTCCATCAAGGACCCGAGCTTCAGCGGCTACTGGGCATGGCCGTGCACGATGTTCAACGTGCCGCCGGGCAGCGATTTCATGACGGTCATCTATGAATTCCCGATGAGCGCCGAAGTCACGCTGCAGCACTACGACATCTACTTCCTGAACGACGAGCCGACCGAAGAGCAGCAAAAGCTGATCGAGTGGTATCGCACCGTGTTCCGTCCGGAAGACCTGCGCCTCGTGGAGAGCGTGCAGAAGGGTCTGAAGTCGCGCGGCTATCGCGGCCAGGGCCGCATCATGGTCGACAAGCAGCGCAGCGGCGTCAGCGAGCACGGCATTGCGCACTTCCATAACCTGCTCGCGCAGCAGTATCAGGACTGACATGAATTCACTTCAAAACCCCGGCCTGTTCCGCCAGCAGGCCTACATCGACGGCCAGTGGCGCGACGCCAACGACGGCGCCACGCTCGACGTCACCAACCCCTCCACCGGCGAGCGCATTGCGAGCGTGCCGAACATGGGCGCAAGCGAAGCACGCGCGGCCATCGAGGCCGCGCACCGCGCCTTCCCGGCGTGGCGCGCCACCACCGCCAAGGAGCGCGCGCGCCTGCTGCGCAACTGGTTCGAGCTCATCATGGCGAACCAGGAAGCGCTGGCCCGGCTGATGACGCGCGAGCAAGGCAAGCCGGTTGCCGAAGCGCGCGGCGAGATCGCCTACGCGGCCTCGTTCATCGAGTGGTTCGGCGAGCAGGCCAAGCGCATCGACGGCGACGTGATCCCGAGTCCGAACCCGGACCAGCGCCTCGTCGTGACGAAGGAGCCCATCGGCGTGTGCGCCGCCATCACGCCGTGGAACTTCCCCGCCGCGATGATCACCCGCAAGGCCGCACCGGCGCTGGCCGCCGGCTGCACCATCGTCATCAAGCCCGCCAACGAGACGCCGTTCTCCGCGTTCGCGCTCGCGGCGCTCGCCGAGCAGGCCGGCATTCCGGCCGGCGTCATCAACATCGTCACAGGCAAGTCGCGCGAGATCGGCCTCGAACTGACGTCGAGCCCGCTCGTCAGGAAGCTCACGTTCACGGGCTCGACCGAAGTAGGCCGCCTGCTGATGCGCCAGTGCTCGGACACGGTCAAGAAGGTCTCGCTCGAGTTGGGCGGCAATGCGCCGTTCATCGTGTTCGACGACGCCGATCTGGACGCCGCCATCGAAGGCGCCCTGCTCTCGAAGTACCGCAACGCGGGCCAAACCTGCGTCTGCGCGAACCGCTTCTACGTGCACGACTCGGTGTATGACGAGTTCTGCCGCCGCTTCGCCGGGCGCGTGTCCGCCTTCAAGGTGGACGACGGCTTCGCCGAAGGTGTCAACATCGGCCCGCTCATCACCGCAGCGGCGCGCGACAAGGTCGACGGCCTCGTGCGCGACGCCGTGGCGCAAGGCGCACGCGTGGTCACGGGCGGCACGCCGCACGCACGCGGCGGCAACTTCTACGCGCCCACCGTGCTCGCCGACGCCAGGCCCGGCATGGCCGTGCTCTCCGAGGAAATCTTCGGGCCGGTCGCGCCCATCGTGCGCTTTTCGAGCGACGCCGAAGTCGTGCAGCTCGCCAACGATTCGATCTACGGGCTCGCGGCGTACTTCTACAGCCGCGACATCGGCCGCATCTGGCGCGTGGCCGAGCAGCTCGA
>DATEJU010000483.1:0-3057 GCA_035277805.1 Paraburkholderia sp. | reverse complement strand
GAAGAAGGCGAGCTGATCCTCGTTCATGTAATCCTTGTCGCTCATCTTCAGGATTTCGGCTTCGGTCAAGAGTCGTTTCGTCGTCATCTGGCTTGCTTCTTCAATGAGTGAGGCAAAACTGGCACATCTTGCCTGCACTTTGTGTTGCCCGCAGTGGCCTCTCCCACTTTACCGCGCGCTTTATCGCGCCAATCGTGCGCGTCGGCGGGCACGGACGATGAACTGTCGTGACGCCTAAGCGCCGCTGCGGGGCCGAACTCCTCTGGAAACCGCTATTCAGATGCTCCTGAGGCATATTTCGTACCGGCTGCGCGCTGCGACGCGATGCGCGGCCGTGGAGGCGATATTCCTTGCGAAACCCGTTTAAAGGAAGTTCCGCGGCGCCTCTCTTTCCAGTGGGGCCGTATTGTAACCGAACCGCAAACTCGTGCCGCAAGCGGGAAATCCCTGCATTGGCGGCTTTCGTCAACGTTCGATATCAAGAAAATATAACGCGCCCATCGTGAAAAAGCGATGGTCGGGTACGTTATTTGACATGCTCAGCGGCCAAAGGCGATTTTGCGCGGGTGCGCAGGTGGGTAATGTCGCCGTTTCATGCGCCGGCATGGCACCAAACGGCAACGCCCGGCTGCGGGCCGGGCGTTGCGAGTGCGGCATGAAACGGCGGCGCCGCAGCGTCCGGCGTCAGGCGAGGCAGGCGTCGAGACCGTCGGTGATGAGGTCCTGCGGCAGCTCGATGCCGATGAACACCATCTTGCTACCCTTCTTCTCGACCGGCAGCCACTTGGCGGCGAGGTCGCTGCCCATCATCTGGTGCACGCCCTGGAACACCACTTTGCGGTCCACGCCCTTCATGTAGAGCACGCCCTTGTAGCGCAACAGGCGCTCGCCGTAGATCTGCAGAATGCCGCCGAGGAAGTCCTCCAGGCGGTTCGGGTCGAACGGACGGTCGCTGCGGTACACGAACGACTTGATCTTGTCGTCGTGGTGCGCGTGATGATGGTGGTGGCCGTGATCGTGGCCTTCGTGGTTGCACGTGCCGTGATCGTGGTCGCAGTTTGCATGATCGTCGGCGTGATCGTGGCCGTGATCATGGTCATGCGCGTGATCGTCTTCGGCGAGGAAGTCGGGATCGATCTCGAGCTTGGCGTTCAGGTTGAAGCCGCGCAGGTCGAACACTTCCTTGATGTCGGCTTCGCCGAAGTTCACCTGGCGGATCTGCGCCCGCGGGTTCATGTGCAGCAGGCGATGGCGCAGGTCGTCGAGCACGTTTTCGTCGACGAGGTCCGCCTTCGTGACGAACAGGCGGTCGGCGAAACCGACCTGGCGCTGCACCACTTCGTGCTCGTCGAGCTGCTGGTGGCCGTGCTTGGCGTCCACGAGCGTGATGATGGCGTCGAGCAGGAATTCGTCGGCGATCTCGTTATCCATGAAGAACGTCTGGGCGACCGGGCCCGGATTCGCGAGGCCGGTGGTCTCGATCACGACGCGGTCGAAATCGAGCTTGCCATCGCGCTTTTGCTGGGCGAGGTCGCCGAGCACGCGCGCGAGGTCGCCGCGGATCGTGCAGCAGATGCAGCCGTTGCTCATCTGGATGATCTGTTCCTGGCTGTCCTGCACGAGAATTTCGTTGTCGATGTTCTCTTCGCCGAATTCGTTCTCGATCACGGCAATCTTCATGCCGTGCTGTTCGTTCAGGATGCGCTTGAGCAACGTGGTTTTGCCGCTGCCGAGAAAGCCGGTCAGGATGGTGACGGGAATCATGCTGTTTGCCATGCTCTTTGCCTGAATTTACCTGGTAGATGTCGGATGCGCTCGCGCCGGACCAGCGAGCGGGTGGACCGCACGGCGTCGCGAGGGCCGTGTGCTGCCCGGCCGGTGTTACAACATAACTGTCTATTGAAACATAAGTGGGACGTGCCCGCTTGCGCCTGCCAGGCGAAGCGGCCGCCCGCGCCGTTTCAGGGCCGGAGCGCGGCATTGCCGCGAGCGCGCCGTTCTCCGCGAATAGCGCCGTAAATAAGGCCGCTTCAGGCAATTTGCAACAGCAGTCCCTTCAGATATTCCCCTTCCGGGAATGCCGTGAGCAGCGGATGATCGACGCCCGCGGAGAGACGCTTGAGGATGCGCGCATCGACTTTCGCGTCGGCGGCCGCGCCCGCCACGATCTTCTGGAACAGTTCCGCATCGATCGCGCCCGAGCACGAGTACGTGAAGAGCAGGCCGCCCGGGCGCAGCAGCTTCAGGCCCGTCAGATTGATGTCCTTGTAGGCGCGCGCGGCGCGGTCCACGTGCTCGCGCGAGGCCGCGAACTTGGGGGGATCGAGCACCACGAGGTCGAAGCGCTCGCCCTCTTCGTGCAGGCGGCGCAGCGTCTTGAAGGCGTCGGCGTCGAGCCAGGTCGCGCGCTGCGCGTCGAAGCCATTCGCCACTACGTTCTTCTGCGCGGTGGCGAGCGCCTCGCCCGACGAATCGATCGATACGACGCGCGTGGCGCCGCCCTTCATCGCCGCGAGCGAGAAGCCGCCCGTGTAGCAAAAGCAGTTGAGCACGTCGCGGCCTGCCGCACAGGTCTGCACGAGCGCGCGGTTATCGCGCTGATCCACATAGAAGCCGGTCTTGTGGCCGTTGCGCACGTCCACGTGATAGCACACGCCGTTTTCATTGGTCACGATGGTTTCGGGCGGCTCGTCGCCGGCCAGCCGGCCCGTGATCTGTTCGAGCCCTTCCTTTTCGCGGATGGAGACGTCCGAGCGCTCGTACACGTTCGGGCAGCCCGTCGCCGCCGTGAGCGCCGCGACGATCGCTTCCTTCCATGCCTCGACGCCCGCTGCCATGAACTGGCAGACGAGCTGGCCGCGCGCGCCATCCGCGCCTTCGGCCACGTCTTCCTTGTAGTAATCGACGATCACGCCCGGCAGGCCGTCCGCCTCGCCGAAGATCAGGCGCACCGCGCCCGTGCCGCTCACCATCGCCTGACGGTGCGCGACCGCGCGCTGCACGCGGCGCTTGAAGAACGCGTGGTCGATGGGCTCGTTCTCGTCGAAGCTCCAGACG
>DATEJU010000482.1:0-52221 GCA_035277805.1 Paraburkholderia sp. | reverse complement strand
ACCATGATGGTGATCTTGCCGGGCTCATCGGCGGCGTGCGCGCATTGAAGCGCCGCCCCGAACAGCAAGCCGCAGGCAATCGCCATGGCGGGCACACGACGGCGCAATGCGCGAGAAGTGGGTTGCATCGACTGTCTCCATTATTTTGGGCCGGCGGCACGATACCGCTTGCCTCGATGAATGGCGGCATTCTAGCCAGCGGAACCCTTCTCGATGCTTTCGCGCAAGGCGGCGAAATATGCGGGATTTCCATGAAGCACGCAAATGGCTGACCCTTGTTTTTCAACAGGAATCACTTTCATTCAAGAATTCCTTGCGCCGCAGCGCGGAGCGGGCGCTCCAGTCGCCGCCCCAAATGAAATACTTTTGAAATTAATTGGAAACCATTTAGAAATCACGAAACACCCGCTTTGAGCGTTGCCGTTTCCTTTTTCAGCTTCAAATGGCAACGGGCCCTGCATTGTGCACGGCCCGTTATTTCGTAATGCTAATCTCAGGTAATCATTCGTGCGATCACCCGGCGCTCAAACCTTCTCCGTCTCGCGGGAGGTAACGACCGCTTCATATTCCTCGTCGCTCAACACGGGGCCTAGCTGGCCCTCCCACTTCGTCACGACCGTCGCGGCCACGCTGTTGCCGAGCACGTTGGTGGCCGTGCGCCCCATGTCGAGGAAGGTATCCACCCCCATGATGAGCAGCAGTCCGGCCTCGGGAATGTTGAACTGTCCGAGCGTTGCCGCGATCACCACGAGTGAAGCCTTCGGCACCGCCGCCATGCCCTTGCTCGTGAGCATCAGGATGGCGAGCATCGTGGCCTGCTGCACGAACGAGAGTTCGATGCCATACGCCTGCGCGATGAACAGCGTGGCGAACGTGCAATAGATCATCGACCCGTCGAGGTTGAACGAATAGCCGAGCGGCAACACGAAGCTCGAAATGCGGCGCGGCACGCCAACGCGCTCGAGTTGCTCGAGCAGCTTCGGATAAGCGGATTCGCTGCTCGCGGTGCTGAAAGCCAACAGCATGGGCGTGCGCACGCCGCGCACCAGATCGAACACGCGGCCGCGCAGCACCGCGGCGCCCGCCGCAATGATCGCGCACCACAGCAGTGCGAGCGCGCCGAAGAAAACGCCCATGAAGGTCCCGTAGCTGACCAGTATCCCGAGCCCCTGAATGGCGACCACGTGGGCGAGCGCGGCAAACACGGCCACCGGCGCAAACGCCATGACATAGCCGGTCACCTTGAACATCACGACCGAAACCTGCTCGAGCAAGATGACGATACCCTTGCCATGCTCGCCGACTGCGATGATGCCAAGGCTGAAGAACGCCGCGAACACGACGATCTGCAGAATCTCGTTCTCGGCCATGGCCTGCACGATGCTCTTGGGCACGAGGTGCGTGACGAACTCCTTCACGTTGATCGCGCCCGCCCGAATGCCGGTGCTCGCATGCTCATCGGGCAACGGCAGGTTCAAGCCCGCACCGGGCTGAAACCAGTTCGCCACGAGCGCGCCGAGCAGCAGCGAGACGAAGGTCGCGCCGAGAAACCATGCGAGCGTGCGCATGCCGACACGGCCCACGGATTTGGCATCGCCCATCTTGCCCACGCCCACGACGAGGGTCGTGAACACGAGCGGCGCGACGATCATCTTGATGAGCCGCAGAAACAGCTCCGTGACCAGCCCGAAATAGCCTGCAACCGCTTTCAGCTCCTGCGCGTCGGCAATGCTGCTATGGCAGGCGTAGCCCGCCGCAATACCGAGCACCATGCCGATCACGATCCATGTGGTCAGCTTCAACCGTTTCATTCCGTCACTCCTCGCCGGCCAGGCAATACACCCTTCAACAGACTTACAATCAAATTGGTGCGGTACTTTACGTTGCCGTACCGAATGTTGCAATCGCTATAAAAGGCCTGTATTCACCGGATAAAACCGCTTCCCAACCCGCTTCACGCCGATACGCGCTACGGCGTTTCGCGCTGCAAACAGGCACTAAATGAGCGCGGAAACGGCGTTGCCTGAGTGGTTTGGAGTGACCGTCTGCCTACTTTTTCGATGAGCAGTTTTATTGACTGCGCTCAACAGGGGCGCGTAAAGCGCCCAATGCTGGCCCATTAGGCGCTATGACACGGAGCGAAGGCATTCTTCGAAATCACCACGCCCACCTCACGCCCACATCGCCGCCAATCACGCGCTGGTGCTCGCCGCCGAAGTTCGTCAGATAGCTCACGGTCGCAAACGCGCTGCCGCGTTTCGTCAGTTGCGCGACGAGCCCCAGGCCAATCTGCCCCATCGTCTGGCCCACCGGCGTGCCCAGCGTGGTCACGCCGCCGAACGTGGTCTTGTCGTCCGCGCCGAACGAGCGCAGCACGTTCATGCGCAGATACGGCTTCCAGTTCACCTCGCTCGCATCGAACGCCCATTGCAGACGCGCGCCTATGCGGCCGAGAAACGTATTGCCGTTGTTCCAGGTGACATCGGAAATACCGTCGTTGAATTTTTCGAGAGCCAGCCATTGCCATACGAGCTGTGCTTGTGGTTCCAGCGTTAGTCCGTACCCCAAAGCAATCGGCAGACCCGCCTCGATCGAACCAGTGAACGCGTTGCCGTCGGTCGAGCCGCCCACGTTCTCGCTCGAGTGCGTACGCACCGTGAGCGCGCTGCCCATCGCGACCGCGTCGGTGTACCAGCCGCCCGCGCCGATGTGCGTCCAGTACGCGCCCAGGTTGTACGCGTTGACCTGCAGCGAGCCGGCGCCGTAGTCGTATTGGCCCAGCGCCAGCCCGTTGACGTCGCCCACCGCGCGCGAGAAGCCAAGGAAGAAGCCGTAATGATTGCGCGCGCCGCCCGGTTGATTGTCGGCGTACAGGTCCTGACCGACCTGCATGCCCCACACTGTGCCGTCGAACGAAGGCTTCACATCGCCGCTCCGCGCGATGTTGCTGGACGCGCCCCACGCGCGCGCCCACGACGCGGGCACCGAGCCGCTTTCGATCAGCAGGCCCTGCTCGCCCTGGCGGTCGTGGAAGGTATCGATCTGCAGGATGCCTAATTGACGCGCGACGCTCGGGGCTTCCGCGTAGAGCGGCACTTCCGGGCGGTAGACCGGGATTGCCGCGGCGTTCGCACTCGCCTTCGCGCTCATGCTGGAACCTGCAAGAGCCTCGACGATCGGCGCAGGCGTGCCCGGGGCCGCTACGATGGACGGTTGCGAAGACGGCGTGCCGGGGTTGCCCGGCGTGGACGTCGGCGGCGAGGTGGGTGTCGTCGCGGGCGGCGTGACCTCCGACGCCTCCGGAATCGTATTGCGCAGGTACCAGCTCTCGCCCGTTCCCGCACTCACCCCGCCTTTCGCGAGGTAGTACTCGTAAGCGCCGGCCTTGATCGTCCCGCCCGCAAGCATGAATGCACCCGCACTCGTCGCGGCGCCGTTGGTGGCCTGGACCACCTGGATGCCGTCGGTGAGCGTAGGCGCGCCAGGTCCGCCCACGTTCGTCACGTTCAGCGTGCTCGTGCCGCTCGCCGTGCCACCGCTCACGATCAGCTTGTCCGACGCAGCGCCGTCGCCGGCCAGATACGTGTTGAGCGCGATCGTCGCGTTCTGGCCGATGTAGTTACCCGCCACGGTGAGCGTGTTGCCCACGCCACTGCCGCCGAGTTGCACAAGGCCTGCGTTCGTGAGATTGCCGTTGATCTGGAAGTTGCCGGTCGAGCCGCCCGCGAGACTCGCGAGCGCGTTCGCGACGGCAATCGTGCCGTTGTTCGTGACGTCGCCCGTCACGCTGCCATAGCCGCCGAGCGTCGCGCCCGCGGCAACCGCAACCAGCCCGCCGCCGGACAACGCAGGCGGATCGACGGTGCCATCCCCCACGATCAGCGTGCCCGCGTTCACGTTCGTGCCGCCCGTGTAGCTGTCGTCGCCGTTCAGCGTGAGCACGCCGGTACCGAGTTTCGTGAGCGAGCCGGCGCCGGCAATGTTCTGTGCAATCGTGGAACTGAAGCCCTGCGTGTCGATCGTGCCGTTGTTCGCGGTGATCGTGACTGCTCGGCTCGCCGCCAGATCGAAGCTATTGCTTAGCTGCAGCGTGCCGCCGTTGAAAGTAAGTGGTCCTGACGATGAACCCAGAGCACTATCGGCGGCAACGGACAAGGTGCCCTGCGTGAGGGTCGTGCCGCCCGAATACGTGTTGCCGCCGGCAGCGGACGGCGCGAGCGTCAGCGTTCCCGCGCCCGTCTTCTCCACTGCGCCCGCGCCGCCGATCAGCCCCGTGTAGGCGCCGTTGCTGTCCTGCTGGAAGCGTACGAGGCCGTTGTCGATCACCGAGAGCGGCAGGTTCGACGCATTCGCCTGCAAGATTGCGCCGCTGTCGACGGCCGCCACCACGGAGGCCGTGCTCACGCCGAGCGTGCCGGTGAGATTCAGCGTCCCGGTCTTGACGAGCGCGCCAGAAAACGTGCCGGTGCCAGCCCATGTCCAGTAATCGCCCTCCATGGTCAGGCTCTGGTAGTTCACGAACGCATTCGACGCCGTGCCGCTGCCCTGCAGCCGCACGACATTGCTGCCGCCGCCGCCATCGGCCGTGCCCACGATCTGCGAGCCCGTCTGCAGGATCAGCGTGTCGTTGCCATTGCCGTTCTTGATGGCCGTGCCGTTGCCGCCTTGTATCAGGCCCGCGTTCGTGATCGTCGTATTGCCGTTGGTCGAGCGCACGCCTATGCCGTTGTTGCTGACGATCTTGCCGCCTGCCTCGTTCGTGATCGTCGCCGTGAACGAGCCGCCGAGCGTGTTCGACACGACGGCATCCACGCTGCCGCTGCTCGATGCCGTGCCGGTGGTCTGGATCGTGCCGCTGTTGACGAGCGTATCGTTGTTGCCCTGCATATAGACGGCGGGACTGTCCCGGCCTCCCGCGGTCAACGTGCCGCTGTTCTCGACCGTGCCACTGCCGCCCAGAATCGAAGCCGCGCGCGCGTTGCTGCCCGAGGTCGTTCCCGTGCCCGTATTGATGAGCACATTGCCCGACGCGCCAAGGTTGCTTTGCCCCCACGCCGCGGTCATGCCGTACGAGTTCGCGCCCGTCGTGGTGATCCTGCCGTTATTGACGAGCGTGTTGTTGTTGCCGTTCGCGGCGAGACCGTCGTTATACGCGCCCGTCGTCGAAATGACGCCGGTCGTGCCGTTGGTGATCGTGTTGCCGTTGTTCACGCCGAGCAGCACCGCGCCGCGATTCGCGACGCCCGTGCCGTTGCCCGACAGGGAGAGTTGGCCGTTATTGGTGATCGCACTCGATGTGTCGACGGAAAACGGCGTAGGCGTGCTCGTGAGCGCGTAACTGCCCGTTGCGGTGCTGTCGAGATTGATCGTGACGTTGCTGCTGCCCGCCACCGCCACGACCGACGGAACGCCCGAGCCGCTACAGGTAACCGTGGTATTGCTCGCCGGCGCGGTCGATGAACAGGCGGCATAAACGCCCGATGGCACAGTACCGGCAAGAATAGCCACGCTTCCAAGACTCAAATTCCACGCGTTTCTTTTCATTTATCTCATCCACGTAATTGAGCGTTACGGCGACAATATAGTGCGTGGTTCGGTTTATATCACCGGCGCATCGATTATCGCAAGATGAGATCGGGTGATATTGCCAATATGAATTTCCGGATTAAAGGTGGTGTTTGCGCAATGCAAATAAGGATTTTTCAGGGAAAATTGACCGGAATATGGCTCGCGGTCGGGAAAAAATGCTGCTTCGCTCCAGAGCATTGGAGATGGCCGTAAAGGCAGTCGCTGCTTCAGGCAGTTCGCGCCAAACCATGCGGGTTATTTATTGAACAAAAAGTTCGCAAACTATTCGCGTATGTGATTGCGGCAAACGATGCATCGTTTCAATATGGCGAGGGTTCAATCGTCTGCGGCGAGCGCCTTTTTAATCCGCGATTGTCGTATGGCAAGCGGCCTACCTCGATTTCACGCTACCAATATGCACTACCCGATTGCACTGGATAACCCATATTTCCGGTCTTGCAGAAGGCGTGCGTAGCAGCAAATCGAGCCGCACATCGGGCGTTACGATGCGCCCGGCAAGCGCTTCGAGCGTGACTTCCGCGCCATGTACGGCGAGCCCGGTCCCTGGCTGCGCAGACGGCGGCCTCGTACCCGCGTTAAACTATGGGCGTTACCGTCAACCCTGCCCACCGATGTCCAGCTATAAAGAATTGATCGCCCAGCGCGAACAGCTCGAAGCTCAGCTTCAGGAAGCGTTCAAGGAAGAACGCGTGAATGTGATGGAGGAAATCATCCGGAAGATGAAGCTCCACCGCATTACGCTCGATGAAATTCGCGGCCCCGCACCCACGGTGAAGGCCAGCAAGGTGCCGCCGAAGTATCGCGACCCGGTAACCGGCAGCGAATGGTCGGGGCGCGGCAAGCCGCCGAACTGGATCAAGGACGAGCCGGACCGCACCAAATTCCTGATCGTCCAGTGATGTTCAATGACCGGCAGGGCCGGCTCTCGCACGGCGTGCGATGAGCGCGGCAAGCGCGTGTGGTGCTCTCGCACGCGGCGCTTGCGCCCTCGCTCAAGGCCGCAGCCAGCCGAGACGAATGGGGGCGGCGAGCAACGCGCGGTAGAGCGCGACGGAGAACTGCGTGAGCGCAGCGCCGCACGCCCTCCAGACCGGCGCGGTCACTGCATACACCACGGACGCGACCACGAACGCGCCGATCATGTCGAACGGAAAGTGCACGCCGACAAACACCCGGGCCCACGCGACCGCAACGCCCGCGGCAAGCGCAAGCAAGCCGGTCCGCACCATCCCGCCCAGCAGCAGTGTCAGCACGAGCACCGAGTACACGGTCCCGTGATCGCTCGGGAACGACGAGTCGGGCGCATGCGCGAGGAACGTGTGGCCGAGTCCGAGCACGAATGGACGCGGATGCGTCCAGACAAGCCCAATCAGTTGATTGGCGCCCAGCGCCAGCAGCGTGACCACGCACGCGCGAATGGCGATGGCGCGCTGCCGCGCATCCCCGGAAAGCCACATCAGCACCAGCATCAGCGGCACCAGAAAAATCAGATAGTCCGCGATGAGGAGCGCCGTATCGATGAGCCAGGGCGGCGTCGCCGGCGTGGCGTTGATCGCGAGAAAAAGCGAACGGTTCAATGCTTCGAGTGTTTCCATTGCCAGGTCGGGTAATTCAAGTTGAAGTGCAAGTGTTTGCGTCGGCGGCGGGCTGCGCGAGCGGCTGCCGTGCCGGAAAGCACACGCGGACCGTCAAGCCGCGGCCCTCGGGCCCGCTGTCGAGCGTGACGCTCGCCTGATGCTGCTCGGCAATGCGCCGCACGATCGACAGCCCCAGGCCGCTGCCGGAAACACCCTGGGCGGCGTGGCCGCTGCCGCGATAGAAACGCTCCCACACGCGGGCACGATCGGACTCGGGAATCCCTGGGCCGTTGTCGCTGACTTCGAGCACCGCGCACGCGCCCTCCTGCCGCACGACGACGTCGACGCGCGCGTGCGCGCCGGCATAGCGAATCGCGTTGTCGACGAGGTTGTTGAGCAGGACGCGCAGGTTCTCGCCATAGCCTCCCACGCTCACCACAGGCGCGCCCGCCAGCCCGAGGTCGATCTGGCTCGCCTCGGCAAGCCGCACGCGGTCGGCGACGACCGAGCGCGCGAGCGCGCTCAGATCCACCTCCTGCCTCGCTTCGACGCCGGTATCCGGATCGAGCCGCGCGAGCGTGAGCAGTTGCGCAACCAGGTGCGCCAGCCGCTCCGTGCCCGAATGAATCTGCATGACGATCTCGTCGCGTTCCTGCGTGCTCGCCGCCTTCGGCAATAATTCGGCCTGCAAACCAAGTCCCATGATCGGCGTGCGCAGTTCATGCGCGGCGTCCGCGATGAAATGCTTCTGCAGCGTAAAGGCACGATCGAGCCGCACCAGCAAGTCGTTCAGGGAATCCACGAGCGGCTTGACTTCGGTCGGCAGGTGGGAGGTTTCGATCGTGTGCATGTTGTTCGCGTCGCGGCGCTTGAGCCCCGAGGCGACCTGGCGCAGCGGCCTCAATCCATAGCCGATCCCGAACCATAGCAAGAGCGCGACCACCGGTACGAGCGAGAGCACCGGCCAGAACAGATGCATGGAGACTTCGGCCAGCGCCTCCCAGCGCGCGAGGCTTGCCTGGGCGACGCGCACCAGCATGCCGCCGCTCGTGTTCGCGTAGGTGTGCCAGACCTGACCATCGACGATCACGTCGGCGTAGCCTGGACCTCGCGGCGCCGGCAGCGACGCGTCCGGGTCGCTGCTGAACACGAGCTTGCGGTGCTCCCACACCTGCAGCAGCACGCCGTGCGATTTCGTGCCGGAGAGCCGGCCCCTGCTGTCCGTGCCCGTGAGCGAGAGGCGGCCGTCGGCATCCACCACGACGTGTCGCGCAATCGCCTTCATCTGGTCGTTGAGGATCTCGTCGATCTCGGCGAGCGCCCCCCACCATGTCGCCGCGCTCGCCAACACGCCGGCGAGCAGCGTGGCCGGCAACAGCCACAGCAGCAGGCGCCGGCGCAGCGACGACATGAACCAGCGCGCGGACCGCGAGCGCAACGTACTCATTCGATTTTCCCGATCCCGTAGCCCACGCCGCGCACGTTGCGGATGGCATCGGCGCCCAGCTTGCGGCGCAGGTTATAGACGTGCACCTGGATGGCGTTGCTCTCGATCTCCTCGTTCCAGCCATAAAGGCGCTCTTCGAGCTGCTCGCGCGTGATGATGGCGCCGGGGTCGCGCATCAGCTCCTCGAGCAGCGCGAATTCGCGCGCCGTGATCGAGATCTCCGTGTCGTGCAGCCAGCAGCGATGCCGGGCCGGATCCAGCCGCAACGCGCCTGCCGCGAGCATCGACTGGGCGCGCCCTGCCTGGCGGCGGTTCACGACGCGAATGCGCGCCAGCAGTTCCTCGAGCGCGAACGGCTTGACGAGGTAGTCGTCGGCGCCGCCGTCGAGTCCCGCGACGCGGTCCGGCACGCCGTCGCGCGCGGTGATGACGATCACAGGCGTAGCGTCGTCGCGTCGGCGCAATGCGGCGAGCAGCGTCATGCCGTCCTGGTTCGGCAAGCCCAGATCGAGCAGCACGAGCCCGTAGGCCGTGGTGCGCAGCGCAAGCGCGCCGGCGTTGCCGTCCTGTGCCCAGTCCACCGCAAAGCCTTCCCGGCGCAGGCCGAGCCGCAGCCCGTTGCCGATCAGCGGATCGTCCTCAACCAGCAGTATTCGCATCCCGTCGTCGTCTCCTGTTCCGGCCGGTTCCCCGACAAAGCTTCATGAGCTTACCTTCTTGCAGGTTAACGGAACATTAACGCGACAGCCTGCATTGCTGCCCCAACTTCACGCGGGCTTCAGCCTCTGGCCCCCAGACTGTCTTCTGTCGCGGCCACCGGGCCGCTCGTTTCCACAAGGAGAACCGATGAAAAGCTCATTATCGCCGGCCTGATCGCCACGTCCACCGCAGCAGCGTATGCCGACTACACGGGCCCCGGCGCGCAACCCGCGGCCACCACGGTCCAACAGTTGACCGACGCGGGCAAGGACGACCAGCGTGTCGTGCTGCGCGGCCATGTGCTAAAGGCGATGGGGGACGAGAAATACACGTTCAGTGACGGCACCGGCGAGATTCCGGTCAAGATCGACCATAAGCGCTGGCCCGAGGGGCAACCGGTGAGCGAGAAGACCACAGTCGAACTGACGGGCAAGTACGACAAGGCATTTGTCGGCATGCCGAAGGTCAAGGTGTACGACGTCCGGGTCGTGCAGTGATGGAGAGCAACGCGGCCCAGACGCACTGACGCACGCATTCACTGCCACGCGGCAGCGCCGCTGTGCACTTCATCAGGATTGCAGATTGATTGAAATACCCAGCGTTTGCGCCGCTGCATGGGTATCGCGCGATCGGGAGGCATAGCGCGATGGCCCGTCGTTCGCGAGGGCATCAGCCTGGACGGTGATGTCGGCGACAGCGCCGATGGGACACAAAGGTATGCGAAGCCGCCCGCCTTCGACGGCGTGCGGCTTCGGTCGTGCGTCCTCGTCAGACCTCGTGGCCAACGGCGCGGTGCTCGCCGCGCCTCGCGTGCTTGCTCGGGTGCGATAGCGCGTGCACGCTCGCGCGATCGCTGGCGCGGTCATGGCCCTTGTCGCGATCCGCGGACATGTGGCCATTCGTGTTGGTCATGCCCTTGCCGCTCATATGGCCGGCCGACATGCCGCCTGCGTGGCCGCCGCCCATTCCGCCACCCACGCCGCCATTGCCGCCGCCCATTCCACCACCCGCGCCGCCGTTACCCCCACCGCCGCCGTGCGCGAATGCCGGTGCGCTTGCGCAAGCCACCAGAAAGGCGGACACCGCAACGATCGATCGTATTCTTGCCATCTTCGTCTCCAGGAAAACCCATTCGATGGCTGGATTGTATGGGCGCGGTTATCTCCCGGACGCGTCAGATATGTAATCGTCTGTAAAAGCTGTTTCGGACCGGATGACGCGCCTGCCGAGGCACCGCCAGATCAGCCTCTCCGCGAGCGCGCACGGGCGCGCTTCCTCGCTTGCGCGCCGGTGGTGGCGAGCAGATGCCGGCGGCCTTCATCAAGTATTTCGTCGGCCAGCGCCGGGGCGGCGTCCGCTACGGCGCGCGAAAGCACCAGCGTTCCGACCATCTGGCTGAACAGCGCAATCGCCTTCGCGCGGCTGCCTTCGCCATGCTCTGCTGCATTGCTTCCTGCATGGCTTCCTTCGCGCGCTTCGATCACCTCGGCGATTCGTTCAAGATACGTCGCCAGGCCTTGGGCGTAAGCCACGCGCGCCTCGTCGTCCAGCCGGCGGGCATCGCCCGCGAAGCCCGACAGGGGGCAGCCCGCTTCGATATCCCCGCGATGCCCGGGGGACAGATACGTCCGTATGTGCTGCTCGATTGCGTCGGCGCCGGCCAGCTTCGCGTGATCGATGACGCAGGCAACCGTCTCGCGGCCCTCCTCCAGCGCCTTGTCCATCACGGCGGCCACCAGCGCGTCCTTCGATTTGAAGTGGTTATAGAAACCGCCTTGCGTAAAGCCCGCCGCCTTCATCAATTCGGCGAGCCCGACCGCATCGACGCCGCGCTCGCGAAACAGCCGCTCGGCGGCCGCCACGATCGCGCGCCGGTTCTCCGCCGCCTGCTCTCTGGAAACGCCCATATCTCCCTCATTTCGGCCGGCCCGGCCCAATCGGATTCATCGAAAAATACAATGGCGATCACCATTGACATGACCAGAGCGATCACTCAGAATCCACCTCATTGACGATGTCGATCACCATTGTCTTGAGTATAACCTTATTTACCCGAGCGGTCAGGCAAAAGAAGGCTCGTCACCCATCGGACGCGCAAGCGGCCTTGCCTGGATCTTTAATGAGGGATTCAACATGACGAAGACGACGCCTGAACAAAACAAGGCGCTCGTGCTGAAGGCGTTCGATACCTTGTTCAACAAGCGCGACTACCTTGCTGCGGAGCGCTTCTGGTCCGCACACTACATTCAGCACAGCGCTCATATCGCACCAGGACGCGAGGGCCTGTTCGAACTGGTTCGCACGCTGCCGGACACGTTGCGCTACGAAAACCAGCTAATCGTGGCCGAGGGCGATTACGTCATCGCTCATGGCCGTTTCTCGGGACACGGCCGGCCCGCGGCGTGGATCGCGGCAGACGTCGTGCGCTTCGAAGACGGCAAGCTCGCCGAGCATTGGGACGTGCTCCAGGACGAGGCAACGCAAGCCGAATCCGCGAGCGGCCTGCCGATGTTCGGCGAGCAGTTTCCCCGCTGACCCTGGCGGCCAAAATCACACCATTTATTCAGGAGTACGATCATGAAACTGACCGGCAACACAATCTTCATCACGGGCGGCGCATCGGGCATCGGCCGCGGACTCGCCGAAGCGCTGCAGCAGCGCGGCAACAAGGTCATCGTCGGCGGGCGCCGCCGCAGCCATCTCGACGAGGTGGTCGCCGCCAATCCCGGCATGGCCGCCGTGGAACTCGACATTACCGATCCGGCCAGCATCGAGCGGGTCGCGGTGCAACTGATGGCGGACTATCCCGACCTGAACGTGCTCATCAACAATGCGGGCATCATGCAGCCCGACGACGCGGGCGGCCAGATCGACGACACGCTGCTGGTCTCCACGATCGAGACCAACCTCATCGGGCCGATCCGCATGACGTCGGCACTGATCGATCATCTCAAGACGCGCAACGACGCCGTTGTCGCCTACACGAGCTCGGTGCTCGCGTTCGTTCCGCTGGCCCTGACGGCCGTGTATTCC
The DNA here is from genome assembly GCA_035277805.1 of Paraburkholderia sp. Taxonomy (GTDB): domain Bacteria; phylum Pseudomonadota; class Gammaproteobacteria; order Burkholderiales; family Burkholderiaceae; genus Paraburkholderia. Next base: position 39,876 of record DATEJU010000482.1, on the reverse strand, counting down.
TCCACCAAAGCGGCGGTGCATTCGTACGTGCTCTCGCAACGCTTCATGCTGCGGGACACGACCGTGCGCGTGCTGGAGATCGCGCCGCCTTGGGTCCGCACGGACCTCATGAACAGCCGCGAAGCCGAGCAGGCGATGCCGCTCGACGCCTTCATCGAACAAACGATGGCGGTGCTCGGCACCGATGTGGACGAGGTTCTGGTCGAAGCGGCGAAGCCGTTCCGCGCGAATCCGGGTCCCGACGAACATGGCTTCGTCAATAGCTTCAATACGGGGGCGGCGGAGCTATTCGGGCGGGCGTAGAAAGCGCCGCTTCGCCAGTGACGCGCGACTCAACGCGTGCCACCGGCGAAGCATTGCCCATGAATTAAAGGGGCATTGAAGTTTCTGGCACGGCTTGTGCATTAGACGACCGGCGATGCGCCCTCGCGCATCCTATTTACTTAGGTAATCGATACGTATAGACCTAAGTAATCTGGACCCGTACTCTCCTTTCAATATCGGACCGAAACCGACATGCGAAAGGAGAGAGGCTCATGCCAGCTCAAGATGCCCAGCAGGTAGACATAAAGACACTACGACGCGTTATCGCGGCAGCTTCAATAGGAAATTTCGTCGAATGGTTCGATTTCGCCGCGTACGGATTTCTTGCGACGATCCTGACGCGCGAGTTTTTTCCGAATGGCGATCCTACCGTCGGCCTTCTGAAGACGTTCGCAGTCTTTGCGGTCGCGTTCGCATTTCGTCCACTCGGCGGCCTCTTCTTCGGGGTCGTCGGGGACCGGATCGGCCGCAAGCGCACGCTCGCTTTCACGATCTTGTTGATGGCCGGCTCAACGACGCTGATCGGCCTGCTTCCGACTTACGCGCGCATCGGCTACTGGGCACCGCTGTTGCTCACGCTCATTCGTTGCGTACAAGGGTTTTCCGCAGGCGGTGAATACGCGGGCGCTTGCGCTTACGTCATGGAGCACGCGCCGCGCCGACGCCGCGCGTTCCTCGGCAGCTTCGTGCCGGTCTCGACCTTCTCGTCATTTGCGTGCGCGGCAGTCGTTGCTTATGTGCTCGAGTCCTCGTTGTCGTCGGCGGCGATGGTCGATTGGGGTTGGCGCATTCCGTTCCTGATCGCCGCACCGGTCGGTCTCATCGGTGTCTATCTGCGTATCAATCTGCATGAAACGCCTGCATTCCGGGCACTCGAGGGAAAGAAAGAAGTCGCGCACGCGCCTCTGATGGAAACCCTGCATTCGCAGTCGTGGAACATCCTGAAGCTCGGCGCCTTCATATCGGTGACGGCGCTGTCGTTCTACACGTTCACAACGTACTTCGCGACCTACCTCCAGGTAGCCGGGCATTTGTCTCGCGAGGCATCGCTCCTCGTGACCGTGCTTGCACTCTGCTTCGCCGCGGCCTTGTGCCCGCTCGCTGGACTCTTCTCTGACCGGGTAGGCCGCCGCGTGACGATCGCAAGCACCTGTGTGTTCATCATCGCGTCCGTTTATCCCGCCTTTTCGCTGGGTGGATCAGGTAACTTGTCGCAGTCCTTATTTGGTGTTGCGTTGCTTGCCGTGGGCGCCGTGCTGTCGGGCGTGGTGACTGCGCCGCTCATGTCGGAAGTGTTCGCGACGAAAACCCGGTACACCGCATCCGCCGTGACGTACAACCTCGCGTACACGATCTTTGGCGGCACGGCACCGCTGGTCGCGACCTGGTTGATCTCGGCTACCGGAACGAATTTATCGCCCGCGTACTATCTGATCGCCGTGTCGATCTTCGCGATGATTGGCGGTCTCGCGCTGCACGAAACGTCCAGGACCGCGCTCGAGGAAGCGGGCTCCGCGACCGGGAACGCGAGCGATGCAAGGTCCGTCAGTGACGCCCTCAAACAAACCTCTTAAGCGAATTTTTTAAGCGCGCGGCTCGCGCGCACCGCTTGCATCAAAAACCGAACGGATAAATGCAATGAGTAGCCTCCACGATTCGAGCATCATCATCGACGGTCTGAACATTTCGAAGTTCGAGCGCTCCGTGTTCGAAGACATGCGCAAGGGCGGCGTCACCGCCGTCAACTGCACGGTCTCCGTTTGGGACGATTTTCAGAAGACTATCGACAACATCGCGGAAATGAAGCAGCAGATCCGCGAATACAGCGAGATTTTGACGCTGGTGCGCACCACCGACGACATCCTGCGCGCGAAGAAGGAGAACAAGACCGGCATCATTTTCGGCTTCCAGAACGCGTATGCGTTCGAGGACAACCTCGGCTATATCGAAGTGTTCAAGGAGCTCGGCGTAAACGTCGTGCAGCTCTGCTACAACACGCAGAATCTCGTGGGCACAGGCTCCTATGAACCGGACGGCGGTTTGTCGGGATATGGCCGCGAAGTGATTCAGGAGATGAATCGCGTCGGCATCATGGTGGATCTCTCGCATGTGGGCGCGAAGACGTCGTCCGATGCCATCGCTTGCTCGAAGAAGCCCGTTACCTACTCGCACTGTTGCCCATCTGGACTGAAGGAGCATCCGCGCAACAAGACGGACGACCAGCTTCGCGAGATTGCCGCGGCGAATGGCTTCGTCGGCGTGACGATGTTCATGCCCTTCCTGCGGCGAGGCGCGGACGCGACTGTCGAGGATTATCTCGAAGCGATCGAATACGTCATCGACGTAATCGGCGAGGACAAGGTTGGCATCGGCACGGATTTCACGCAGGGCTATAGCACCGGGTTTTTCGACTGGATCACGCACGATAAGGGCCGCTATCGCCGCCTGACGGACTTCGGCAAGGTCGTCAATCCAGAGGGTATCCGCACGATCGGCGAATTTCCGAATCTTACGATAGCGATGGAACAAGCGGGCTGGAGCGAATCGCGCATCAGAAAGGTGATGGGCGAAAACTGGCTGCGCGTATTCGGCGAAGTCTGGAACGTCTGAATCGAACGGAGAACATGGGCCCGACATGCAACCGCAATTGCCTATTGAAGTCGATCCGGAAAACGGCATCTGGACCACCGATGCCTTGCCGATGTTGTACGTGCCGCGGCACTTCTTTATAAACAATCATGTTGCTGTCGAAGATGCGCTGGGTCGCGAAGCCTATGCCGACATTCTTTATAAGGCTGGCTACCAGTCCGCTTATTACTGGTGCAACAAGGAAGCGCAAAAGCACGGCATCGGCGGAATGGCGGTGTACGAGCACTATCTGAAGCGCTTGTCGCAGCGTGGCTGGGGCGTGTTTTCCATTGTCGAAGCCGATCCCGCGACCTCGACTGCGCGCATCCATGTGCATCACTCGTCGTTCGTGCTCGCGCAGCCGGACAAGCATGGGCAGCTCTGCTATATGTTCGCGGGGTGGTTCGCCGGCGCGATGGACTGGGTCAACGACACCGCGACCGACAGCACGAGAAATGGCCCGCGCGCGAGTTCGGCCGAGATGCAATGCGCGGGCGAGGGTCACGCCTGTTGCGTTTTTCACGTCGTATGATTGCGTCGCGTTCGCGCTACAATCGCGCAGGCGCCGTGATATTCAGTGCATGGAATATGGCGGCAACCGCGGGCCTTGAGCGCGAAGCAGCGCACGGCGTCAGGAAAAATGCCGAACGTGACCGACACGATGTCAAATCTCGACTACGAAGATCTTTTCAGGCATCTGCCTGTCGCTGTAATTGTGGCCAGAGAAAGAATCATGGTGGACTGCAATGCGAGGGCTTTGGCCGTGTTCAGGGCCGAACGCAGTGACATCGTCGATCAGTCGTTCTCCAAGCTGTACCCGCAACAGAAGGACTTTGCGACGACGGGTCGCCGCCTCGCGCCGCTCATCGCGAAACGCGCGTTCTTCAGCGACGACCGCATCATGCGTCGCATCGACGGCAGTCATTTCTGGGTCACCGTTTGCGGCTTTGGCTATAACCCGAGGCGGCCTTTCGAGTTGGCGGTGTGGACTTTTACTGACCTGTCGGAGAGCGCGAAGCGCCCCGACGTCGCGAGCACGTTGACGGAGCGCGAGCGCGACATCGCGGCATTTCTTGTTCACGGCTTGACGAGCAAGGAAATCGGCAAGAAGTTGAACATCAGCCCACGCACGGTCGACGTCCATCGCGCGAGTCTCCTGCGAAAATATGGCGTGCAGGCAACACCGGATCTCATCGCCCAGTTGCTTGCTTGAACCGCGCTGCCGAACGACGCGGGATGCCTGCGCCGCGCGGCCCTCACAAATCGAAGCCCAACTGCGCGCGGCCGAGCGCCGTGAGGTCCGCGGCGCCCGCGCGGCCCGCGAAATCCACCTCGAAATGATCCGCCGGAAAATCGGGCGGGCTCTTGCCTTCCAGGAAACTCGGCAACTGGCGCGCGAGGTACGCGTCGTTCTTCGCGCATGCGGGCGCGGAGGCGATATACATCACGTTGCTATAGCCGCTCCCGCGATGTGCGTCCTCGACGGCGTGAATCACGTCGCTATGCCAGAAGACCGTGTCGCCCGCCTCCATGAGCGGGATCGACGAAAGCCCATGAAACAGCGGCGCGTGGTATTCGGCCTTGATCGATAGCGCCCGTCCCGGCATCGCGCCGCACAGATCGTCGTCGGCCACGTCGTCCTGAAGCGCGCGCAGCAGAATATAGGCCATTGCGTTGGCGATGGGCACCAGTTGCAGCGTGCCGTCGCCGGGACCTTGCCGGGTGAGCGCGGTCCAGCCCTGGAAGGTGCGGAACATGGAGCAGACCGCCGGCGATTCGATCTCCTGCACCTCGGTGCGCCAGGCCGCGTCGAACGGATCGTAGGCGCGCCAGTTGCCCGAGAAAACGTGGCGGTACACCTTGCGGAAATTCGCTTCGATCCAGCGCTCGACCGAGCCGCCGTCGCAATGCGCCGAAAGGCCCAGCGACTCGGACCCCGGCGGCCGGCGGCGCAGGCGGTCAGCGTACGCGGGCACGCGCTCGGGATCGAAATGCACGCGGCCCTCGCTTTGCGCGCGCCACAGCCGATTGAGGAACACGCGCGCCTGGGTAAGCTCGGCCGACTGGCGCGCCAGCACTTGCGGCTTCGACCAGTACACGCCGTAGATCTGCGGCTTGCTCGAGGCGAGCTGGCCGAAGTATTTGTCTTCCGCGCGATTGCTCAGCTTCGCGCCAAGGTCATTGCGCTCGACATACCCGGCGATATCGCGATCCCATTGCTCGACGCGCGCGCGATCGAAAACCTTGCGAATCACACAGGCGCCCCGCGCTTTCACGAGCGCGACCTGCGCGTCGCTCACGCGGTTCGCCACGATGTCCTCGAACGGGATTTCGGGAATGACCGGCTCGCCGCGCTCGCGAAGCTGCGCGATATGCCGGGCTTCCTCGTGCATCGCCGCCTCGACCTCGGCAAAGACTTCGCGGTAATGGGGCAGCGCCTCGCGCAGCTCACGTTTTGCCTTGCGGATGGCCGCCGGCAGGTCATCGATCTGCAATGCCATGGTTACGCCTCGGTTCAGGGTTCGTCGTGCATGAAAGCGTACGTCGGCGCTGGCCGGTATGGTGATACTATCCAGACAATCTCTTTGCACATCCGGCCATGAAAGCTGCCTACGAGTACGTCGACTTCGGCGAGCGCTGTTCCGTGCGGGTCTACCATCGGCGGCTGCCGAAAATTCCCTTCGAATGGCACCATCATCCGGAGTACGAACTAACCCTGACCATGAATAGCCAGGGCAAGCGCTATATCGGCGATTCGGTGGCCGCCTATGGCGCCGACGATCTCGTGCTCGTGCCGCCGGATTTGCCGCACACGTGGGCCTCCAATCGCTCGATCTCCCCCTCCGAGGTGCAGGTTGCCGTCGTCGTCTGGTTCGACGGTGCATGGGTGCACCGGCTCGCCGACGTCTGCCCCGAATACAACGGCTTGCGCAATCTGCTGCGCCGCGCGGCTTGCGGCCTCGCTTTTGAGGACGGCGCCGGAACGCACCTGCGCGGCCAACTCGAGCGGCTCCTTTGCGCCGACCCGCGCGAGCGGCTCAAGGCCGTGCTGGACGTGCTCAACTGGCTCGAGGCGGTACCGGCCACGCCACTCGCCTCGCCGAGCGCATTCGATGCGCGCGCCGGCGCACACGGGCGCCCTTCAAGCCGCCACCCCGGCCACCACGCCGGCAGCACGCCCAGCGGCTACGAGCCCGAGCAGCTCAATCGCGTGCTCGCCTTGATCGACACCCAGTTCGACCAACCGCTGAGTCTTGCGACGCTCGCGAGCGCCTGCGGGCTCTCCGAGCGGTCGTTGACGCGGCAGTTCACGCGTCACCTGGGCGAAAGCGTCGGCCGCTACATCACGCGCGTGCGCATCGGCCACGCCTGCCGCCTGCTGGCCGACACGCAAATGCCGGTCTCGGTCATCGCAGCGCGCGCGGGATTCGCGAACGTAGCGAACTTCAATCGCCAGTTCAAAGCCGCGAAGGCTTTGACGCCCGCCGCGTACCGGCAGCAGTTCGCCGGCGCGAAACACGCCGAAGACGTGCGCGCGCCGGCGCTCACCGAGCGTTCTCCGTCGCTGCAAGCGAAGCGGAAAAACGCATAAAGCAGCGCGGGTCCGGCCTGAGCGTTCGAGTCCGGCGAGCCCATGAAGGGCTGCCCCAAAAGTCTCGGTCACGACATCGACATCGACATCGACGCAGAACGGCTTCCGCGCCACCGCGACTTCACGCGCCTCATGCCACTCGGTGTCTTTGTCGCCGTGATCGCGCTCGCGGGGATCTCGTCTTGATAGGGGGCCGGCTCATCAGCGCCTTCTATGAGGTCCGCATTGCATGACATGAGCATCGAGGGTTTCAAAAACACGCGAGTCGACTGGACGCGAAAAAAGCTCTGGTGCATCGCGGTGTCGCTTCCGGGCGGTTTTTGGACGCGTGAGCCAAGGTTCGACACCGAGCCGCTGCGTACACTTGAGTCGCGCGGCTGGGCTCGGCGCGCCGCCAGCGCCCGCGCAAGACACCCCGGCGCTCCAACAATCGCTGCCGCCGACCAGACAGAACAACCAGACCAGACAACAAGACCGAACAGCGTGCCCGAGCAGCGCACGACTGATCGCACGCTGACCCATTTTGCCGGATTCGCAGTGCAATATCAGGAGACAGTCAATTGAGTCGTTCGCAGACAAGCACCTCGGGTGATCGATCTTCGCGCTCGCCCCTTACTCTCGCCGACATTACCGTGGTTGACAACGCGCTCCTCAAGCGTGCCGTCGGCGCGATGGCCTTCGGCAATGCAATGGAGTGGTTCGACTTCGGCGTCTACAGCTACATCGCCGTCACACTCGGAAAAGTGTTCTTCCCTTCGAGCAGTCCATCCGCGCAATTGATCGCGACATTCGGCACGTTCGCGGCGGCCTTCGTCGTGCGGCCGATCGGCGGCATGGTGTTCGGCCCGCTCGGCGACCGGATCGGCCGCCAGCGCGTGCTCGCGGCAACGATGATCATGATGGCGATCGGTACGTTCTCGATTGGCCTGATCCCGAGCTACGAATCGATCGGCATTCTCGCGCCCGCACTGCTGCTGGTCGCCCGCCTCATTCAAGGCTTTTCGACGGGCGGCGAATACGGCGGCGCGGCAACCTTCATTGCCGAATTCTCGACCGATCGCCGCCGCGGCTTTGCGGGCAGCTTCCTCGAATTCGGCACGTTGGCGGGGTACATCCTGGGCGCGGGCACAGTGGCGGTGCTCACGGCATGGCTGCCCCAGCACGCCATGCTCTCGTGGGGCTGGCGCATACCGTTCTTCGTTGCCGGCCCGCTCGGGCTCGTGGGCCTGTATATCCGCCTGCGCCTCGAAGAAACACCGGCGTTCAAAAAGGAAGCCGAGGCGCGCGAAGCCAGCGACAAGGCGCACCCCACGCAAACGTTCCTGAAACTCTTCGAGCACGAGTGGAAGGCGCTGCTGCAATGCATCGGTCTCGTGCTGATCTTCAACGTGACCGATTACATGGCGCTCTCGTATCTGCCGAGCTATTTGTCCGCGACGCTGCATTTCAACGAATCGTTTGGCCTCTTTCTCGTGCTGATCGTCATGGTGCTGATGATGCCGATGACGCTCTACGCGGGGCATCTGTCCGACAAAATCGGCCGCAAGCCGGTGATGATGTTCGGTTGCGCGGGCCTGCTGTTCCTCTGCGTGCCGGCGCTGATGCTGGTTCGCACGGGCGCGCCGTTGCCGGTGTTCGCCGGCATGCTGATGCTCGGCACGCTGCTCTCCACATTCACGGGCGTGATGCCTTCGTCTCTGCCCGCGCTCTTTCCGACGAGAATCCGCTACAGCGCACTCGCCATCGGCTTCAATGTTTCGGTCTCGCTGTTCGGCGGAACGACGCCTCTCGTCACGGCATGGCTGGTCCAGCGCACCGGCGACCTGATGATGCCAGCGTATTACCTGATGGGCGCAGCGCTCGTCGGCATCGTGTCCGTGCTCGCCATGCGCGAGACGGCTCGCAAGCCGTTGCTGGGCTCGGGACCGTGCGTGGCGAGCCACGAAGAAGCGCTCGGTCTCACGCGGGGAACGGTCGGGCACGTTCGCTTCGAGCCGGAACGCGTATTGGGTTCGCGCAAGCGCGCTTGATTCGTTATTGCGGCGCCTTCAATCCGAGCCGCCACGCCAGATTCCCGCGCGCGCGCGCTTCATAGCGCACATAAAAATAATCGGTCTGGTAAATGCGCGGCCGCGCGAGCAGGCCGCCGAGCATCGTCCGCTCCTGCCGATCGTATGAGAGATCGTCGAGATCCGGGCGCTCGGCCCGCAGGCGCATACCGTCCTCGCGAAACCGGCCGCGCGGCGCGCCCAGCGCCGCAAGGTCGATGTCGCATGCGAAACGCTCGTCGAGTTCATCCGGCACGGCGGTGTGGCGGGTCGCGAGAATCATCTCGCCGATACGCTCGCGCTCGGCGATCCCATCGCCGGCCCGGTGCCGGAACCAGTCCGCGCTGCGCTGCTCGTTGTCGCGTGCGCCAGGCACATAAACGACGTCATGGCACCACAGCGCAAGCTCCACGACGTCGGGATGGGGAATCGCGTGGCGCGTCAGATCGAAATCGCGCAGGCAGCGCCGTACGTGACGCAACGTGTGATAGTGGCGAACCGGCTCGTCATAGCATTGCGCAAGCTCCGCATAAACAGACTCGGCGCGCGCTCCGCCGTTGCGCGACCACAGCGAGACGAAGCGTGCTTGCGTGCGGTTCATCCCTGCTCCTTTCCTGCGCGGCCAGGCCCCATGGCGGCTCGCCGCCGTCGCGCTGCTCAGAGAAACTCCCGGCGGATGTCGATGCTCGAGCGCTGGCCGATATTCGAATAGTGCTGCATCAGCCACGCATCGGCCTCACGTCGCCCGTTGTCGTGCAGTTCGCGCAGGAAGCCCCAATCGGCGTTGTACTTGCTCGACACGCTGAGCGCGCACATTGCGGCGTCCGAGCGAATCGAATGGATCAGCATTTCCTTCATTTCGCCGCGCTCGACCTTGCCTTGCTGGATCAACTCCGTGACGAACGCGATCGCGCGCATTTCGCGCATCAGCGAAGAATTGAAACTGATCTCGCTGATCCGGTTGAGAATTTCGCTGGCCGTGACCGGCACGCCACGGCGCACGAGCGGGTTGATATGAACGATGATCACATCGCGCGTGCTGCCGTGATAGATCAGCGGATAGATGGCCGGATTGCCCATGTACCCGCCGTCCCAGTAGTGCTCGCCATCGATCATGACCGCCTGGAACAGCGTCGGCACGCACGCGGAAGCGAGCACGGCGTCCGCGCAAATATCCTCGCCCGTGAAAAGCCGGATCTTGCCGGTCTCCACATTGGTCGCGCACAGGTACAGCGGGATCGGACACGCTTTGCGCAGCGCCGCAAAGTCGACCTGGCTTTCGAGCACTTCGCGCAATGGATTCAGGTTGTGCGGATTGAACTGGTATGGCGAGAACACGCGCAGCATCATGTCCGCGAACGCATAGAGCGGCGAATGATCGAGTCCGAAGCTATGCGAGCCTTTGAGCCACGGCACCCAGCGCAGCGGGTTATAGCGCTCGGCCGACTCCGAGATCGCGTGCCAGAAGTCGTGCAGCGCTTGCCGCGCGCCTTCCTCGCCGCCCTTGAGCAGTCCGTACGCGAGCACGGCGCCGTTCATCGCGCCCGCGCTGGTCGCACTCACGCCTTCGATCTTGAGCCTGCCGTCTTCGAGCAGCCGGTCTAGCACGCCCCACGTGAACGCGCCGTGCATCCCGCCGCCCTGCAAAGCCAGCGCGATCGGCTTGGGCGTCGCGTGTTCGTGGCTTCTTGCTGGCTTCGTCGCCATGTCCCACCTCCTCGGCCGGTGCGGATCGGCGCATTGCAGCGCACAGGACCTCATTCCTGCCAGGGGCCAACCCTGCACCATTATGCGCTGCATTTCGCTATTTGCCGACGATTCGAACCGCGCTTTCGCTCGCCCGGCCGCCGCGAGCACGGCGGCGGCGCCCATGGGCGGCCCCACCACCATCCGGTCGACGAAGCGCTTGCGCGCATGCCACAGGGCGCGGCGCCACGCTGGCCAGCAGCGCCAGCGCGCGGCGGGCACGTCGTTGCTCCCGGGATCGAGGCCGGGCAGCGCGAGCGCCTCGTCGCGATGATGCTGCAGATGAGTGTCGCGATAGAGCGTGTAGGGAAACCGGATGGCGAGCGGCGGGTAGCCGGGCAATTTATGCAGGAATACCAATCTTTCTGCGCGACCATCCAGCGGCTCGTGCCGCATCGACATGTGCCACGTGCAGAGCACGACGAAGAACGGCGTGGCGGCGCCCAGCAGCCACGTCGGCCATTCGGTGCGGGCGCTCAGGCTCGCCTCGAGCGCGGCCACGTCGCGCGCATGCTCCAGGTCGATATATTCGGCCATGGTTCGCCTGATTCACGTAGCCGCCACGGCGGCCCGCAATTGCTTAAACTGCCACGATGAGCCGCTGGATCGCCGCCCTGCCGATGTACAACGTGACGCCGCGACACGGCGCGCTCTGGCGCGCCTTGTTGCAGGACACCCTCGAAACCTTCGCACAGGCGGGCGGCCCGCGCGAGGTGAGCGTGCTCGACGCGCCTCACGGCGACCTGCTCGCGCTCTGGCGACGCCCCGATCTGCTGCTCTCGCAAACCTGCGGCTTCCCGTATCGCGTGCTCGGCCTCGCGGACTCGGTTCAATTGCTCGCAACGCCCGCTTTCGATGCCGAAGGCTGCGACGGCGCGTATTACCGCAGCACGCTCGTCGTCTCGGCTCGCGCGTGGGCGCAGGGCGCGGTCACGCTGGCCGACTGCCGGGGCTTGCGCGCCGCCTGCAACGCCCGCGATTCGCACAGCGGCATGAATGCGCTGCGCCGCGCCGTGGCCCCGCATGCGCGCGCGGGCCGCTTCTTTGCCTCGGTCGAGTGGGCGGGCTCGCATCTGAACGCCTTGAGCGCGCTCGACGCGGGCACCGCCGACGTGGCCGCCATCGACTGCGTGACGCTCGCCTATGTCCGCGACGCGCTGCCCGAACTGCTGCACGGCGTGCGCACGATCGGCGCGACGGCGCCTGCGCCCGGCCTGCCCTTCGTCGCCTCGCACGCGCTGCCGGCCGGGCACGCCGCACGCTTGCGCGACGCGCTCGATCTCGCCAGCGCCGCCGATGCACGGCGCGCGAGGGCGCTGCGCCTGCGCGGCTTCGTGCGCCTTTCGGGGACCGATTACGCGACCATCCAGCAATGCGCCGACGAAGCGCGCGCACTCGGCTATCCGGACCTCGCGTGAGCGTGAGCGCGAGCGCGAGCACGAACAGGCACGCGCCTCGCGCCGGATCGACCCGTCGGCCTGGAAGGTCGCCATGGTGGCGTCGATCGGCGCGCTCATGTCAAGCGCTGCAGTACGCATCGTTGACCGCCTTGCCCGGCTCCACAAGATAGCGGACCACCTTTTCGTCCGCACAAGCAAATCCCGCGCTCAATACGAAGGTGTGTCCGATTCCTTCCCTCGTGATGAGGGGGCTTTCAAAAGCGGCAGACATCTTGACCGCGCTGCCATAGGGCGTCGTGGGGTCGCCAGTCTGGGAGACGAAAAGCAGTTGCGGGAGGCTTGCGTCTCTTATCGGCATGCTCGCGGTCACCCGGGCAGCGTAGGGCCAGCCTGAACAGTCGGCTGGCCCCAGTGGTTCCGCATCATTCTTCAGAGCGGTGGAGAACGTGTTTTCCAGAACATCCCTCGACGGCGTGCCGGTACCGGGCCCGTTGTCGGCGCAACTGATGATCGCCGCCGCCTTCATCTCATCCCCCTGACTCAGCAGCGATGCTGTTTTAAGCATTTGAAGCGCTTCGTTACCGACAGACAGCGTATTCAGTTCGATCAGAACGCCGGCTAGCGCGCTCCATGTCTCGTCCGAGTACAGTGCGAACAGGGTAGCGTCGTGAATCTCCCTGGGCGAAAGCCGCGCATTATTTGGGCCGCGTATCTCCCCGCTTGCGGCCTTCGACAGAATCGAACGATAGGCTTCAAGCGCGCCGGCGGCGGAAGCCGGCAGCGGGCAGCCGGCAACGGTGGCGCAGTATTGCGCGAAGCGATTGAAGGCGAGGTTGAATCCGCGGTATTGGTTAACTACCGTGGTGGACGCGTTTTCAGAGAGATCGACAACGCCGTCAAGGACCATGGCTCGCACGTTGCGTGGGTAGCGCCCGGCATAAAGCTGGGCCACCATTGTGCCGTAGGAGTAAGCGACGAGCGTGATCTTCCGGTCGCCAAGCGCTGAGCGCAGATCGTCCAGGTCGTCTACTGCGTCGAGCGTTGAGAGATTCGCCATAAACGATTTGCGCGTCATGGCGAGGCAAGAGCGCATCCATGCGCGCGAGTCCGATATGACCTTTTCGTCTGTACTGCAGACAATCATGGGCTCGGAGCGGCCCACGCCGCGCGGATCGTATCTGACGATATCAAAGTTCTCGCGCAGCTTCTTCACCGCATCCGATCGTGCAAGCGGAATGCTCAGCCCGGGAAATCCAGGACCGCCGGAAACCAGAATCAGTGAGCCCAACTTCTTTCCCGTAGCGGGCAGCTTCGCGATGGCCAGCTTGACGACGTCGCCAGATTGCCGATTCGTGGAGCGCTGAGTTGGTACAGACAGCGTGCCACAGACGATTCCCGGCGAGTCGGGCGGCGTTGCCCAACCATCAGGGCATGGGCTCCATTTGATTGAACCGGTGCGTGGCCGCTCCCCTTTTCCGCCTGTACTGGATTGAATGCCTGTCGCGAAGAGGGCAGCAACGAGGGCCGCGGCAACGACGAAGAAGATGGTGTAGAAAATCAGCCTATTTTTCATGACGGACCATGTCGTGAATGACGCAAGACACATGCGTCATTACAAAGTTTTTTATTCGGTATGCGAAATACTTCAGCGAGTTGTCTGCCCGTGCGATATGCTGTCAAATCTATGCGCGGAAGCGCCTTGAAATAACGAAGTTATGGGAGCGCGATGCGCGCTCTGACAGATGAAGTTTGAACCGCTGAGCATCTCCATGCTGGTTTTAATATCTGACGGAAATCGGATTTATTTTCCGCCAAAATATGTATATGGAGCGCTTATTTGTTCAATTGAATTTCTCGAAAGAGAGGATAATTAAAAAATATCGTAGCAAACGGAAATCGAGAAATCAAACCATTGACCGGGTAATCCGTATGAATTTTGAAAGATGACAAAAATATCATCTTCACGTCATGTTGGGCGTGCAACGCCGAAGGCGCGCCGGCTTGTCGGGCGCGCGGCCTCACGGCTTTTTCGCGGCGTTCGTCGCACTCGCCGCGTTTCACGCGCTGTGCCTCGCGGCGTCGCTCTGCCTGCCCGTGCAAGTCCAGCACGCGAACGCAGGCCGAATGTGACGAAATGATCGAATCGCTCGCGTTTTTCAGGCTTTTCAGTCGATCAAAACAGCATCGGGGAATGTCCGTAAAGACAAGGCGCCAGCGAGGCAGTGCACTATGCAGACGGATTGCGCGCATTGCGCGCGAAGCATGGGACCAGAGCAGGCGTTAAAGCGCGGAGTCTGGTCGACAGGAGACGGCATGGTGGACACGGACAAGAAGGCACACGCCCAGGGAGACCCGATGAAGCTGGTCACGCCCAAGGGCGCGCGCGTCGATAGCGTGCGTTACCCGGACATCGCGGACCTGATGTCGCGGCTGCGCTTTTCGCCCGGCGACGGACGCATCTGGCTCGACGACCAGCGCATGGTGCTCCTGCACACCGAATCGATCGGCACGCTGCGCCGTGAGCTGATTGAAAGCCTCGGCATCGACACCGCCCGCGGCCTGCTCACGCGCATGGGCTACAACTCGGGCGCGCGCGACGCCGAACTCGCGCGGCGCGTGCGCCCCGACAACAGCATCATGGACATGTTCTCGGTGGGCCCGCAGCTGCACATGCTCGAAGGACTCACGGCGGTCGAGCCCGTGCATGTCGAAATCGACGTCGAAAAAGGCATCTATCACGGCGAATTCATCTGGAAGAACTGCTCCGAGGACGAAGAGCACGTGCGCATTTACGGCATCGGCGTGGAGCCGGTCTGCTGGACGCAGATCGGCTACGCGTGCGGCTATACGAGCGTCTTCATGGGCCGGCCGATCCTGTATCGCGAAGTCGAATGCCGGGGGCTCGGGCAACCGCACTGCCGCATCATCGGCAAGCCGATCGAGGAATGGGGCGAGGAAGCCGCCAACGACCTGCGCTTCCTGCAGGCACAGTCGTTCACCCAGGGGCTCTCCGCGGAAAGCGCGCGGCGCGGCGGCGTGGCCGATCTCGGCCAGCGTCCGACACCCACCGCGTTCGGCGACAGCAACATGGTGGGCGCGTCGCCCGGCTTCAACGCGGTCTGCCACATGATCCGCCGCGTGGCCGGCACCAAGGCCACGGTGCTGTTCCTCGGCGAGAGCGGCGTAGGCAAGGAGGTGTGCGCACGCACACTGCACCGTATCAGCCGCCGCAGCGAAGGCCCGTTCGTGGCGGTAAACTGCGCGGCGATTCCCGAGGCGCTGGTGGAGTCCGAACTCTTCGGCGTGGAGAAAGGCGGCTTCACCGACGCCACGCAGAGCCGCCCCGGCCGCTTCGAGCGTGCCAACGGCGGCACGCTCTTTCTCGACGAGATCGGCATTCTCAGCCCGACTGCACAAGGCAAGCTGCTGCGCGCACTACAGGAAGGCGAGATCGAGCGCGTGGGCGACACGCAAACGCGCCGCGTCGACGTGCGCGTGGTCGCCGCGACCAATCTCGATCTCAAGGACGAAATCCGCGCGGGGCGCTTTCGCGAAGATCTCTATTTCCGCCTCAATGTCTTTCCGATTCGCGTGCCTTCGCTGCGCGAGCGGCGCGAGGACCTGCCCGTGCTGCTCAATCACATGCTGCACAAGTACCGCGAATTGCACGCGCGGCCCGTCACGGGCTTCACGAGCCGTGCCATCGACGCGCTGCTGAGCTATGGCTGGCCCGGCAATATTCGCGAGATGGAAAACATCGTCGAGCGCGGCGTGATTCTCGCGCCCGAAGGCGGCGCGATCGACATCGGACATCTGTTCATCAGCGGAGAAACCATCGAGACCGCGTTGTTCGGCGTCGATACGAGCGGCGCGCTTTCTCCTTCGGGCTCGCTGCTCGCGCAAATGGAAAGTCAGGCGGGTACCGAAGTGGACCGCGTGAGCCGCAAGGTGAACAGCCTGCTCATGGGACTCGGCGGCGACGTGGAGCCGACCTCGCTCGACGACATCGAGTCCGCGCTGCTCAAGAGCGCCGTGAGGCAGGCCGATGGCAATCTCTCCGCGGCGGCACGCACGCTCGGAATCACACGCGCCCAGCTCGTGTACCGGTTAAAGAGCCGCGGCCTGCGGGTTTGAATGCGGCGGTGCGCGGCACGGCCAGACGGCGCCTGCATCATGCCGCCTCACCGAAAATGCGCACCACGGGGCTCACGTCGCTCGGCGGGAAGATGTACCACGCGCCGTCGTCGTGGCGAAAGAAGAACAGGCCCACTTCGCTCGCCGCGCCGATGGCGCGGATATAGACGCAGCGCCGCTTGCTTCCGCGCCCATATGCATGGCCATTTTTGCGCCCATGCGCGCAACGCTTGACCTCGACCAGCGTGTCGGGTCGCAATGCAAGCCATTTGTCGGCCACGGCCCGCAGCGACTGTCTCGTCCCGTCCATCGTCGTCTCCTTCGCGCTTGCCCCAGTGCCTTGATGTTTTGCACCGAACCTCGCCGGCACACCCTATAAGGCAATCACCGTGCCAGTCGCGGCCCGATAGCGGCCCGATGGCGGCGGCGCCCGGTAACCGCCACACGGGCCGCGCCAGACGAGCCGCCCGGCAACGCGTGACAGGCACGCGCGTCTTGACATCAGACGAAACACCTTGCGTCATGCCGCCGGCTCAATTGATCAAATGAGCAACAACCCGCTTCGGCGGTGTGCCGCGAATGGATCATTTCGTCACGCGCAGCCGCGTCCGCGCGCGCGGCATCGGGCTCGCGCGTGCGGGTTAGTCCCGATGCTCGTTTGATCGACTGAATTGCGGTCCATATCCGCCGGTTTCGATCACTTGATCGAATCGCAAACCGCGCCTCCCTCACGCGTTGCATTCGCGTTTGACACCTGAGTGCGCCAGATGCCTGAAGCAAAAGCGTTTTTCCGAAATCGGACGACGCTTGACGGCGCTGGCGCATCGCACTGGCCCGCTCATTGCATATAGAGAGCCACACGCGGCCCGCCCGACGAAAACGTGCAGCGGCGCCGCGCACACACTCAAGGAGACGAGCAGTGAGCGAATCGCAACCGCGTCCGCCAGCGTCCGCGCCACTGAGGCGGCCGTTCGATGTCACGCAGCGCTACGTGCGCTTGCGGCGGCGCCGTGCGGACGGCTTCGTCGAATTCGATTTTTCGATTGGCGACCCGCGCATCTGCGTGGAGCTCGTCATGCGCGAAGCCGACTATCGCGCTTTCTGCCGCACGCACGAAGTCGAGCATCTGAGCGGCGAAGACGGTGCCGCGCTCGACGCGGAAGAACTCAAATGGCGCTACGGACTGCCTGGTATTGCCCAATGAGCGCAATGCACGCGATGGCCGGGCGCCGAGCCCAGTACCCAATTACATGGAGGAGCACACGATGCAAATCGATATCAAAACCTCGGCGGTGCAGCCGATACGCCAGACGTTCTCGCACGTCGCGCGCCGCCTCGGCGCCGACAAGCCCGCGTCGCGCTATCAGGAGGCCACGCTGGATCTGCAGCCCGAGGCGAACTTTCATTATCGCCCGCTCTGGCAGCCGGAGTTCGAGCTTTACGACACGCGCCGCACGGCAATCCGCATGAGCGACTGGTACGCGTTCAAGGACCCGCGCCAGTACTACTACGGCGCCTACACGATCGCGCGCTCGCGCCAGCAGGAGACGATGGAGAAGCACATCGAGTTCGTCACGCGGCGCGCGTTGCTGAGCGGATTGTCCGATGAACAGAAGCAGGCGATTGCCGCGCTGATGGTGCCGCTGCGCCACGTCGAGTGGGCGGCGAACACGAACAACTGCTACGTCACCGCATACGGCTGGGGCACGGCCATCACCCAGGCCACCATGTATCACAGCATGGACCGGCTCGGTCTCGCGCAATACCTCTCGCGCATCGGGCTGCTGCTCGATGGCAACCAGGGCACCTCGCTGACGCAGGGCAAGGCACGCTGGCTGAACGATTCCGTGTGGCAGCCGCTGCGCCGGCTCGTCGAGGACCTCATGGTCGTGCAGGACTGGTTCGAAACCTTCGTCGCGCAAAACGCCGTGCTCGACGGCCTGCTCTACCCGCTCGTCTACCGTCATGCGGACGCGCATCTCTCCGCGCAATGCGGCCCCGGCCTCGGCATGCTCAACGAGTTCGCCATCGCCTGGTTCGACGAAACGAGCCGCTGGGTGGACGCCACGCTCAAGACGGCCGCCGCCGAATCGCCCGAGAATGCCGCCCGCCTCGCGCAGTGGATCGCGCGCTGGCACGAACGCGCGCTCGAAGCGCTGCAGCCGATCGCGCGCGAAACGCTGGGCGATACGCAAGGCGATAACGCCCTCGCCGAAATCGACGCGGCTTTCACGGCACGCATGACGAAGCTCGGCATCGACCTGGCCGCTCGAGCCGCCACGAACCGGGCCGATACTCCCGCCACGGAGGCCAGCCATGTCTGACACCGTCTTCATCGCCTTCCAGACCAACGACGATTCGCGCCCGATCATCGAGGCCATCGCCGAGGACAACCCGCATGCCGTCGTGAACGCCATGCCCGCCATGGTGAAGATCGACGCACAGAGCAGGCTCGTGATCCGGCGCGAGTCCATCGAGGCGCGCATCGGCCGCGCGTTCGACCTGCGCGAGTTGCAGCTCAATTTGATCTCGCTCTCCGGCAACATCGACGAAACCGACGACGAATTCATCCTCGCGTGGAATAACTGAGCAAGGAAGGAGGAGCACGAACATGACCAATGCATCCAATACTGTAAGCATGCCTAAAAAGTTGAGCATCAAGGAAAACTACGCGCTGCTCACGCGCGGCCTTGCATGGGAAACCACCTATCAACCCATGGACGCGATCTTTCCCTACGATCGCTTCGAAGGCATCAAGGTGCACGACTGGGATCGCTGGGAAGACCCGTTCCGCCTTACGATGGACGCCTACTGGAAGTATCAGGGCGAGAAGGAACGCAAGCTTTACGCGATCATCGACGCGTTCCAGCAGAACAACGGCCAGTTCAATGTGACCGACCCGCGCTATATCAACGCGCTCAAGCTGTTTCTGACCGGCGTGAGTCCGCTCGAATACGCGGCGCACCGCGGCTTCGCTCTCGCGGGCCGCAACTTCCGCGGCGCGGGCGCGCGCATCGCCTGCCAGATGCAGGCGATCGACGAATTGCGCCATGCGCAGACCCAGGTGCACACGATCAGCCAGTACAACAAGTACTTCAACGGCTTTCACGACTTCAAGCACATGCACGACCGCGTGTGGTACCTCTCCGTGCCCAAGTCGTATTTCGAAGACGCCATGAGCGCCGGGCCGTTCGAATTCGTCACCGCCATTTCGTTCTCTTTCGAATATGTGCTCACCAACCTGCTCTTCATGCCGTTCATGTCGGGGGCGGCGTTCAACGGCGACATGGCGACGGTCACGTTCGGCTTTTCGGCGCAATCGGATGAATCGCGCCACATGACGCTCGGCCTAGAAGTGGTGAAGTTCCTGCTCGAACAAGACCCCGGCAACGTGCCCATCATCCAGAAGTGGATCGACAAGTGGTTCTGGCGCGGCTACCGCCTGCTCACGCTCGTCGCGATGATGATGGACTACATGCTGCCCAAGCGCATCATGTCGTGGCAGGAGGCGTGGGAAACCTACTTCGAGCAGAACGGCGGCGCGCTCTTTCACGACCTCGAACGCTACGGCATCCGCCTGCCGAAGTACCACGACGTGGCGGCCAAGGAGAAGGATCGCCTCTCGCATCAGGCGTGGGGCATCTTCTACAACTACACGCACGCGGCCGCCATCCATACGTGGATTCCAACCGACGACGAAATGAACTGGCTTGCGCAGAAGTATCCGCACACGTTCAACCAGCTTTACCGGCCGCGTTACGAACACTGGCGCCACGAGCAGCAGGAAGGCAAGCGCTTCTACAACAACTCGCTGCCGATGCTGTGCCAGATCTGCCAGATCCCGATGGCCTTCACCGAGCCCGACGATCCCACGAAGACCTGCTACCGCGAGAGTGACTACCTCGGCAACAAGTTCCACTTCTGCTCGGACGGCTGCAAGGACATCTTCGACAACGAGCCGCAGAAATACGTGCAGGCGTGGCTGCCCGTGCACCAGATCCACCAGGGCAACTGCTTCGAGCCCGACGTGGACCCCACGGCCAGCGACTTCGACCCGATGCGCGAGGTGCTGCGCTATTACCACATCGCGCCGGGCGTGGACGGCCACGAGTTCGAGGACTCGCCCGACTGCGCGAACTGGCGGCGCTGGACCGGCAAGCCCGCGCACGGCGGCGAGACCGCGACGGACGAAACTGCGCCATCGGCACAGGCCGCCTGAAACCACGTTTAAATCCACGTTTAAATCCACGTTTAAAGCGACGTTTAAAGCGACGTTTAAAGCCACGCTTCAAGACACATCAAGCCGCTTCGAGCGGCAACTATCGAAGGAGAAAGATCATGGCCGTCATCGCATTGCACGAAGACTACGCGGGGCCCATGCGCGACCGCGTCGAGAATTTTCACGGCAACCAGTTGCTGTATGTGGGCTGGGACGATCACCTGATGTTCTGCGCGCCGCATTGCATCGCGGTGCAGCCGTCGATGACATTCGGTGCGCTCGCGCACGACGTCATTCCCGCGATGTACAACGCGCATCCCGACTGGCCTTCGGTACGCGCCGAAGCAATCGAATGGTATCGCGGCAGCGAGCGCTTCGCGCCGGGCTTCGAGGCGAGCCTCGCCGCGAACGGGCTCGGCCACAAGGCCGTGCTGCGTCTGCGCACGCCGGGCCTCAAGGGCATCGGCGGCTCGTGCAGCTAGGCGCTCGCACTGGAGAAGGAGGTAAGCATCATGAGCTATCAATTGACCATCGAGCCCATCGGCCACACCATCGAGATCGAAGAGGATCAGACGATGCTGGACGCGTGCCTGCGCGCCGGCGTCTGGCTGCCTCACGCGTGCTGCCACGGTCTGTGCGCGACCTGCAAGGTGCAGGTCGTGGACGGCGACGTCGAGCACGGCGAGGCCTCGCCGTTCGCGCTGATGGACTTCGAGCGCGACGAGGGCAAGTGCCTTGCGTGCTGCGCGCGCGCGCAGTCCGACGTGACGATCGAAGCCGACATCGACGAAGACCCCGACGCGCGCCACTTCCCGGTGCGCGACCACGTGGGGCGCGTTTCCGAAGTGGTCGATCTCACGCCGACCATCAAGGGCATCTTCGTCGAGCTCGACGGCGCCGGCATCGCGTTCCAGGCTGGCCAGTACGTGAACGTGCGGATCCCCGGCCAAGCCGTGCCGCGCGCGTTCTCGCTCGCGGGCTTGCCAGGCGCGCAGGGCGCGAGCGCGCGCATCGAGCTCAACGTGCGCCTCGTGCCGGGCGGCAAAGGCACGACGTACTTGCACGAGCAACTGAAGCCAGGCGACGCGCTGCGCTTCGCCGGTCCGTTCGGACGCTTCTTCGTGCGCCGCTCCGACCCGCAGCCCATCATTCTCATTGCGGGCGGCTCGGGGCTTTCGAGCCCCAAGTCGATGCTGCTCGACCTGCTCGCGCAAGGCGAGTCGCGCCCGATCACGCTGCTCTACGGCGCGCGCAGCCGCGCGGAGCTCTACTACCACGACCTCTTTCTCGAGCTCGAGCAGGCCCATTCGAATTTCAGCTACGTGCCCGCGCTTTCCGACGAACCCGCCGATTCGCCGTGGGACGGCTTTCGCGGCTACGTGCACGACGCGGCGCGAACCCATTTCGCAGGCGATTTTCGCGGCCACAAGGCGTATTTGTGCGGACCGCCGCCGATGATCGAATCCGCCATCCGCACGCTGATGCAGGGTCAGCTGTTCGAACGCGACATCTACACGGAGAAGTTCCTCACCCACGCGGACGGCGCGCAAGGCGCCGCGCGCAGCCCGCTCTTCAAATCCATTTGAGCGCGCCCGGGCGCGCATCCGGCACCACCCCTATCAGGAGACGACATCATGAATCACCAGGCCATCGACGCCCTGCTCGCCAAAATCAGCGCGCCCACCACGGGCGAGCCCGAGGTGCGAACCAAATCCATCGTCGATCGCATCGTGCGCGACTTGTTCTACACGATCGAAGATTTCGACGTGACGCCGGGCGAATTCTGGACCGCGCTGAACTATCTCGCCGCAGCGGCTCCGGAACTGGGCCTCATCGCGGCGGGGCTCGGCTTCGAGCATTTTCTCGACGTGCGCCTCGACGAAGCCGAAGCGAAACTCGGGCTCGAAGGCGGCACACCGCGCACGATCGAAGGGCCGCTCTACGTCGCAGGCGCGCCGGAGTCGGCGGGACATACGCGCATCGACGACGGCGCGAGCCCCGGCGAAACGCTGCTCATGCGCGGCCGCGTGCTGGGCGAGGATGGGAAGCCGGTTGCCGGCGCGCTCGTCGAAGTCTGGCACGCGAATCATCTCGGCAACTATTCGCACTTCGACCCGTCGCAGCCGCCCTTCCATCTGCGCGCGTCGATCCGCACCGGTGCCGACGGCAGCTACAGCTTCCAGAGCATCGTGCCCGTGGGCTACAGCGTGCCGCCCGCGGGCAAGACGCAACAGTTGCTGGACGCACTCGGACGCCACGGCCACCGCCCCGCGCATATCCACTTCTTCGTTCGCGCGCCAGGCCATCGCACGCTCACCACGCAGATCAACATCGACGGCGATCCGCATCTGTGGAACGACTTCGCCTTCGCCACGCGCGACGGCCTCGTGCCCGAGGTGAAGCGCCAGGGCGCGGGCGATGGCAAGGTATTCGGCATCGACGGCCAGTTCGCGCTGATCGACTTCGATTTCAAGCTCTCACGCGATCGCGCGGACGCGCCCACCACCGAAGTCGCTCGCGCTCGCGCAGCGGCTTGAGGAACGCGTAAGCAAAGCGGGCCGCTCCCGCCTGGACCGGATGTGGCTCGCCCATGCGCTCACCATGATTCATTAAGGATTCCAATTTAAATTCAATCCGGAGGAGACAGATGGTCCGCATTCCCAATTCGCGCAACACCGCTGCGCTTGCAGCCGGACTGCTGCTGGCTGGTGGCGCGCACGCGCAAGGCAGCGTCACGTTATATGGCGTGCTGGACGCCAGCGTGCTGTACCTGAGCAAAACCGGGAACCCCGCGACGGGCGCGAGCGGCGGCAAGTTCATCGGCTTCGGCGACAGCGGCTATTCGCCCTCGCTCTTCGGCCTCAAGGGCACCGAAGACTTAGGCGGCGGCCTGAAGGCGAACTTCACGCTGGAAAGCGGCATCAACATGGGCACCGGCGGCTTCAACGACTCGAACGGCAACCTGTTCGGCCGCCAGGCATGGGTTGGCATCAGCGGGGGATTCGGCGACGTCAAGCTCGGCCTGCAATTTTCGCCGCTCTTTTTCGCGCTCTATGACCTCGATCCCCGCCTTTCGCTCACGGGCAGCTCGCTGTTGCCTTGGCTGAACAACGTGGCGGGCACCGGCATCTTCACGCGCAACGCGGTTTCTTATACCAGCCCTCAGTTCTACGGGTTCCAGGGCAGCGTGCTGTACGCATTCGGCAATGTGGCCGACAATTTCCAGGCCGGCAAGCAGGTTTCCGCGAGCCTCAAATACCAATGGCAGGACTTGATGGTGGAGGCCGCCTACTTCGACAGCAACGCGAGCCCCGCCGCCGACACCGTGCCACCCACCGACGTGCCCTTCGAAGGCCGCCTGATCGGCGCCTCGTACAAATTCGGCAGCCTCACCGCCAAGGCGTCGTTCACGAGCTTTCGTGTGAGTGGCGGCCCGAGCAATAACCTCTATGGCGGCGGCCTCGATTACATGCTCACGCCTGTCGTCGATCTGAACGGCGGCGTGTGGTACATGACGGACCGCAACGAGAGTTCGAGCCACGCGTTGCTTGGTTCGCTTGGCGCCTCGTACCTGCTCTCGAAGCGAACGACGCTCTATGCGCAGGTGGGCGTCGTGCACAACAACGGCAATGCGCGCCTCGGACTCGTGACGGGTGAAGGGCTCTCGTCGAACAACACGATCTTCGCGCCGGCCGGCACGACCACCGCCGTGGATCTCGGCATCAGGCAGACGTTCTGAATCCGCGCGCCTGACGCGGCTGCGGCTTCGCACGCCTTCGCGTTTCTTAGCCGGCACGCCCCGTCACGGGGCGTGCCGGCCTTGCGCCCTGCGCGCGATCTTGTCTGCTTGGCGCTCGCCGGACTCGCTTTTTTTTTGGGGCACCGCGCGGCCTGTTTGCGGGTGGTGGACGAGCCTGACAGTTAGTTGCATTACAAGGGTGAGAAAAACTCGCTCCCAAAAAATGTCGGTGGACGAAGGCTCACGCACGCCCCTCGCCATTCACCCGGCAACAGACTTTACACGTTGTTACCGGCGGGCAGCGGACGGGCCGACGGGCTTTCCTTATACTCCGGCGCATCCGCCTTCTGACCATGCTCGCCGCGCATTGTGCGACGCCGATGCACACAACACCCTGATGCCCATGCTCACTACCAAGTCCACCCTGATCGTCGCCCTTGCCGCTGCCGCAAGTCTTTCGTTGTCGGCATGCGTCGCGCCGGGCTATGCGCCTTATGGCGCGCAGCAAGGCTACCAGGGCCAGGCGCCCGCATACAGCCAGCCCGCTTACGCGCAGCCGGGCACCGTGCAGCAACCCGCCTATGCAGCACCTGCGCCGCAACAGCCGTACGACACACAAAACAACGGGCAGTACGACTCGCAATACGGCAATCAATACGGCAGCCAATATGGCGCGCAGTACGGCACGATCTCGAACATCACCCCCATCCGCGGCGCAACGGGCGCATCGGGCATCGCGGGCACGGTGGTGGGCGCGCTGGTTGGCGGCGTGGTCGGCAATCAGTTCGGCGGCGGTCGCGGCCGCGACGCGGCAACGGTTATCGGCGCGCTCGGCGGCGCCTATGCCGGCAACCAGATCGGACAGCAGATGGGCCAGCCCGCAGGCTACCGCATCGACGTCCAGTTGAGCGACGGCTCGACGCGCTCGTTCAACGTACCGTCGCCGGGCGACCTGCGCCCCGGCGACCGCGTCCAGGTGAACGGCAGCCAGCTTTCGCGCTATTGACCGGTCTCCTGCCGCAGTTGTGGAGAGCGATCAATGCGTTGCGATGTGGTGGAGAACAGCCTCAAATTCGGGGGTACCACATGGTGCCGAAGAAGCAAGGTTGGATGCAAACAGTTTTGCGGATCAACATGAAATGGGAAAGCAGCGTTAGTTCAATCTGCTGTGCCTGATTCATGGGAGCGATCCCGCAAGTTTCCTGTCGATTGTGACGCAGGATGGCCTGCCCGAACAACGTGCCAGTACATGTCCGGACGAGGCCCGGCGCATGATGTCCACGTGGTACACCCTGCAGAATCCTCATCTTGCGCCCAAGTACCCGATGCTTTGACGACTGGTACAAGGGGTCGCAGGAACGCCGCGCGGAACAGAGCAAACATACGAACTGGTACAACCGTTGAACGGCGGCACCCGGACGCATAAACGCCCGTTGATCCATGCGCTCGCCTCGTGATGGGACACATGCCCCGCACCTCGAGACGAGCTAGCCCGAGGTCACCTGCTACATACCCCTGCTGGGAAAATACGTGACAGGCAAATCGAATTTCGCGGCGGGGAATTTCGTGCTCAGCGTATCCTTTAGCGGTACCAACTGATCGAAACTGCCGCATGAACGACCACCATTTCCATCGCCGGATAAGCCCTGGTGGACACCGCGTTCCCGGCAACCGCATGGATGACGGCGTCCGTATCCGGATAGATCACGACGAGATCGTTCGTGCTGAGCCCAACCAGATTGTCGCTGGCGCGAACGACCAGCGTCGTTTCGCCGCCTGCCGGCATGGACTGGGGCTTGGCGCTGGCCAGCGCCCCCGCATTGCCTGAAGCACGCGGCGCATTGTTGCCCGGACTCACCGGACGAACCGAGGCCGCCCCGATATTGGCAGGCTGTGTACCCGCGAGACTCCTGACGACATCGGCGGGCGCCGTACTCCCCGGCAACAGCGGCTGAGCCGCTGCCGTTGTCCCGGCGAATGCAAATGCGGCCACCGCCGCGCAAATCACTCGGCGCAATGCCATATTCCCGCTCCTTTGCATATCAGTGCCCCATGACATTGAACTTGACTCCCTGGAACATTCCCGGTTCCGGACTTTCCCGTTTCGCAACGTCGATGAGCCTGAGTTGCCAGACACCCTGTGCGGATTCGCCATTGAAGGCGTTCGAAGCCAGCGTGAGTTTCCCCACATTCCCGACACCTTCCTTCACCCCATTGAATGCATTGAACAACACGCTGCGCGTGCCGGCGGGCGAGATCAACTCGACGGCCATGTCGTGCATGCTCACCTGGCTCAACTGCATGGTCAACTGAACGGCTTCGATGGTGCCTACCTCGCTCCCGTTGACCGGTATCGCAACGGAGAGGCCTGCGACCTTACCCGGCGCAATGCTGTCGCCGCACGATTTATCGTCGGGTGTCGCATCGCGGCTGCACCCATTGCCCATGCGCAGCGCCATGACGCTGCGCATGGGCCCGGTGAGATAGGTCGAGTAGTTTTTCGCCATCGACACAGCGGCGGCGGCGTCGACCAGACCGAACCCGTACCAGTTGTCGAACCAGCGCCCCGCGCCGTTGCGCGTCCAGGCGGGCTCGGGCACATACGCCCCCCCGTCGGGAAGCGTCACGGATGTGGGCACGCGTTTCGCGTCGACCTGCCGCGCGGTCGACATGAGGATGGTTCGCACGTCTCGCCAGGTCAGTTGCGGATTCGCATGCAGCATCAGTGCGACCACGCCGGATACGGTCGGTGCCGCCGCCGACGTGCCGTTCATCGTCGCCGTGTAGTTACAGTCCGGATTGAGCGCTTGCGCGACCGGTGAAGCAGGATTATTGAGCAGATTGCCGGATGTGGAGCCGATCTTCACGCTGCCGCGATTGCAACCGGCCAGGTCGGTTGTCACGATACCCGGCCCCGCTGGGATGCCCTCTTCGTTGATGCCGTATTCGCCGCCCAATCCCGCAACCAGCAGCGCTGAACCCGCCGACGAGTAGCTCGATTTGACGCCGTTGGCGTTGACGGCGCCCACCACCAAGGTCTGCGGCATGGTGTTCAGCGGGTCAAGGCTAGCGTTGCCGCAGGCTGCGCCAGCGCTAGCCGCGTCGTCGCACGCTCCGCCCTCCATATCCACGTAGCTGTTCCCCGCCGCCTTCACGAACACAATTCCCCTGCCGCTGCGCAGCTTTGCCAGCCGCTGCAAGGCGACCCCATACACGCTCGAATCGGGATCGAATTCCTGCACCGCGGGTCCACCGGAGCCGTATGAGCCATTGATGATGTCGGCGTTCTGCGAGAACGGGGCGCCGCCATAGGCGTCGAGCCAATTGAGCGGCAGCATGCATGGATCATCGCCAGACTCATTCAGGCAAAGAATGCGGGCGCCCCCCAGCGTGATGGCCGGCGCGATGCCCCGCACGCCGAATCCCTTGTTGGCCGATGCGCCGATGATGCCGGCGACGGACGTCCCATGCGCATTGTCGCCGGCCGGAGTCGGATCGGCGGTGCTGGCCGCTGCCGGATCGAAGTTGTACACCATGCTGGAGTCGACACGATCCTTGAGGTCCGGATGGCGTATGTCCAGGCCGTCATCTAGCACCAGCGCGCGCACGCCCTGGCCGGTTTCACCCTGCTCGAAAAGCGCGGCAACATCGAGGTCGATGCCAGGCGTGCCGTCATGGCCGGAAAATGCCGATTGCCCGGTATTCTTGAGGTGCCACTGGTACTGGACCAGCGGGTCGCCTTGCGGCTGAATGTCGTTTCCGCCCCGGGTCGACGACGTGCCGCTATCGCCGCCACCGCTACACGCCGCCAGCACTGCCGTAAGAAAGGTGGTTGCGTACGCCGCCAATCGGCCGGGCCGTGAGGCCCTGTGAATTGGCTTGGCGGCGGCGCGACTGGCTTGCGGCCTTTGCCTGGTATATGGATTCATCTACGGTCATCTCGTTGTTGCGAGCCCGTATTGAATCTTCTTTCTCAATATCAAAAAGCACCGTGCCGATCGTATATGTATGTGTATTGACTTTGGGCAACGCCCGAAAAGCGATAGCGCCGGGACCGCGCAAGCTCGCAGATCCGGCGTTGCCCCTACATCCTTGCACAGTTCTATTTAACGAGCGCCGCGTTACTCGACACATTCCTCGGCATACTCGCGCACACGGTATATTGCGCGCGCGCCAGCATCGTCACGCTCATCGCACTTGTCTTGCACAGCCGGCGCGGACACGGCCACCGACGCCGGTGCACGCACACCACTCGCGCCGCGCACGAAGCGTCGCCCCTCGGGACCGTACACCGCATCGGGTTCCGGGAATGTCCACAGCAGCGCCGCGTAGAGCGCACCGCCCACGATCAGCGAAACGGGTACGCTCAGATCGCAACCGCCCGCGAGATTGCCCAGTGGCCCGACGAACTGCCCAGGCAGATTCACGAACGACAGCCCGATAAGCGCGGCAGGCAGCCATGCGCCCATCGCGCGCAGATTCCAGCCATGCGTGAACCAGTAATGGCCGCCGCGTCCGCCGCGGTTGAAGATCTGCAGGTCGTCGGCGAGATAGAAACCGCGGCGCTGGAGGAAGCCGATCATCATGATCGCCATCCACGGGCAGCTGAAGGTGCAGATGAGCGTCGAGAAGGTGGAGACGCTTTCCACGAGATTGAACGCGAAGCGGCCGATAAAGATGAACGCGATGGCGAGCGTGCCGATCAGCAGCGTCGCACGCACGCGGTTCAGAAACCTGGGGAACATGCTCGACATGTCGAGGCCCGTTCCGTAAAGCGCGGTGGTGCCCGTCGACATCCCGCCGATGATGGCAATCAGGCACATCGGCAGCAGGAACCAGCGCGGCGAAACCGCGAGCAAGCCGCCCACGTAATCGTTCGAGGTGATATAGCTGGGCGCGTGCGTGGCGATGATGGTGGCCGTCGCGAGACCGAAGAAGAACGGCACGAAGGTGGCGATCTGCGCGATGAACACGGCGCCCATGACGCGATGGCGCGGCGTCGTTTCGGGAATGTAGCGCGCCCAGTCGCCGAGCGTCGAGGCGAACGAGACCGGATTGCTCAGCGCGACGAGCACCGAGCCCACGAATGCGGCCCAGAACCCCGCGCCGCCTTGATGCAGCGTGCCGGCATAGTTGACGTCGAAGGCATTCGCGAACGCATAAGCGCCAAGAATGAACATGAGGCTTGCGGCCCATACAGCAATCTTGTTCACCCACAGCATGAAACGGAACCCGTAGATGCAGACGACCAGCACGAGTACCGCGAAGACCAGGTACGACGTGCCGAGCGTCCAGCGGTTCTGGGGCACGCCTGCGAGATCGTGCGCACCGCCCACGAGTGCATCGCCCGAGCTCCACACCGCCAGCGAGAAAAACGCGATGGACGTGAGCAGCGCGAGAAACGAGCCCACGATACGCCCGTGAATGCCGAAGTGCGCGCCCGAGGACACCGGGTCGCTCGTGCCGTTGCGCGGTCCGAACAGGCTCATGGGCGCGAGAACGCAGGTGCCCACGAGCACGCCGAGCACGATCGAATACAGGCTCGCCTTGAACGAAAGACCGACCAGTACGGGAAAACTGCCGAGCACCGAAGTGGAGAAGGTATTGCAGCCGCCGAACAGCAGCCGGAACAGATCGATGGGACGCGCATAGCGCGAGGCATCGGGAATGCGTTCGAAACCGAATGTTTCGATCTGCGTAATACTGGTATTTTCAGCCATGATGTCTCACTCCTTTTAGCGCCGCTCAGGTATAGCCCGGAAGATCGCTCTCCGGCCGGCGCACTGCATTTGTCTCAGGCGGTCACTCTAAATCAGTCGAATGCACGCTATATTGCGGATTCCAAACGTTCACTTCGTGCGCGCGCAATGTATTTCCGCGCGCTTCATGTTCGCTTCATGTTCGCTTCATATGCTCTTCATGCACCCCTCATGCGCACGCGCGCGTCTCCTCCTCGGTCTGCGCGCCATACACATTGAGCAAGTCCTCGCAGAAGGCATCCACGATGGGCTTGTCCGCCGTGCCCCGCTTGATGGCGAGATGCAGCGGCACGTCGAAGCCAAACGCCGTGCGCCCCAGCACCCGAATGAGCCCGCGCTGCTCGAACGGCTGCGCATGATGCTCGGGCAGATAGCCAATATGGCTGCCCGAGAGAATCAGCACGGTTGCCGCGTCGATGCTGTCCGCGATGGCCGTCACCTGGCGCTCGCCGATGCTCGCGAGTTCCTCGGGCACCGGATAGCTGCGCCAGATCCAGTCGTGCGCGCGCAAGTCGTCGAGCGTGACGTGCGGCTCCGCGTGAAAGAGCGGGTGCCCGCGCCCGCAGCAGATCACCTGGCGCTCGCTGAATAGCTCGGTGTAGGTGAGCCCCGCCACGCGATGCCAGAAGTAGCCAATCGCGAGATCGAGCTGCTGATTCACGAGACTTTCTTCGAGCTCTTGCGGCGGCGCGACCCGCATCGCGAACCGCACCGCCTGATCGCGCTTGCGAAATGTGCCGATCGCTTCCGCGAGGCGGGCGTTCTCCACGTGCGAGGCCTGCCCGATCAGGCCGATCGAGAGCGTGCCCACGAGCTTGCGGTCGATATCGCGCACCTGCGCGACGAATTGCGAAGTCGCCGCAATCAGCGCACGCGCCGAGGCCACGAAGCGCTCGCCCTTCGACGTCAGGCGAAAGCCGCCGCGCCCGCGCTCGCACAGCGTGAAGCCCACCCGCGCCTCGAGCGCGGAAAGCTGCGAGCTGATGGTCGACTGGCGCACGCCCAGCGTGGCTTCGGCGGCGGTGATGCCGCGCGCGTCCACGACGGCGAGAAAGACCCGCACGAGCCGCAGGTCGAGGTCGGAGGTATTGGAAAACATGCTGCTACGAAGAATTCCGGCGGCAGCCCGCGCAATCGGAAATTCGTTGCATTAGCAACGTATTGCCGGTTCGAGGCGCCGCGCATTGCCCACATCAACTTACATGGGAAAGCCCATGGCCTTGATGCCCTTGATCCACGCGCGTTTCCAGCCGCCTTCTGCATCGGCGCCGTCGAACGCATGAAACGTGACCTTTGCCGCCAGCCA
The DNA here is from genome assembly GCA_035277805.1 of Paraburkholderia sp. Lineage (GTDB taxonomy): Bacteria > Pseudomonadota > Gammaproteobacteria > Burkholderiales > Burkholderiaceae > Paraburkholderia. The sequence goes on along the minus strand of DATEJU010000482.1, from coordinate 8,981 downwards.
GCGCACCGGCTCGGGCGGGATGTAGGTCGGGCTCAGCCTGGCGATATCGAGCGCCTGCTCAGGGCTGTTGCGCCCGAACAGGATGTTCAGCCCCATGAACGCGCCGAAGCGGCTGGCCGCCACGCCAAAGCCCGTGTAGCCCGCAACGAACACGCCCTTGCCGCCTAGATAACGCTTGGCGAACACCGAGCCGCGCGAGCAATAATCGATCGGGCCGCCCCATGCGTGCGAGAAGCGCACGTCGGAGAGCTGCGGGAAGGTCTTGTAAAAGGCCTCGGCGAGCCGATAGTAGGTTTCGCGCTTCTCGTCCTGCGCCGGATTCGGATCACCATCGAAGTGGTAGCTCACGAGCCCGCCGAAAATGATGTTGTTGTTCCTGGTGAGGCGGAAATAATTGAGCTGCGTGCGCGTGTCGTAAATGCCCTGGCGGTTCTTCCAGCCAATGCGGGCGAGTTGCTCTTCAGTGAGCGGCTCCGTGGCGAGCACGTGATCGCGTACCTGCAGCACACGCCGGTTGATGTCAGGAATGCCAACTTTTGCCGTGCCACTGCCGAACAGCACGCGCGGCGCGCGCACGCTGCCGTCCGGCGTCTTGACGAAGACCGTCTCGCCCTCGTCCTTCACGCTCAAGAGCGGAGTATGCTCGTAGAGCCGCACGCCCAGCGAGAGCGCCGCGCGCTTGAGGCCCCACGCGAGCTTGGCCGGATGCACGATGCCGCTGCGGTTGCGCGACCAGAGCGCGCCTGCGAAAAGCGGCGAATTCAATTGCTCGCGCGTAGCCTGTTCGCCGAGCAGCACCACGTCGTGGCCATATTGCGTGTGCAGATCGTAGTCGGCGCGCAGGTGCTCGACGTGGCCGGGATCCACCGCCACCGTCATTTCGCCGTTCCATTCGATGTCCGCATCGATGTCGTAGCGCTTGAGCGTGTCCTCGAAACCGTCCAGATTGCGATGGCCGAATTCCTCGAGCTGTGCGATGTCGTCCGGAAACACGCGCACCGCGTTGGGCAAGCCGTGCATCACCGAGGTCGAGATGATGCCGCCCGCGCGTCCCGAGGCGCCGTGCGCGACGCGTCCCGCTTCGATCACCACCACGTCGAGCTCGGGCATCTGCTCCTTCGCCTGCACGGCGGCCCAGAGCCCCGTGAAGCCGCCGCCCACGATCAGGAGGCCGGCGCTCGTGTCGCGCGTGAGCTTGGGCTCGGCGCTCGGCTGGGCCGGATTGTCGAGCCAGTACGGCGAGAGTCTGGTGCGCGAGAGCGCGTCTTCGACGCTCAATGCGGTGGGCTTGCGTGCCGCCTGGCGCGCGGCGGCGGGCGCCGGCATGCCGGCTTCGTAGAGGTGCGCGCTTTCACTCATGATGGACTTCACTGCTTGAGGCGTGAGGGGACGGCGCCGCCCCGCACAGGGCGGCGCGGCTCATTGCTAGGGCTTACTGCGGCGGCTTACTGCGGTTCGAGCACGACGTAGAACTTCCTGGCGTCCTCGAGGGTCTCCCAGCGGCCGGCAAAGCCGGCCGGCAGCAGATAGCCCTCACCGGCCGCGAATTCCTTGCGGCCGCCGTTCGCGTCGGTCAGCGCGATCTTGCCTTCGACGAGCCACACCGCTTCGGCGGCGGTCGTGGCGGGGAAATCCACCGCGCCAACCTTGCCTTCCCACCAGCCGATGACGTATTTGCCGCTCTGTCCCTCCGTGGCGCGCCAGTCGCTTTCGTCCATGCCGAAGTCGAGTTTGGTGAATTCGCCAAGCCCTGCGCCCAGTTGCACGATGTCCTGAATCAGCTTGCTCATGTGTGTCCTGTTTTGTTCAATTGGATCGGTAATGGCAAAGTTACCGATTCGCGCCGCCCCGGTATGCCCTCCCTCAGGGGGGACAAGATGTGTTTTGAGGGCGTTTTGATCGCTTTGGGGGCCCCTGGCGCTTCGGCTATAATGAGTTCGCCTTTCAATTGGGGCACGCCATGCAGATCTCCGTCCCCTCACACCCAAGCGATTCGTCGAGTTTCCCGCTGTCGTTCAAGACGCTCGGCAACGTGATCGAAGCCGTCGGCACGCCCGATTTCGTGCGGCGTCTCACGCTGTTGCTCAACGAAATCATTCCGCTTAACGTCGTGCATCTCGAGCGCTCGCGCGCGGACAGCTCGATGCCCAACGGCTTTCGTTGCGAATGGATCGGCAGCAGCGGCGTGGGCATGGACACCGGCGCGATCTCGGAGGTCATGACGCTCTATTACGATCGCTTCTACGAAAGCGATCCGCTGTTTGCCGGTATACGCGGCAAGATCGGCACCCTGCTCGTGGTACGCGACATCGGTGCGATTCCGCCCGGCGAGTTCCGCCAGCGCCTGTTCGACGAAGCGCTCATCGCCCATGAATGCGTGCTCGCGCGCGGCACGAGCCACGCCCAGCACTCCATCGCGCTCGAACGCGCGCTCCATGAGCCGCCGTTTACGCTTGCGGAAATGAACCTGTTTCGCAACGTGAGCGACTTTCTGTTTCCGCTGCTCGAGCTGCACGCCTCGACGAGCGCGGCCAAGCGTGTCGCGCATCCCACTTCGTACCTGCACCCGCTCGCGCAATTCGACGCGCGCATCGCGGCCGATGCCGTGCACCTCTCCAGGCGCGAATACGAAATCTGCGCGCATCTCATCACGGGCAAGACGGTACCCGAGGCCGCCGAGATCGTCGGCGTGCGCGCGGCCACGGCCGAGACCTACGTGAAGCGCGCCTTCGCCAAGCTGGGCGTGCGCACCAAGCGCGAACTGGTTGCCTGGGGCCATGCTTCGCCTCGTTTGCAGGCGCTCTAATGCCCGCTGCAATCGCGCAGCCGATTCACTCCCCGATTCATTCCCCGATACCCCGCCTCATTACCCTCCTCCATCGCCCGCGTAATACCGCAATCACATTGGCCGAAACCAATGTGAACATCTCGACTTCGTGATTCGCGCGGGCCGCGTCTCGCCTACCATCTTCCGATCGCAGCACCCACAATCGGAGACACGCTTCATGCAACGCGAATTCAACCAGCCGCTCGGCGGCAACGCCATGCCGCGCTTCGGCGGCATCACCACCATGATGCGCCTGCCGCACGCGGCCACCACCGAAGGCCTCGACGCCTGCTTCGTGGGCGTGCCGCTCGACATCGGCACCTCGAACCGCTCGGGCGCGCGCTTCGGGCCGCGCCAGATCCGCTCGGAATCGGTGCTGCTGCGCCCGTACAACATGGCGACGCGCGCGGCGCCGTTCGATTCGCTGCAAGTGGCCGACATTGGCGACGTCGCGACCAATCCCTATGACCTCAAGGACTCGATCCGCCTGATCGAAGCGGCCTACGACGGGATCGTCGCGAACGGCTGCCGGCCGATCGCGCTGGGCGGCGATCACACCATCGCGTGGCCGATCCTGCGCGCGCTGCACAAGAAGTACGGCAAGGTGGCCGTGGTGCACGTGGACGCGCACGCCGACGTGAACGACACCATGTTCGGCGAGAAGATCGCGCATGGCACGCCGTTTCGCCGCGCGGTGGAAGACGGCCTGCTCCAGTGCGATAAGGTCACGCAGATCGGCCTGCGCGGCACCGGCTATCACGCCGAGGATTTCGACTGGTGCCGCAAGCAGGGCTTCACCGTGGTGCAGGCCGAAGCCTGCTGGAACCAGTCGCTTGCGCCGCTCATGCAAGCAGTGCGCGCGCGCGTGGGCGACAGCCCCGTGTACCTGAGCTTCGACATCGACGGGCTGGACCCCGCGTTCGCGCCCGGCACGGGCACGCCCGAAGTGGGCGGCCTCACCGTGCAGCAGGGCCTCGAAATCATTCGCGGCATGAAGGGCCTCAATGTGGTGGGCGCCGATCTCGTGGAAGTCTCGCCGCCCTATGACCAGGCCGGCACGACCGCGCTCGTGGGCGCGAATCTCGCGTTCGAAATGCTCTGCGTCATGCCGGGCGTGGCGTACCGCTGAACCCCGGAGACCATCGCCATGGCTACGATACTTTCGATGGACACGCCCGCTGCCAGCAAAAGCGCCTTCGTCCTGCCCGCCGCGACCATCGCCGGCATGCCGCTGCGCACGCGCGGCACCGAAGGCCCCGAAGGCGGCACGCACGACGCAACGCCCATCTTCAACGCTTCGACGGGCGCCACGATCGGCTGGCAGGAGCACGCGAGCGCCGCGCTCGTCGACGAGGCCGTGCGCACCGCACATAACGCGCTCGCCTCGTGGCGCGCCACCACACCCGTCGCGCGCGGCAAGCTGCTGAAAAAGATCGCAGAACTGATCGATGCGGACCGTGCGCGCCTCGGAGCAATGCAGATGCAGGTGAGCGGCAAGCCGCCGCTCGAAGCGGACATCGACGTGAGCGACGCGGCCGCCACGTTCAACTACTACGCCGATCTGTGCCTGGACGCCGGGGCTTTCGCACCCGAAGCGCTCGCGTTGCCCGACGAAACCGTTACCGGTGAGCGCTTCCATGAAGCGGTCGGCGTGGCGGCGCTGATCGTGCCGTGGAATTTCCCGATGGTCACCACGGCATGGAAGATCGCCCCCGCGCTGGCCGCCGGCTGCACGGTGGTCCTCAAGCCTTCCGAATTCACCTCGCCGGTCGAGCACATGCTCGCGGAAATCATCAACGAAGCGGGCGTGCCCGATGGCGTCGTGAACCTCGTGAACGGCGGCGGCGAAGTGGGCGCGCTGCTCACCGCGCATCCGCTCGTCGACAAGATCTCGTTCACCGGCAGCACGGCGTCGGGCAAAAAAATCATGCAAGCGGCTGCGCAGGACATGAAGCGCGTCACGCTGGAGCTGGGCGGAAAGTCCGCGCTCATCGTGCGCGCGGACGCCGACGTGGAACGCGCCGTCACGCTCGCCGTGGGCGGTGCGTTCACGAATGCCGGGCAGATGTGCTCGGCCACCGCGCGCATCCTCGTGCACGACGACGTGTACCGCAAGTTCATGGCCGCGTTCGAAACGGCAGTGCGCGCGATCGTCGTCGGGCCGCCGCAAAGCGCGAATGTCACGATGGGGCCGCTCGTTTGCGCGGCGCAGCGCACGCGCGTGCAGGCGCTCGTCGAGCAAGGCGTGCAGGCGGGCGCGTCCGTGGCGTTCTCAGGCAGTCTCGATCACGCTTGCGCCGACGGCTTTTTCATGGCGCCCGTGGTGATTGCGGAGCCGCCGGTGGACAACCTGCTCTGGACCGACGAAGTGTTCGGGCCGGTGGCCTGCGTGAAATCCTTCCGCACCGATGAGGAAGCCATCACGCTCGCCAACGACACGCGCTATGGACTCGTCGCGACCGTCGTGACGGCCGAGCGCGAAGCGGTGCGCCGCTACAAGACGCAGTTGCGCGCGGGGCTCGTCTGGATCAACACGCCGCAACTGATCTTCCCGCAAGTCTGCTGGGGTGGGCTGGGGCTGAGCGGCATCGGGCGCGAGCTAGGTCTGGCCGGGCTGCGCAGCTATCAGGAACTGCGGCATGCGCTTGCCGACATCGGCTAAAGCGGCGGCGCGGCACTGCATTGCGCCGCGCCATTTCTACCGCCAGTCGGCATTATTTAGTGCTGCCTGGCACTGCGACGAACCAGATCGCACCACACTCGTCAACGCACCCGGCGCTCCGGCGCCGCCGTCACCAGCGCCGCGCAGCACGGCACGATGCAAAGCAGCCCAAGCAGCATCCAGAACGCCGTCTCGAGCCCGAGCGCCTTGGCGACGAAGCCCACGCCCGCGGGCCCGACGAGGATGCCGGCATAGCCCGTCGTCGTGATCGCCGCAATGGCGAGCGCCGCGGGCATGACCTGCTGCGCACCCGCACGGCGAAACAGCACGGGCACGATATTCGCCGCGCCCAAGCCGATCAGCAGAAAGCCCGCCAGCGCCAGCGCGGCGAACGGCGACGCCAGCAGCACCACAAAGCCACTCGCCGCCACCACGCCACCCCAGATCAGCGTGGCGCGGTCGCCGATGCGCGCCGTGACGGCGTCGCCGGTCAGCCGTCCCGCCGTCATCGCAATGGCGAACAGCATGTAGCCCACGCCCCCTTGTGCCGCGGCCACGATCCCCTTGCCTGTGATCAGCAGCGCGCTCCAGTCGAGCAGCGCGCCTTCGGCAAGAAACGCGATGCCGGTGAGCCCGGCAATCAACAGGACGATGCCGCGCGGCGTGACGAAAAGCGGGCCGCGCTGCGCCTGCGCCGCGCGCAGCAAACGCGGCCGCGCGACCCACATCGCGACCAGCATGAGCGCGGAGCACAGCACGGTGCTCTCGAAAGCGTCCAGATGCAGCGAGAGCAGGAAGGTCATGAACATCGATCCCGCGAAGCCGCCTACGCTGAAGAGCGCGTGAAAGCCCGACATGAGCGGGCGCCCCGCCGCGCGCTCCACTTCGACCGCATGCACGTTCATGGCGACGTCGAGCGAGCCGAGCGATGCGCCGAACGCGAAGAGCGCGAGACCGAGTGCGAGCGGCGTGGCCGCGATCGTGAGCAGCGGCAGCACGAGCGCAACGCCAATACCGCTCGCGACGATGACGGGCTTGCTGCCGTGACGCGCGGTGAGCGCGCCGGTGGCCAGCATGGCGAGCACCGACCCCAGGCCGATGCACAGCAGCAGCAGGCCGAGCGTGCCTTCGTCGACAGCGAGGCGGTCCCTCGCGAACGGCACCAACGGGGCCCAGCATGCAATGCCGAAGCCGGCAACGAGAAATGCCAGCCGGGTCGCCAGGCGCGTGGCAGGCCGATCGGCGAATTCCATCGATGTTTGCTCCAATGTTACGGTGGACGCGAAGAAGGCGCGGCTTCAGCCAGCCGCGGGACGCTCCGCCTGCAGCACAGTTGTGCCGGCTTTGGTCAGGGCCGCAATCTGCGCACGCGACGCGTCGTGCTCGACGATCACGCACTCGATGGCCTCGACGGCGGCCACGCGGTGCGAGGCGCGTGCATCGAGCTTGTCAGTCGTACTGAGGATTAACGTGCGGCGGCTGCGGGCGAGCACGGCGCGCTTGAACGATGCGTCCGCGAATTCGAATGCGCTCACGCCTTCGCGAGGCGAAACCGCGCAGGCGCCCAGAAAGCAGCAATCGACATTCATGTTCAGGACGCTCGCCACGGCGGCCGCGTCGATGCTACCGCCCACCACCGGATCGACGGCGCCGCCCACCATGATGAGCCGGACGTCGGCGCGCCTGAGCAGCACGGCGGCGATGTCGACCGAGTTGGTGGCCACGGTCAATTCGTAATCCTCAGGAAGGATCCCGGCAAGCGCGAGGTTGGTACTGCCGCTGTCGAGGAAGAGGAACTCGCCACGGCTCACCTGGGCGGCAGCAATACGCGCGAGCGCCGTCTTGCGTTCGCGGGCCTCGTCCATGCGCGCGGCCATGGGCGCCGAAGCGGGCGAAATGGGCAGCGCGCCGCCGTAGACGCGCCGGCAGTGCCCTTGCGCCGCGAGCGCGCGCAGGTCGCGCCGGATGGCGTCTTCGGACACGCCGAATTCGGCGGCCAGCGTAGCCGCGACGACCGCCTGGCCGGCGGCGAGCCGGCCGGCGATCAGCTCGCGCCGGGCAATGGGGATGTCATCAGTCATGCCTCATGATAACGTGCACAAACGAGAATGTAAACGTGCATAAACGTGCATTTGCATTCGCGATCAGCCGGCTCTGTCGCGTCCGCGTCCACAAATCCCGTCGTGATCGACGTGGTCGCTGTCCAAGGCGAAAAATGCGGCAAGCCAATAGCCTGCGCCTGGTCAGGCTTGCAAGCAGGTCATTCGATCGGTTGCGTGCTATCGCCCGCCAGCAGCATTTGCGGAAGCTGGGTAAAGATCCACCCGTCCGCAGTTCGATCGAGCACCCAGACGAGATCGAACCGATCCTCGGGCCAGCTCGCGGGAACCTTCGGTGCGTGCGGCAGGTACGCGATCAGGGACGGCAGTATCTTGTGCTCCCACGCGATGAGCACGACGCCGGACTGGGCAAGCACGTCCTTCATCAGCGCCACCCCATCGTCCTTCAGGTACGCAGTCACGAAGTTCACCGCTGACGTTTCCTGCAGCAGCGCCACGAGCGGCGCAACCGTCTGCATCGACCGCCGGCTCTTGCTCGCCGGCCCCGTTCCAGGGGCAAACACCGAGCCAGGCGTGAGCTTCGCCGCGTGGGCGCCCTCCGCCGGACAGAAAAATCGCGCGAGCGCGCCGGCGCGCTGCCAGCCGCGCACGGCAAGGCTTTCTTCGTCGGCCTTGCCGTTCGCATCGACACCGCCGCCCAGATCGGGTGCCGGCTTCTCGGCGTGACGGATAAACATGATGCGTTCGGGTGTCACCTCATCCTCCGCGGTTCTGCTCAAGTCTTGCAGCTGTACCACCTCAGGCATGGACAGCGCGTCGTGAACTCCAGCGCCTCAAGGGCGCGCTTCGCGTGCCGCCTGCTCCTGAACGGTCAGGATCGCCTCCGGCACGGCTTCGAGCCGTTCGACGGGAATCGGGCCCCCGCTTTCGTCGGAGTAGCCATAGGTGCCTTCCGCGATCTTCTCGAGCGCACGCTCAATATCGGCAATACGCTGGTCGTTCGCATTGCGCAGCGCCTGGCTGGCAACGTCCTGCTCCAGTCTCTGCCCTTCGTCTTCGAACTCGCGCGCCTCTTCGCCACGGTCTTCCTCGAATGTGCGTTCGTTCGCTATCGTGCCCTCCTCGCCGCCCAGCAATTCGCGCTGCAACGCTTCGAGGCGCACGCGCTGCTTCGTAATGAACGCTTCACCCAGGCCAGAATCCTGATCGGACATCATGTTTCTCCGGTTACACCGACGCAGCGAGGGCCCACCACTAGCGAGCCAGCCCCTTGAACAGCTCGGTGAGACTAGCCGTCATCATCTCCATCGCGATGGCGGCGAGGATCATGCCCATCAGCCGCTTCGTGATGGCGGTCACCTTGGGCGAAAGCAAGCGCCCAATGCGCGGCGCGGAAAAAAGCGTGATAGCCAATAGCCCGAGGAAAACGGTC
>DATEJU010000481.1:0-2758 GCA_035277805.1 Paraburkholderia sp. | reverse complement strand
TCGGCCGCGCCGACGAAGACGACGCCGCCGATCCGTTCGAGCAGCCGCCCGACGGCGGCGGCCTGCGCACCATGCAAGCCTTCGCCCTCCTGCTCGCCCGCATCGACATAAAGCGCGACCGGAATCAGCAGGCTCTCGCGCTGCCACAGCCGCACGAGGTTCTCGAGCTCGCCGGTCTGCACGGGCAACAGTCCCGCCGGCAAGCGGTAGAGCTGAAGCCCCAGCGAGCGCGCCGCCCACGCGGCGATCAGCTCCCGGCTCGCCGCGTCGACGCCGACAAGCTGGACCACCGGCAAGCTGCGCGGCGTCGCGCGCGGCGCGAACTGCTGCACGATCTCGTCGACGCAGCGCTGCTGCGACGCGGGCAGCCCCGTCTGCAGCTCCGGCACCGGCACGACGTTCACGAGCGGCACGAGACGGTCGTCGAGATAGTTGAGGCCTTTCACGTAGTTCACGATGCGCTCGTCGGCGCGCAACGGGCTGACCGTGAGCGGTAGCGCGCCGGGCTGGCTGATTTCCAGCAGCCGCCAACGGCGCAGCGGCCGCTCGGGAGACAGCGCATCCCAGCTCGGCTGGTCGAACAGCGCGAGTGCGAGCGCGAAAGTCGGCCAGGGCCGGGTCGGCTCGGCCTGCGCCTGGGCACACAGCCCCGCGATCCGGGTGTCCAGCTCGAGCGCGATGCACAGCAGCAGCACCTGCAGCTCGAAGCGCGACAGCCCGAGGCGCTCGCCGAGAATGAGCAGCGCGGGCGGCGGGTCCATCTGCGGTCCGACTGCCAGCGGATCGGCCTGCGTCTCGATGCCGCCCGCGCTGCCTGGACCGCCCGCGCCTGCTGCCCCGGCCGTGACCGCCGCCGCAACCGGGCCTGCGGGCGCCACGCTGTCCTGCGCGAGCGGCACCACCTCGCGCGACGGCCGCCAGCCGAACAGCCGCCACCCAGCGGCCGCCGCTTGCTGGCGCGGCGCCTGCGGACGCACCACCGCAACCGCTTCGGCTTGGTGACTGTGCTGCTCGAGCAGCGCGCGCACCGCCGCAACCGCGTTCGCGAGATAGCGGGTGTTGTTCTCGAGCCAGTTCGACAAGTCGCTCATGGCACCGTGACCTTTTGCGAGGAATCGAATGCGGGCGGCGTGACGCTGCGGTTCACGAGCGGGCTGTCGACGCCGTCGACGCGCAAGCGCACGAGATAGTCGCCCGCGGCGACAGCGGCGGCTTCGAAGACGAGCGTGCCGGTCTGTGCCGGATGGTCCGGCGCAACGATCTCCTGGTCGCCGAACAGCAGCGCGGCGCGCTGCGCCGGCCAGACCTGCGGCACGCTCGTCACCGTATTCGTGACGGTGTATGTCTGGTTCGCCGCCGCCGTGGACGTATGCGCGAGCGTGATGCGCGGCGCGAGCGCAAGCTGAAGCTGGTTCGTCGCGCGCTGGAACGTCTCGCCGGGGCGCTGGACGAGCACTTCGACCGCATAGAAGCCCGCGGGCCAGCTCGCCGGATCGTTCGGAATCCTCACGCTCAGCTGCGTGGCCGTCGCGCCTGGCTCCGGATTCACGTCGACGGGCGCGCTCCAGAGCGCGTGCGCGAAGCGGACCACGACGTTCGAGCCGTCGAGGTGATAGCCGGAGATCGTCACGATGTCGTTCAGTGCGGCGCCCGGCTGCTGGTTCGGCGGCGCGATCGTCAATAGCCCGGGCAGCGGCGGCAGCAGGTTCGCCTGGGCATTGAATCCCTGGTCGTTCGGGCCGCGCGTCAGCGTCGGCAACGGCGTGCGCGCCGTCCGGGTGCTCTCGATCAGCGTCACCGCGAGCTCGTAGGCCGCCGACAGCCGGTATTGCGTGGCAAAGCCGGTCCACAGCCGGTACACCTCCTCGACGGACAGCGGCTGGAACGTGATCCGGATGCGCTCGACCTGCCGGTCCAGATCGCTCGCCGGCAGCACCGTCTGCGTCGCGGCGACGATGTCGGCCGCGCTCAGCACCGCATGGTCGTGCAGCACGCTCATCGCCTTGCCGAGCAGATGATGGCCGAATGGCTGCGCGCTGTTGTCCGCGTCGTCGTTGCGGCCGAAGGCGGTCACCAGGTACCAGAGGTTCAGCGGCAGCGGCGCGAAGCCGCTTTCGCCCTGCATCAACTGGCGCGGCATGTCGCGGCTGACCCACGCGGCGTTGCGCTGGATCTGGTAGAGGAACAGGTTGAGCTGGTTGGCCGTGTTGGCGCCGCGCGCCTTGTCGAGCGGCTGGATCGTGACGGTCGCGTCGTTCAGGTCCGGGTCGGCGGTCACGCCCTGCTGAAGGATGTACCGCAATGTCGCGGTGGCGGCGGCAATGGCAAGCGCGTTGCTCATCCGCGGCTCCTCGCTGCGCACGCGCGCAGATAATCCGCGAGACTGGCGGCGCGCGGACCATCGCGCGGCCTGGGCGCGCTGCCGGACGGCGCCGGCTCGGCGCGGATCTCGATCCGGCCTATCGTCACGTGAACGGTCGTCTCCGGCTCGCGGCCGCGCGCCGCGTCGTTGCCGGCATCGCCCCTCGAGCCCGGTCCTTCGCGCAACGCCCTGCGCGGCGGCACCCCGCTGTCCCGCGCCGCGTCGGTCTGCGGCTCCACCATGTGCGGCGGCAACGGCAGCAGCACGCCGGCCGTTTCGCCCTCGCGTTGCGCAGGGCGCGCAGCCTCGCGCGCGCCGGTGCGGACAGACGCCGCCGCGACGGGCACGATGTTTTCGCGTAGTGAAGCGGTCTCCTCGTGCGTCGTTGCAACGGCT
>DATEJU010000480.1:0-4137 GCA_035277805.1 Paraburkholderia sp. | reverse complement strand
TGTAGAACGGGCGCTTCTTCGAGCCGCCGCGTGCCAGACGGATGATGACCATACTAGAATCCTTGAAAACCGGGGTTCGGGACTACTGAAACATGCGATTATAGCCCGAAACCAATGGCATAACAAACACTTAACCGGAAAGCAGGCGGAAACTGCGTGGCAACCGTGAGGAAGCGGCGATGAATGGCGATCGATCGGCGGCTGACGGACATGACAGACAGGGCTTTGTGCAAGCACCGAAACGCCTGCTGGCGTGGGCTTGCGCAAGAATCACGCACGTGTGGCGGCATGACAACGCGCCTTCATCTGGACATGCCGAAAATCCGGCCCCATATCGACATGACCGCCGCCACGGTGGCCCGCACAAGTTGCGCGCGCGCCCATCACCCCGCATTTTACGGCCATATCGCGCACTGCTCGCGCTCGTCGCCGTCCTGAGTGCACCGCTCGCGCACGCCACGCTGCCCATCGAACGCATCCGGCTGCCGGCCGGCTTTCACGTCGAAGTGCTCAGCGACGACGTGCCCGGCGCACGCGAAATGACGCTCTCGCCCGCAGGCACGCTTTACGTCGGCAGCATGGAAGGCCGCGTCTACGCGCTTGAACTGCGCGACGGCAAGGCCGTCAAGCGCCATGTGGTTGCCTCCGGACTCACGATGCCGGTGGGCGTAGCGTGGCACGACGGCGCGCTCTATGTTTCGGCGGTCTCGAAGATCGTGAGGCTGGACGCCATCGACACGCATCTCGGCGATCCGCCCAAACCCACAGTCGTCGCCGATGCGCTGCCGACCGAGCGCCACCACGGCTGGAAATTCATCGCCTTCGGCCCGGACGGCAAGCTCTATGTGCCGCAGGGCGCTCCCTGCAATGTCTGCCTGCCTGCGAACGATCCGCAGCGCACCCGCTACGCGATGATCGGCAGGATGAACCCGGACGGCACGCACTACGAGACCATCGCGCGCGGCGTGCGCAATACGGTGGGCTTCGCATGGCATCCGCAGACGCGCGAGCTGTGGTTCACCGACAACGGCCGCGACATGATGGGCGACGATCTCCCCGACGACAAGCTCAACCGCCTCTCGCGCGTGGGCCTCGATTTCGGCTTTCCATATTGCCATGGCGGCAATATCGCCGATCCGGAGTTCGGCGCGGGTCATCCGTGCAGCGGCTTCACGCCGCCCGTCGCGAAGCTGGGCGCGCACGTCGCGGCCCTCGGCATGCGCTTCTATACAGGAACGATGTTCCCGCCCGCGTATCGCAACAGCATCTTCATCGCCGAACACGGCTCGTGGAACCGCAGCAAAAAGGTGGGCTATCGCGTGGTGCGCATCACCGTCGATGCCGACGGCACGAACGCGCGTCAGGAAGTGTTCGCCCAGGGATGGCTCAATACCGACGAGACCGAATGGGGCCGCCCCGCCGACGTGTTGCCGCTGCCCGACGGATCGCTCCTCATCAGCGACGACTACGCGGGCGCAATCTATCGCGTGACTTACGCGTTGCCCTGATCGCGGCGCGCACGGCCGCTACGTTCGCACGCCGCGGTCTCAGGCATTTCCCGCGACATAAGCGGCACCATCTGCTTGCGCAAGCTCGCGCCACGTACAATGGCCAGCGGCCCGCGTCCGCGCGTGCCCGCGCGCAGCGCCGTTGTCGCGCCGTTATCGCCCAGTCAACGCGCAGTCATCCATCCCGTCTGCCCATGTCCAATCAAAAGAATCCCGCACGCTTTCGCTCCAAGACCCTCACTGCCGCCCTCGCCTTCCTGTTCGGCAGTCTCGGCGCGCACCGCTTCTATCTATATGGACCACGCGACGTGTGGGCCTGGGCCCATATCGCCGGCACGCTGCTCGGCATTCCCGGCATGCTCCTGCTCGTCGCCACCCAGCGCGCGTCGATACCCGGCTGGGCACTTGCCGTGATCGGCGCCGTGTCCGTGCTCTCGGCATTTCTTGCCGCCATCGTCTACGGGCTGCGGCCGGACGCCAAGTGGGACGCGCAGTTCAATGCGGCCTTCGCGGGAAGCCGCGCGAGCCGCTCGGGCTGGACGGTGATCTTCGTGGTGATCTTCTCGCTGCTGATCGGCGCGTTTTTGCTGATGACGGGCCTCGCCCTGTCGTTCCAGACTTACTTCGAATCGCAGGTCGAGGCGGCCAGGGCGATTTCTCAATAGCAACAGCGGCAACAACGGCAACGGCAGCAGTGGCGCTGCTAGAACAAATCGAGCTGCGGCTTCTCGCGCACCGTCTTCGCGCGCACGAACGCCGACATATCCAGAATGCCGTGACGCCGCTCGTTCAACCCGAGCCGGTTCACGGCCTTGTGAAAGCGCTGCTTGAGCAGATCTGCCCAGAGCCCGGTGCCTTTCATGCGCTGCGAGAACGCCGAGTCGTAATCCTTGCCGCCGCGCATGTCGCGCACGCGACTCATCACGCGCGCCGCGCGCTGCGGAAAATGCGCCTGAAGCCAGCCCTCGAAGAGCGGCGCGACTTCCCACGGCAGGCGCAGCACGATATAGCTCGCGCTCGTCGCGCCCGCCTCGGCGCAGGCTTCGAGCACGCGCTCCATGTCGGGCTCGGTGACGAAGGGAATCACCGGCGCAATGCTCACGCCCACCGGAATGCCCGCCTGCGCGAGCGTGCGGATCGCGCGCAGGCGGCGCGCTGGCGTGGCCGCGCGCGGCTCGAGCGTACGCGCGAGATCGGCGTCGAGCGTGGTGATGGTGATCGCGGCCATGAACTGCTGGCGTTGCGCCATCGGCACGAGCAGGTCGAGATCGCGCTCGATCAGCGAGGACTTCGTGATGGCCGCGAACGGATGCTGACGCTTGCTCAGCACTTCGATCACGCGGCGCGTGATGCGCAGATCGCGCTCGACGGGCTGCCAGGCATCGGTATTCACGCCTAGCGCAATGGGCTCCGGCTCGTAAGCGGGCTTCGCGATCTCGCGCGCGAGCAACTCGGGCGCATTGATCTTCGCGTAAATGCGGCTCTCGAAATCGAGCCCCGGCGAAAGCCCGAGGTAGCTGTGCGTGGGCCGCGCAAAACAGTAAATGCAGCCGTGCTCGCAGCCGCGATACGGATTGAGCGAAACATTGAACGGAATATCGGGCGACTGGTTGCGCGTGAGAATGCTCTTTGCGCGCTCCTCGAAGACCTGGGTGCGCAATGCGGGCGCTTCCTCGGCGCCAGGATCGGCGGCGTTTGCACCATCGCCTTCCTCGGCCGGCTGTACGTGCTGCCAGCCGTCGTCGAAGGCTTCGCGCTGATCGACCTCGTAGCGCCCCTGCAGGTTCGTGACGGCCCCCCGCCCCTTGCGCGGCGCAGGCGGGGCGACGGGGTACCAGGTGTCGGGGGCAGGGTCCAGTTCTTTCACGGCACGAAGCAACAAAGCGTCTCGATACTGTATAAATATACAGTATCGAGACGCTTTGTCGAGCGAGAAAAACAGGGCGCTTTCGAGCGCGCCCGCGCGTGCCGAAAACCCTTGAGCCGTCGCGCGGCTACTCGCCCACTGCGATCATCAGGGTCTCCTTGATCTCCTCCATCACCACATAGCTCTTCGACTGCACCGCGCCCGGCAGTTGCAGCAGGATGTCGCCGAGCAGCTTGCGGTAGTCGGCCATTTCGCCAATGCGCGCCTTGATGAGGTAGTCGAAGTCGCCCGAGACGAGATGACATTCGAGCACTTCGGGAATCTTCTTCACCTCGCGGCGGAACTGATCGAACATGTTGCCGCTCTTGTGGTCGAGCGTGATCTCCACGAACACGAGCAACGCCGCGCCCAGCACGTTCGGATTCACGCGTGCGTAGTAGCCAGTAATGACGCCGTCGCGCTCCATGCGCTTGACCCGCTCGATACACGGCGTGACGGAGAGGCCGACCTGCTCCGCGAGGTCCTTCATGGCCATTCGGCCATCCTCCTGAAGCAGCTTCAGAATCCGGTGATCGAGGCGGTCCAGCGAACGGACCGGCTGGCGCTGCGTTCTCATGTCTTTTTCCTGAAAATCTGAAAAATACGATAACAAAATCTGGACGTAGAACAATAGCATAGTCGATATTACTGGCTACCTCCGATTTTTCATGCCATCTGCGCTGCACGGCCCCGAAACGGGCGGATCAGCCTCGGGCGAGACGG
>DATEJU010000479.1:0-37046 GCA_035277805.1 Paraburkholderia sp. | reverse complement strand
AAACACGGCGATCACGATAATCAGGCCTTTGAGTACGAGCTGGGTATTGCTGTCGATGTCGTTGAGCAGCAGGATATTGCCAAGAAAGCCGAAGATGAGCACGCCCGCCACCGTGCCCGAGATGCGTCCCACGCCGCCCATGAGGCTCGTTCCGCCAATCACGACGGCGGCAATTGCATCGAGCTCCCAGCCCGTCCCGGCGTCGGCTTTCCCCTGCCGGTACTGCGCTGCATAGAGCACGCCAACCAGCGCCGAGAGCAAACCGGAAATGGCATACGCCATCATCTTGTAGCGATTGACGTCGAGTCCGGAAACCACCGCGCATTTTTCGTTGCCGCCGATCGCATAGAGGTATTTTCCGAACACGGTCCGGTTCATCACAAAACCGAAGATCAGCGCGATCACGAGAAAGCAAAGCGCGGGCACCGGAACGATGTTGAACAGCAGCGCGCGCAGATTCTCGATGTCGGCCGTGGCATTCGTGCCGCTGTAGATCGAATAGACGGCGGTATCCTGCCCGGCAATCAGCCGCGCGGCGCCGAGTACGCCCACCATTGCCGCGAGCGTGACGATAAACGGCTGCATGCGCCCGCGCGTGATGATCCATCCGTTGATGCTGCCCACCGTGAAGCCAGCGAGCGGCACGATCCAGAGCACGCCAACCAGCGGCATGCGGTGCGCCGCGTGCAGCACGATATACAGGCACGCAAGCGCCGCGCACAGGAGCGCGATCACACCGCGCACCGTGCGTGCGCCACTGGCATGCGCGCCACGCGCGCGCAGCGGTGTCCGCAATGCGCCCAGCACGATGAAAACGATTGTGAAAACGGCGAGCGCGTCGAGCACCAGCGAAGCGTAAGTCGCCCTGCTCCATCCCTCGGTGGTGAGCAGCATGGCCGTGAGCACGCTGCCCAAACCCATGATCGCGCCAACGGAAAGATCGATGCCCGCGGTGATGATCACGAGCGTCATGCCGATCGACATCACGCCGACGTTGGCGACTTCACGAAACACGTCGGAGATATTGGCGCTGGACAGAAAGATGTTGCTTCCGTCGCTCGCATGCGGCGATGTGAACGCGCCCACCACGAGCAGCAGGATGAGCCCGAGGTAATACTTCAGGTGAGTCATCAGTGCACTGAACTGGCGCCTGCGCGTGGGCGCATCCGGTTCGGCAACATGGTCCTGCACATGCAGCATGGTCAGCCTCCAGGCAGTTTCGAATCGAGGCGGTCGATGGGTTCAAGGAGAGGCGAGGCTGATGAGCACGTCGCCGGAAAAATCGCTGCGCGGCAGGATCCGTTTTGCACGCCCCTCGCACAGGACGAGAATGCGGTCGCACAGCAGGGTCAATTCGTCGATCTCCGAGCTGGCAATCAGCACGGTCACACCCGAGCGCGCCGCGCCGAGGATCTGCCGGTAAATTTCCGCTTTGGCGGCGACGTCCACGCCGCGCGTCGGCTCGTCGAGCAGCAGAATGCGCGGCCTCGTCATCAGCCATTTGCCGATGATGAGCTTTTGCTGATTGCCGCCGGACAGGCTATTGGCGGGCTGCGCGAGGCTGCGATGCTTGACTCGCGACGCGCGCGCCTGCTCCGCGACCCGGCCGCACAGCCGGCGGCGCAGGTAGAACGGAAAGCCGGGCACACGCCGCAAGGAAGGCAGCATGAAATTCGCCTCGAGCGACTGCTCGAGCACGAGCCCGTCCTTTTTGCGGTCCTCGGTCACGAAGGCGAGCCCAGCCGTGGCTGCTTCATTCGGAGACCTGATCGACCGGCGCTGCCCCGCCACGGCGATGCTGCCCTCCTGCGCGTAGGCCGAGATCCCGTAGATCGCCTCGAGCACTTCGGTCTTGCCCGCGCCAAGCAGGCCCGAGAGACCGAATACCTCGCCCACGAGCACCGAAAACGACACATCGCGCACCATCGCGCGCGCCGGTCCCCAGAGCGTGAGATGACGCACGTCGATGCTCGTGCTGCGAGCGTGCGGCGCCTCGTCCTCGCCGCGCTCCGGCGGCGCGAAGTCCTTGCCGATCATCATCGAGACCAGCGCCGTCGACGATTCGATCTGCGCAACCGGCAGTGTCGAAATGCGCCGGCCGTCGCGCAGCACGGTGACGCGATCGGCCACGGCAAACACCTCGCCGAGCCGGTGGCTGATCAGCACGATGCCCATGCCGCGCTCGCGCAGCCGTTTCGTGAGCGTGAGGAGCGCCGTGGTCTCCGCGTCGGAGAGCGCCGAAGTCGGCTCGTCCATGATCAGGACCTTCGCGTCGGCCACCAGCGACTTGGCGATTTCCACCAGTTGCTTTTCGCCCACCCGCAATGTCCCGACGAGCGTGTCCGGATTCGCCCGGAAGCCCAGTTGATCGAGCACGCCGCGCGCCGCGGCCCGCATCGCGCGCCGGTCGGGAAAGCCCAGCCGCGTGCGCGGCTCCTTGCCGAGAAAAATGTTGTCGACCGCCGAAAGCGTATCGACCAGGTTGAGCTCCTGATGGATGATCGCGATCCCGGCATCGGTCGCGTCGTTCACGCTCGCAAGGCGCGTCGGCACGCCCCGTACCCGGATCGTGCCGCTATCGGGCGCGTACAGCCCGCCCAGCATCTTCATCAGGCTGGACTTGCCCGCGCCGTTCTCGCCGACGAGCGCGTGCACCTCCCCCGCCATGACATCGAAGTCGACGCTCGACAGCACAGCACTGCCGTTGAACGAGATTGACAGGCCTGCCGCTTCGATCAGCGGTGCGGCAACAGTGGCGTTCATTCGGACTCCTGTAACGCGCTGCGGGTTCGATCCGCGCTCAGTGGGGCTCAGTGACGGCTCAATGAAGACTCAGTGGCTGGCGATATACGCCTTGGCGTTGTCGGCAAAAATGCCCTGAGTCGGCAAGGTGACCTTCTTCGGAATCTTCTCGCCGTGGAGCAACTTGAGCGCCTGACGAATGCCTTCGGCACCTGGTGTCGGATACATGAAGGTGCCGGCCAGCAGTCCCTGCTCGACCCAGGTGGCGCCTTCCTGAGGCAATCCGTCGATGCCGACGAACTTGATGCTCTTGTCGCGTCCGGCATCTTTGGCAGCAAGGTAGGCGCCATAGGCCATGGGATCGTTGTGCCCATAGACCACATCGATCTTCGAATTCACGCGCAGCACCGTCTTCATGTACTCGTACGCCTTGTCCTGCTTCCAGTCGCAGTCCACGCGCTCGCCCACGAGCTTGATGCCCGGCTCCTTGCCGATCACGCTGAACGCGCCGTCGTGACGGTCGTGCGCCGGCTGCGCGCCGAAGCCGCCCCACACTTCGACGAGATTGCCCCGCGCGTGCCCCGGCCCGCCCAGCAGCTTGACGACGAACGCCCCCGCTTCACGGCCGATCTGCACGTTGTCGCCGCCGATGAACTGCGTATAGTCGTTGCCGTTCACTTCACGATCGAGCACGAACACGGGAATGCCTGCCTTGAAGGCCTTTTCCACCACGCCGGTCAGCCCCGCCGACTCCTTGGGCGAAATGAAGATCGCGTCCATCTTCTGGGCAATGAAGTTTTCCATGTCGGCGTTCTGCTTGTCGGTGCGATCGCCGGCGTCCGCAATCACCAGATCGACCTCGGGATGCTTCGCGGCCTCGGCTTTCATGTCCTTGTTGAACTGGACGCGCCAGGGCTCGACCGTCGTCACCTGAGAAAAGCCGAAGCGGTATTTTTTCTGCTGCCCGAAAGCGGGTGTGCTCACCAGTGTCCCGAGAAGACCCGCTGCACCGGCAAGCGGCACAGCGGCCAGACCCGCAATGAGCAAGCGTCGTTGACTGTCCATAGCCTTGTCTCCTTTCTCTTATGAACCGGGCGGAGCACACGCGGCCCGCCTCGGGTGCCACAGAAAATAAAACGTTATAGCGGCCGTGCGGCAGATACGGGCGAGGCCGTGCCGCAGTCGTCGTACGGCACGGGAGGCACGGCAGGCACTGCGGCCGTGCTTTCGCGAACCCGCAGATCGGCACGCATGCGCAAATGCACGATTTCCGGGTGCTCGCCCTGCAACTGCTGGTGCAGCAGATTCCAGATCGCGCGGCCGATGGCCTCCACCGGCTGGCGAATCGAGCTGATGCCGGGACGCAGCACCGACATCCACGGTGCATCGTCGAACGAGAGCAACGAGATGTCGTCCGGCAGCCGCAGACCCGCATCGCGGATCGCCCGCAGCGCGCCAAGCGTCGCGACGTTGGCGCCGGTGAAGAGCGCCGTCGGGCGCTCGCGCGCGGAGAGCACGCCAAGCGTCGTCGCGTGGCTCTCGGTATCGCTCATGCCGCACACGACGACCTTCGCGTGCTGCTCGAGCCCGGCGCGCCGCATCGCCTCCATGTAGCCTTCCGCGCGCTCGCGACTGTTGACGAGATCGAGCGCGTTGACGATGAACGTGATGCGCCGGTGGCCGAGCGCAATCAGATGCCCGGTGCCGTCCATCGCGGCGCGATGGCTATCGGTCGTGACGGTGTTGGCGGGAAAGCTGTTGTCGACGCGATCGGCCATCACGAGCGGCACGTCGCATTCGCGCAGTTCGCTGATCGCATGCGCGTAGCCGTGGCACGGAATGATGATCATGCCCGCCACCTGGCGCGAGAGCACGAAGCGGATGCGCTCCGCTTCGCGTTCGGGATCCTCCTGGGCATGCGCGAGAATGAGCCGGTAGCCGCATTCGAGCGCATGGTCTTCGAGCGCGCAAACCAGTTCGATGAAGAACGAATTGGTCAGGTCGGGCACGACGAAGCCAATCGACGTCGAGCGGCAACTGCGCAATTCGGCGGCGAGGCTGTTGCGCCGGTAGCCAAGCTTGCGCGCCGCTTCCCAGACCTGCTGCCGCCGCGCTTCGCTCACGCTCGTGGCACCCGCGAGCGCCTTCGATGCCGTCCCGAGCGAGACCCCCGCCGCGTTCGCGACGTCCTTGAGCGTGCTGGTACTCTTTTTTCGGTCGTCCATGCCGAGCCATCCGCCTGAATCGGTTCACCCGAATATGAAACGTTTCAAAGAGTAGGAAACGGATTTTCAGGCTTCAAGGGAGGGTTTTACCGAGTGCCATGCAGCATCGGTCGGCGAATCTACACGACGTGCTGCCCCAGCGCGTGTGACAGGCTGTGCGCCTCGCGCTTGAGCAATTCGGCGAATTCAGCCACCCGCTCGTCGGTCACCCGCACGCTGGGCCCGAAAATGCAGATTGATCCCGCTACCTGATTCGCACCATTGAAAAACGGCGCGGCCACGGCAACGGCACCCTCGATCAGCTCGTGGCGGCTCATGCCATAACCTTGTGTGCGAATCGTCTCGATGTCGGCGAGCAGCGGCGAGAGATCCTTGTCGGGCTCGGGCACATAGCGGCGCAACGCATCGGCGGACAACTGCATCTGCGAAAGAATCGCGCGTCCACTCGCGCCAAGCACGAGCTTTTCCCGATACCCCACGCCACGCCGGAAGCTGAGCGGCTGCGGACTCTCCATCTCGGCGACGCAGACGCGATAGGTGCCGTCGGGCACAAACAGGGCCACCGTTTCCGAGGTTTGCTCCCACAGATTGCGCAGCATCGGCTGCGCGAGGTCCGCGATGCTGTGGTCGCTCATCCAGACGTGGGCCAGATGCGCAACGGCGCTCCCGAGGCGAAACCGCTGCGGTTCGCCCTCCGATGCCAGAAAACCCCGTTGTTCCAGCGTGTTCAGCAGGCGATACAGCGTCGGACGGCTCAGATTCACGCGCGTGAGCAGTTCCGCAACGGTCAGTTCTTTGTCGCCAGGCTGGTATGCGAGAAGAATTTCTAGTGCCCGTTCCACTGCTCGCACACTTTCATGCGGCTTTTTTTCTTCCATTTGAAATTTCCCTTCTATTACCGCGCGGATCGTCTGCACATTGTAGAGAAAGTCCCGCTTGACTTCATCTCGCATGTCCGTAGAATGAAATCACATTCTCACACAGCGGACAGAACCGCATTCGATTCAGAGGACGACTATGGACAGGAACATGTCAGAAACACTGGTGCGCACCGGCCCCGGAACCGCAATGGGTAACCTGATGCGGCGCTACTGGGTGCCGATTCTGCTCGCGAGCGAGATCGCCGAGCCCGACTGCCCGCCCGTGCGCGTGCAGATTCTGGGCGAGAAGCTGCTGGCTTTTCGCGATTCCGAAGGCAAGGCGGCGCTGATCGACGAGTTCTGTTCGCATCGCGGCGTGTCGCTGTATTTCGGCCGCAACGAGGAAAACGGCATTCGTTGCGCGTACCACGGTCTCAAGTTCGATCGCGACGGCCAGTGCGTGGACGTGCCGTCCGCCCCGCAAGCCTGCAAGCACATGGGCATCACGGCCTATCCGTGCATCGAGCGCGCGGGCATCGTGTGGGCCTACATGGGGCCGAAGGATCGCCAGCCGGCGCCGCCGGATCTCGAGTGGTGCAACTTGCCGGACAGCCACGTATTCGTCTCGAAGCGGCTGCAGGAGTCGAACTACCTGCAAGCGATGGAGGGCGGCATCGACACGAGCCACGTTTCGTATGTGCACCGCTATGAGGTCGACGACGATCCCATGCACCAGGGCACCAAGGCGCTCGACTACATCAAGGCGGACGGCAACGTGATCTTCGAGATCGAGAAGCAGCCGTTTGGCCTCACGCTGTTCGGCCGCCGCAACGGCGAGCCGGATTCGTACTACTGGCGCATCACGCAGTGGCTGTTCCCGTGGTACACGCTGATCCCGCCGTTCGGCGATCACTCGCTGGCCGGCCACGTGTGGGTGCCCATCGACGATCACAACTGCTGGGCCTGGAGCATCAACTTCCGCCCGGATCGCCCGCTCAGTCAGCAGGAGCTGAGCGATCTGGAAGCCGGCAAGGGCATTCATTGCGAATACGAACCGGGCACGTTCCGTCCCAAGGCCAACAAGGACAACGACTATCTGATCGATCGCCAGGCGCAGAAGGACAAGCGCGCGTATTCCGGCGTGTTCGGCTTTGCGATGCAGGATGCGTCGCTGCAGGAAAGCATGGGGCCGATCCAGGACCACAGCAAAGAGAAGCTGCTGCCCACGGACCGCGCGATCGTAATGGCGCGCCGCATGCTGTACGAGGCCGCCACGGCGCTGCTTCCCGATACCGATCCGCCGGCCATCGACGCCGACCAGCAGCGCGTGCGCGCGGCAGGCGCGTTGCTGCCGCACGATCAGAAGCCGCAGGAATGGGCCGTGATTCACCTTGCCGACGGCAAGGACCAGCCGGTCTACTCGATCTGAGTAGTCATGCCGGACGCCGGCTCCGCGCCGCGAATCATCATTCGTAATCCGAAACAAGGAGGCCGGCGTTGCGCCGGCATGAAATGCTGCAAGGTAAAAGACTTCAAGCCAAGGTTGCGCTGATCACAGGCGGCGGCGGTGGAATCGGCGCCGCGACGGCCCGCGTCTTCTGCGACGAAGGCGCTGCCGTCGTGCTGGTCGACGCGAACGCGCAAGCGCTCGATCGCGTCGCGAGCGAATTGCTCGCCCGCGATGCCTCGGCCCGCGTGAAAACCTTCGCGGCCGACGTGGCGAACGCGCAAGCGGCGCTCGAGGCGGCACAACTGGCCGCCGATTCGTTCGGCCGGCTGGACGTACTGGTCAACAACGCGGCCATGCGCAATTACAGCGCGCTGGCCGAAGCCACGCCCGGCGAATGGCAGGACATGGTGTCGGTCAACCTGATTGGGACATCGAATTATTGCAGGGCCGCGCTGCCCCTGCTCCGCGCGTCGGGCGCGGCGAGCATCGTCAATGTGTCGTCGTGCTATGCCGTGACGGGCCGCAAAGGCATGGGCCTCTACGACGCGACCAAGGCGGGCATGCTCGCAATGACCCGCACGCTCGCCTTCGAAGAAGCGTCGCATGGCGTGCGCATCAACGCGGTATGTCCGGGCTCCACCCTTACCGACTTTCACGTCAATCGCGCGCGTGCCGCGGGCAACAGCGTCGAGGCGCTCAAGACGCAGCGGCAGGACACATCGCTGATCGGGCGCTGGGCCAGCCCCGAAGAAATCGCGTGGCCGATTCTCTGGCTCGCCAGCGACGAAGCGTCGTTCATCACCGGCACCACGCTGATGGTCGATGGCGGCCTGTCGATCATGTAAAGGGTGACAGGCATGAACGACTCTACGCTTGCGCTGCGCGTGGTGCGCCGGCGCATCGAGGCCGAAGACATCGTCAGCTTCGAATTCGCGAGCCCCGACGGTCGCGAGCTGCCCGCATTCGATGCGGGCGCGCATATCGACGTGCACGTTCCAGGCGGCCTCGTCAGACAGTACTCGCTGTGCAATGCGCCGGCGGAGCGCCACCGCTACCAGATCGCGGTGCTGCGCGACGCCCAGTCGCGCGGAGGATCGGCGGCCATGCACGAGGCCGTGCAAGAAGGCGACGAGATTCGCATCGGCGCGCCGCGCAATCATTTCCCGCTCGCGCAGGGAAATGTGAAGCACCTGTTGCTGGCAGGCGGCATCGGCCTTACGCCGCTGCTCTGCATGGCCGGGCAACTGGACCGGGCGGGCGCGCAGTTCGAGATGCACTATTGCGCCCGCTCGCGCACGCGCGCCGCGTTTCTCGAGCGCATCGCAGGCTCTGCGTGGTCCCAGCGCGTCCAGTATCACTTCGACGACGGCGACGACGCGCAGCGCCTCGACCTGCGCGCGCTGCTCGCCACGCCGCAACCCGACACCCATCTGTATGTCTGCGGTCCGCAGGGTTTCATGCAGGCCGTGCTCGACACGGCGCGCGCGGCGCTTTGGCCGGAGCTTCAGCTGCACTACGAGTTTTTCGCGGCGCCTCCGGCGAGTCATACGAACGACGCGGAGTTCGAGGTCCGGCTGGCGCGCAGCGGACGCATCGTGGCGATTCCCGCGGAGCGCACCATCACGCAGGCACTCGCCGACGCCGGCGTGGAGGTGCCCGTCTCCTGCGAACAAGGCATCTGCGGGACCTGCATCACGCGCGTGCTCGATGGAGAGCCCGATCATCGCGATCTCTATCTTTCGCCTGAAGAGCAGGCGCGCAACGACCAGTTCCTGCCCTGCTGTTCGCGCGCGAAGTCGAAGTTGCTCGTGCTCGATCTCTAGCGGCATCACGCAATCCAGCCCGCCGCGATGGCGGGATTCAAAGCAATCAAAGCAATAACAGGCCAGAACAGGCCAGATCAGAAAAGGGGCGCCCATGTGCGCCCCGCATCGGAGGAGTCATGGAGAAAGATCTCACGTCGTCCGGCGACGCATCGTATGGCGTCTGGACGGCGCAAAACGCGGCTGCCACGCAAGCCGGCGCGTACCGCTGGGTTGCCCTGTTCATCGTCTGGGCGGCCTTTCTGCTCAGCTATGTGGATCGTGTCGCATGGAGCACGGTGGCCGCACCCGTGGGCGCGTCGCTCGGCCTCAGCGTCGCGATGCTCGGTGCGTTCGTGACGGCGTTCTACGCGGGCTACGTCGTCGCCAACATCATCGGCGGCATCCTCACCGATCTGCTCGGCGGCCGCGCGATGATGACGCTGGCCCTGCTGCCGCTCGGTGTCTTCACGTTCTACTTCGGCGATACCCGCACGCTCACCATGGGGATCGTCATACAGCTTGCGATGGGCTTTGCCGCGGGCGCCGACTATTCGGCCGGCATGAAGATCATCCCCGCCTGGTTTGCGCGCGACCGGGGCCGCGCGATGGGGATCTACACCACGGCGACGTCGCTGGCCGTCGTGCTCGCGAATGCGATCGTCCCGTCGTTCTCTGCGCAGCACGGCTGGTCCAACGCCTTCCGCATGCTTGGCGGCATCACGGTTGCGTGGGGCATCGTCTCCCTGCTTTTCCTGAAGAACCGGCCCACCCAGGATCAGCCGCCGGCACGCAACAGCGCGGCGGAGATGCTCGGCCTGCTGCGCAACCGCAATCTGATCGTGCTCGCGATCGCGGGCTGCGGAGGTCTGTGGGCGACGGTGGGATTCGGCGCGTGGGGCAATGCGCTGATGACGCGGCAATATGGCATCTCGCCCGTGGTGGCCGGCTCCATCATTGCGTCGTTCGGGATTGGCGCGGTCGTTGCCAAGCCGGTCCTCGGCTGGATTTCCGATCTTCCCGGCGTGTCGCGCAAGCTCATTTCGATTCTCTGCCTGCTTGCCTTCACCATCACGCTGCTGATATTCGGCACCTGCTCGACGACCGCGCAGTTCTATCTGATCGCACCGGTCCTGGGCGCCTTCTCGTACGGCTACCTGCCGGTTCTGATGGCGCAGATCAGCGATGCTTCGGGCAAGCGTCTTGCCGGCGCCGCCGCGGGCTGGACCAACGCGATCTGGCAGATGGGCAGCGTGGTTTCGCCGCTCGCCGTGGGCCATGTTTATGGCGGCACCCATTCGTTCATGCTTGCGCTGCTCACGCTCGCCATTGGCCCCGTGATCGGCATGGCCGCCATGTTCTTCGTCAGCAAGCACATTTCTCGCGAATAGCCCGACGCAAGGCCCGGCAACGCACGATGTGCTTGCCGTTATTCATACATTTAGTACCACTATTATTATATCTGGAGACAGCATGAAATCGAATCGCATGAGCAGGGCAATAGGAGGACTGCTCATCCTTGGTGTGGGCGGGACCGTGAACAATATCGCGCATGCGCAGTCCTCGATCACGCTTTACGGCATTCTCGATTCCGGCGTCGAATACGTGAGCCACGCCGCGAAGCAAGGGCAAGGAAATCTCTTCCGGCTGAACACGGGCAACCGCATCAATTCGCGCTGGGGCCTGACCGGCAAGGAGGATCTCGGAGGCGGCCTGCGGTCCATCTTTACCCTCGAATCCGGCATTGCGATGAACAACGGCACCTTGCAGCAAGGCGGCCGGCTGTTTGGCCGCCAGGCCTTCGTCGGCCTCGAGTCGGACCGCTTGGGCGCGGTGATGGCGGGCCGGCAGATGACGCCGATGTACCGCTACTTTCTCGCGCTCGACCCGCTCGCCTACTCGAGCTATGGTCTGCCCGCCCAGGATTCGCAGTTCGTGGGACGCGCCGACAATGCGCTCGACTACCTCGGGCATGCCGGCCCGTTCGAGTTCAATGCGCTTTACAGCTTCGGCTACGATTCCACGGTGCCCAACGGCTCGCAAGTGCCGGGCGCGTTTCGGGTGGGCAAGCAGTATGACGTCGGCGCCCGCTATCGTCAGGGCGCGTTCAACCTGACGTTTGTCTACGAGCAGCGGCAAGGCCAGACCCTCGCGTCTTCGAGCGACGACGAGCGCCGCTACGTTGCGGGCGGCTCCTGGCAGATCGGCAACGCCACGCTCTACGGCGGGTACGAACTGTTGCTCAACAATATCGCCGCCACGCTGGAGGCATCGCCACCGCAATACATGGCTTATGGCGGCGTGCGATACAAGATCACGCCGTCGCTCCAGGTCTCGGCGGCTTCGTACTATCACTCGTATCGGCACATATCCGCCCACGCGCTCAGTTCAGGCGTGAATGCGGATTACTGGCTGTCCAAGCGCACCGCGCTCTATACCGACGTGACCTACGTGATCAACAGCTCGAAGTCCGCGCTCAGCGCGACAGGATCGACGACACCTGTCGCGACGGGCGCCAATCAGCTCGCGGTTGCGGTCGGCATCGTGCACATGTTCTAGCGGGGCTGCGGCGCGCATGCCGCGATCGCTTCGCAAGCGGTTCCCGCCTTTGCGGAGGATGTCGCCGGCATGCTCGCCGATCCGCGTCCCGCGACCTTGCTTTATGCCGCGGGCGCGACCGAAGCACCCTTGATGCCGTGGCGCGCGAGCGCCTTGGCAACAAAGCCCGAGGCCTTCATCGCCTCGACGAATTCGCCAAGCACTTCGGCTGCGCGCGGGCCGCGGCTCTTCGCGACGCCCATCGCCTGGCGGATCACCATGAAGCGTTCGTCGAGCAGGCGCAGCCCAGGCGACTTGCACGCATCCGCTTCGAGTTGCTGCTTCACACCCGCCGCCACTTCCAGCCCCTCATCGAGGAACGTTTGCACGACCGCGGGCGACGAGGGCGCGCGCACGATTTGCGCGGCCTTCAATTCGCGTGTGAGAAAGAGGTCGTATGCACTGCCCTTGCCGACCGCAACGCGATTGTGCGGCTGGTCCACGTCCGCGTTCGTGCGGACTGGCGAATCGTCGCGCACCAGATAGAAGCCTTCGATCAGCACGTAGGGCGCGGTGAACGCGATCGTCTCCCCGCGCTTGGGATCGACGGCAAAGAAGCCGAAATCGGCGCGCTCTTCGCTGACGGCTGCCACTGATTTCGCCGCCGTATCGAGCACGACGAGTTCGAGCGGCACGCCAAGATGCTGCGCGAAGGCTCGCGCGAGATCGATGGACACGCCGAACGCTTCGCCCGAAGCCGGGTCGAGGTTCGCGAGAATGGGATTGCCGGGATTGATGGACGCGCGCAGCGTGCCGGTGGGCGCGAAGACTTCGACGATGGCGGAATCGATGGTCATGAGTGGCAAAGTGTGCGCCGCGCGCGAACCGCGCGGCTTGGTGCGAGGATGTCGCCGGAACCCCGGCGCAGCCCATTATCGCACTGCAGCCGCCAGTCGCCGCGCGCCAGGCATCCCGTGCCTGGCGCTGGACACCTCAACCTCGCCTCACTATCGTCAGCTCATGCCGCGCATGCTGCTCATGCCACTCATCGCGCTCATGCCGCGCATGCGCCTTGCGAAGTGCGTGCGCTCGGCATCGTCCATCAGCATCAGAAACTGATCCGCGTCCATGTGAACCAGCTCTTCGTGGTCGCCGGCCTCGAAGTAGACATCGGGCTGGCCCGCGAGGCTCGCTTCGAGGTAGGTTTTCATGCCATAGGCCATGCAGATCGGCGGCAAGGCGCCCGCATCGCAGTCCTTGAACAGCTCGCGCAATTCGACTTCCGTGGCCAGCGAGAGCCGGCGTCCCGTTTTGCTCCATAGCTCGGAGAGTTGCACAGCGTAGGTCGAGGGCAGCACGGCGGCCACATAGCCGTGTTCGTCTTCGAGCAGCACGGTTTTCGCGAGACGGTCACCGGGGACGTGCGCCGCAGCCGCCGTTTCCATGCTGGAATGGCTGTATGGGTGACGCACGATTTCGTAACGGGAACCTTTGCTGCGCAGGCACTCCTGCAGGGTTGGCGACATCGACATGGCACACCTCCTGTCGAAAACCTGGAAGGGAATGAACGTCTGGTGTCTATCCAGAATAGGTCACTCGGGGCCAATAAGCACGCCGGCATTGGCGAGGTGCCCCTGCTGCGATCAGACCCAGCACACGCATGCATCGACTGTGCCTGCCGTGCGCGAACGGCGGCATCGGCCGATCAACAGGGACCGAGCACGACCAGGCGATAATCGTGAAGAAGAGGCTGTTCGCGCCACCGCATCGGGCGCCACGCCCGACTCCCGTGCAAGGTGCGGACACCATCCTCCCTGCCTGAAAATACTCAGCCTTTCACGCGCAACGCGCGCAGGTCGTACGGCGCACCCAGATGCACGTTTGCCTGAATCTGCTCGCCGGCCACGTCGATCGTATAGCGTCCGCCAGCGAGCCACGCCGCGTCGACCGCGCCGTCCTCGCGCGAGAGAAAGCCCATCGCAACGGGGCAGCCGAGCGTATGGCCGAACGCCGCCGACGTGACCGAGCCCACCGGCTCGCCGTTGCGCAGAATGGCCTCGCCGCCCCACAGCATGCGCTCGCTCGCGCCATCGGCGGTGAGCACGACGAGCCTGCGCTGCAGCGGCTGGTTGCGCAAACGCAGGAGCGCTTCGCGTCCACGGAAAGGAATGTCCTTGTCGAGCTTGCAGGCGAATGCGAGGCCGGCTTCGAAGGGGTTGCAGTCGGGCGAGAGCTCCCGGCCCCACGCGCGGTAGCCTTTTTCGAGCCGTAGCGACTCGATCGCGTAGTAACCGGCATTGACGAGCCCGAACGCCTTGCCCGCCGCGTGCAGCGTCTCGTAGACGCCGACCGCGAACTCCACCGGCACGTACAGCTCCCAGCCCAGTTCGCCCACATAGGTCAGGCGCGTCGCACGCACGCTCGCGTAGCCGATGTCGACTTCGCGGCTTTGGCCGAACGGAAACGCCTCGCGGCTCCAGTCCGCCTTCGACACGCTTTGCAGCAGCGCGCGCGAATCCGGCCCCATCACGGCGAGGACCGCGTACTGGCTCGTCACGTCCACGAGCACGCAATGGCGATCGGGCGGAATCGCTTGCTCCAGATAGTCGAGATCGCGCGTTGCCTGGGCGGAGCCGGTCACCACGAGGTATTGATCGTCGGCGAGCCGCGTGAGCGTGACGTCCGATTCGTAGGTTCCGCGCTCGTTTAGCAACCCTGAATAAATGGTGGAGCCGACCGGCACGGCCACATCGTTCGCGACAATGCCTTGCAGCATCGCTTGCGCATCGCGCCCCTTGACGAGCAGCTTCGCAAACGAGGTCATGTCGAAGAGCGCGACGCCTTCGCGGCAGGCGCGATGCTCCGCGCCGCTCCACGGCAGCCAGTTCTGCTGGCCGAATGCATAGTCGATGCGCGCCTCAGCCGGGCTCGGCGCGAAGAAGTTCGCCCGCTCCCAGCCCATCTTGCTGCCGAAGCACGCGCCGTCCGCCGCGAGCGGCGCATAGAGCGGCGAGCGGCGGAACGGGCGCGCCGTGTCGAGCTCGCGGTTCGGCCACGGCATCGCATAGTGCAGCCCGAGCGTTTCCTTCACGCGGTCGTGCAGCCACGTATCGTTGCCGTTGAAGCGCGCGAAGCGGCGGATGTCGACGGGCCACAAGTCCATGGTCGGCTCGCCGGCGACAATCCATTCGGCGAGCGCCATGCCTGCCCCGCCAGCCGAGGCGATGCCCATCGAGTTGAAGCCCGCGCCCACGAAAAAGCGCCGCAGCTCGGGCGCCTCGCCCAGCAGGAAGTTGTTGTCCGGCGTGAACGATTCCGGTCCGTTGTAGAACTGGCGGATCTGCGCGGTCTCGAGCGCGGGCACGCGCCGCAGCGCGTTTTCCATCAGGATCTCGAACTGATCCCAGTCGTCGGGCAGCAACTGGAACTCGAAATTCTCCGGGATGCCGTCCATGCCCCACGGCTTTGCGTTGGGCTCGAAGCCGCCCATCACGAGCCCGCCCACTTCTTCCTTGAAGTAGATGAATCCGTCGGGGTCGCGCATGACCGGCAGATCGGGATGCACGCCGGCAATGCGCTCGGTCACGATGTAGTAATGCTCAGCCGAATGCAGCGGCACGGTCACGCCGCACATCCGGCCGACGGCCTTCGCCCATTGCCCCGCGCAGTTGACAACGATCTCCGCGTGCAGCGTGCCCTCCTCGCCGTCCTTGTTGCGCCACGACACGCCCGTGGCGGCGCGGCCGGCGGGCGTCGCGGCGGTATGAACCGCGGTGATGCGCGTGTTCTCGACGATGCGCGCGCCGCGCTGCCGGGCCCCGCGCGCGAGCGACTGCGTGAGGTCGGTGGGATTCGCCTTGCCGTCGCCGGGCAGCCAGACCGCGCCCAGCAGGTCGTCGGTGCGCATTACGGGCCACAGCTCGCCGGCCTCGCGCGGGCCGATCACGTCGCAGACCACGCTATAGGCGCGCGCGGAGGCCGCCGTGCGCTTGAGTTGCGTCATGCGCTCCTGCGTGCGCGCCACCGAGAGCGAGCCGCACTGCTTCCAGCCCGTGGCCAGTCCCGTCTCGGCCTCCAGTTCCGCGTAGAGCGCCGTCGAGTAGCGAATCAGCTTCGTCATGCTCTGCTGGGAGCGCAACTGGCCGACGAGGCCCGCCGCGTGCCAGGTGGTGCCGCACGAGAGCGCGCCCTGCTCGAGCAGCACGACGTCACGCCAGCCGAGCTTCGTGAGGTGATACGCAACCGAACAACCGACGATACCGCCGCCGACGATGACGACTCTGGCATGCGTGGGAACAGGAGTGGACATGGGCGTGGGCCTCGATGCGAAAGGAGAGGACGTGGCGAGCAATTCCGGTAAGCCGAAGAATGCAACATAAAACAACAAAAAACAACATCAAAACCACATACCCGGGTGATGCCATGGCCCGACGCGAGCATGCCGCCACTCAGGTCCACGGCCCGTTGCACGGCCATCCCGCCGCGATTTCACGGCACCCCGGCCGTGTCATTCACGCCTCAGCCACTATGCCAAATCGAAGTTCGAGGCATTTTGTGGTATTTTGTGACTCAATATGCCCGGGAACCCACACCATGGCCGATAACCACTCCGTCCCGACCGTTGCGCCCGTTGCGCCCGTTGCGCCGGCCGCGCTGCTGAGCCGGCGTCTTGCCGTCGGCCGCATCGACTACATCCTGCAAAGCCTCGACGCAACCGGCTCGGTAAGCGTCGCGGACATGTCGGCCACGCTCGGCGTCTCGCGCGAAACCATCCGCCGAGACCTGAAGACGCTGGCCGAGCAGGGGCGCCTCGCCCTCGTGCATGGCGGCGCCGCGAAGCGGCCGCAAGACGAGCCCTCGCTCGCCACGCGCGAGGCGGCCAACGCGGTGGGCAAGGCGGCGATCGGCGCGGCGGCGGCGCGGCTCGTGACCAACGGCATGGTCGTGCTGATCGACTCGGGCTCGACCACGCTCGGTCTCGCGGCCTCGCTCGCGAACCATAGCGACCTCACGGTCATCACCAACAGCCTGCCGATCGCGCTGCTGCTGTGCCGCTCGCCGGGCGTGAAGGTCATCATGCTCGGCGGCGACATCGAGCCCAACGACGAGGCGGCATTCGGCGTGGAGACGATGGCGGCGCTCGCGCATTTCCGCTGCGATCTCGTGTTTCTCGGCGTGGGCGGCATCTCGCCGGAAGGCGAATTCACCGACTATTCGCGGCTCGCCGCCGAGCAGCGCCACCTTATGATGAAGGCCGGCAAGGAGGTGTACGTGCTCGCGGACCACAGCAAGTTCGAGCACGGCACACCGGTGCGGATTGCCCCCGTGCCACACATCGCCGGGCTGATCGTCGACGCGCCGCCGCCCGCCCACCTTGCCCGCGTCTTCGCGCAGAACCAGTGGAGCGTGATCGTCGCCAGCGGCCAAAGCTGACGCGCGTTCTCACGTCTACGCCCACGCCTTGGCGGCGGCTCCCGCCGCCCGCCTTTCCTTTCCCTCGCCGATCTCCACCCCACCCGCTCAGCCCCCGAGCCGCCCGCGCCGCCGAGACGCGCTGCCGCCCGCGCGTGCTGCCGCGTGGCCGCGCGCAGTCGAATCTCGAGCCTTCGACGTATCCGTATATCTCCTGGGTATGTGGCAATTTATGGCGTATTGACTGTTTTTGTTGCAAGGAATAAAGTGGGTTTAACAATGCAGTGACGTAAGTGTCAGAACCGACCTTCACGGAGACACCTCATGACGGCTTCTTCCACGTCTTGCCCGCCCGCCGCGTCCGAAACCGGCGATCCGCTTCTGCTCACTCCCGGCCCGCTCACCACGTCGCGCACCGTCAAGGCGGCGATGGTTCACGACTGGGGATCGCGCGACGCGAACTTCATCGAAATCAACCGCTCGGTGCTCACGCGCCTCGCCAGCATCGCCAACGGCGCAGGCGACTGGGTGACCGTGCCGATGCAGGGCTCGGGCACATTCGCGGTGGAGGCGATGCTCACCACCTTCGTGCCCGCGAGCGGCGAGGTGCTGGTGCTGATCAACGGTGCGTACGGCAAGCGTGCCAAGCGCATTCTCGAAATCGCCGGACGCAAGACCGTGGTGCACGAAACGCCCGAAGACACACCGCCCGACCTCGCGCAAGTCGAAGCGCTGCTCGCGGGCAAGCCGTCCATCACGCATGTGTTCACGATTCATTGCGAGACCACCTCGGGCATCCTCAACCCCATCGCGCAGATCGGCGCGCTCGCGCACAAGTACGGCAAAGGCTATCTCGTCGATTCGATGAGCGCGTTCGGCGCCTTGCCGCTCGATGTGCAGACCATGCATATCGATGCGGTCGCCGCGTCGTCCAACAAGTGCATCGAAGGCGTGCCGGGCCTCGGCTTCGTGATCTGCCGGCGCGAGGCGCTCTCGCGCACCCAAGGCAACGCCACCACGCTCGTGCTCGACCTGCACGAGCAGTGGACCAACATGGAGAAAACCAGCCAATACCGCTTCACGCCGCCCACGCACGTGATCGTTGCATTTCATCAGGCGCTCAACGAGTTCGACGCCGAAGGCGGGGTGGCCGGGCGCGGCGCGCGCTATCGCAACAATTGCAAGATCCTGCTCGAAGGCATGCGCGCACTCGGCTTCAAGCCGCTGCTGCCCGACGCGCTGCAGGCACCGATCATCGTCACGTTCCACATGCCCGAGGACCCGCGCTTCGTTTTTGCGCAGTTCTACGAAAGCCTCAAGGCGCGTGGCTATGTGATCTATCCGGGCAAGCTCACGGTGGCCGACTCGTTCCGCATCGGCTGCATTGGCCGCATCGGCGAGAAGGAGATACGCGCCGCGCTCGCCGCGATCGGCGAGGTGCTCGACGAATTGGGTGCGGCCGGCTCAGGTGCGGCCGGCTCGGGTGCGACCGGTCGGGTCGCAAAAACAGCTTGAAGGAAGACGCAATGAGCACACTGCACGACAACGCATTGGCCGTGAACGGCCGCGAATACCGCTTCCCGACGGCGAGCGTCGTGGTGATCTGCCTCGACGGTTCGGAGCCCGCCTATATCGAAGAGGCCGTCAAGGCCGGGCGCGCCCCGAACCTCGCGAAGCTGCTGCGCACGGGCACGAGCCGCATCGCCCAATGCGTGATTCCGAGCTTCACGAACCCGAACAACCTCTCGATCCTCACGGGCCGCCCGCCCAAGGTGCACGGCATCGCGGGCAACTACTTCTACGACCGCGCGAGCGGCGAAGAAGTGATGATGAACGACGCCCGCTTCCTGCGCGCGCCCACGCTCTTCGCGTCGTTCCACGAGGCGGGCGCGAAGGTGGCCGTGGTGACCGCCAAGGACAAGCTGCGCACGCTGCTCGGCAAGGGGCTCGATTTTTCGAGCGGCCGCGCGATGGCGTTCTCGGCCGAAAAGGCCGATCAGGCGACCCGCGCGGGCAACGGCATCGGCGACGTGCTCGCCTTCGTCGGCAAGCCGCTGCCCGACGTCTACTCGGCCGCTCTCTCCGAGTTCGTGTTCGCGGCGGGCGTGAAGCTGCTCGACACCTTCCGTCCCGACCTGATGTATCTCTCGACCACGGACTACGTGCAGCACAAGGCCGCGCCCGGCTCGCCGAAGGCCAACGAGTTCTATGCGATGTTCGACCGCTACGTGGGCCAGCTCGACGCGGCAGGCTGCGTGCTCGCGATCACCGCCGACCACGGCATGAACGACAAGCACCGCGCGAATGGCGAACCCGACGTGCTGTATCTCCAGGACCTGTTCGACGGGTGGATTGGCAAGGGCCGCGCGCGCGTGATCCTGCCGATCACCGACCCGTACGTTGCGCACCACGGCGCGCTCGGCTCGTTCGCCACCGTCTACCTGCCCGAAGGCGCGGATGCGGCGGCGCTCCTCGAGCGCCTGCGCAAGACCGAGGGCGTGGAGCTCGCGCTCGACAGCGCGGCGGCGTGCGAGCGCTTCGAGCTGCCGCCCGACCGTGTAGGCGACATCGTCGTGGTGGGCACGCGCAGCAAGGTGTTCGGCACGAGCGCGGCGCGCCACGACTTCTCGGGCCTCACCGAGCCGCTGCGCTCGCATGGCGGACTCTCGGAACAGGACGTGCCGCTCCTCGTCAACCGCAAGACCGACTGGCCGCAGGGCCGCGCGCTGCGCAATTTCGACATCTTCGACGTCGCGCTGAACTGCGTGGTGCAAACCGCCATCGCTTGACGCACCGAACGCACGTTAGGCACCGAACACGCCCTGCGCGTCGCCGCCCGCCTTCGCGGACGGTGCGCACAGGCCACAGGCAAGTCACCGGAAAACTCACCGGATCCCGCAACGAGGTATGCGATGAACGTCATGACCAAACCCGCATTCAAGCAGGAGTCCATGCGCATCGCCGGCCGGCAGGTCGCGACCGACGAAGTGATCGAAGTCTTGAACCCGTACACGAACGAGGTGGTGGGCACCGTGCCCGCGGGCCGCCCCGAGCATGTGCAGGAGGCCTTTGCCAAAGCCCATGCCGCAAAGCCGCATCTCACGCGTTTCGAGCGCCAGCGCATCCTGCAGACCACAGCCGAGGCGCTGCGCGATCGCAAGGAAGACTTCGCGCGCCTCATCACTGCGGAGTCGGGACTCTGCTGGAAGGACTCGCTTTACGAGGCTAGCCGCGCTTACGACGTCTGGTCGTTCGCCGCGCAGCTCACGATCAAGGACGATGGCGAAGTCTATTCGTGCGACATCAGCCCGAACGGCAAGAACCGCAAGATCTTCACGATGCGCCTGCCGCTGCTTGGCGTGATCTCGGCAATCACCCCGTTCAACCACCCGCTGAACATGGTGAGCCACAAGCTCGCGCCGGCGATTGCCACCAACAACCGCGTCGTGCTCAAGCCCACCGAGCTCACGCCGCTCACCGCGCTCGCGCTCGCCGACGTGCTCTACGAAGCGGGCCTGCCGCCCGAGATGCTGAGCGTGGTCACTGGCAATCCGCGCACGATGGGCGACGCCATGATCACGGACCCGCACTGCGACCTCATCACCTTCACGGGCTCGGTGCGCGTGGGCAAGTACATCGCGCAAAACGCGGGCTATCGCCGCACGGTGCTGGAACTCGGCGGCAACGACCCGCTCATCGTGATGGAAGACGCCGATCTCGAGCGCGCGGCCCAGCTTGCGGTGACGGGCGCGACCAGGAACTCGGGCCAGCGCTGCACGGCGGTCAAGCGCATTCTCGTGGTGGAGAGCGTGGCCGACGAATTCGTCGAACGTGTGCTTGTGCACGCAAAGAAGCTCAAGTGCGGCGACCCGATGGACCCGAGCGTGGACGTGGGCACTGTGATCAACGAGGCCGCCGCGCAGCTCTTCGAGCGCCGCGTGGCCGACGCCGAAGCACGCGGCGCACGCGTGCTGTACGGCGCAGCGCGCCGCGGCGCCCTCTTCGCGCCCACGGTCGTCGATCACGTGCCCTACGACTGCGAGCTCGTGCACGAGGAGACCTTCGGCCCGGTGATCCCGATCATCCGCGTGCCGGACAACCTCGAAGAGGTGATCCGCATCTCGAACTCGACGGCCTACGGCCTGTCTTCGGGCATCTGCACGAACCGGCTCGACTACACGACGCGCTTCGTCAAGGAACTGGAGGTGGGCACCGTGAACGTCTGGGAAGTGCCGGGCTATCGCACGGAGATGTCGCCGTTCGGCGGCATCAAGGATTCGGGCAATGGATACAAGGAGGGCATGGTCGAGGCAATGAAGAGCTACACGAACGTGAGAACCTGGTCGATGCCCTGGGAGTGATGGAACAAGCACAAGCGGCGCGGCACGGCCTCGGACGGGGTTCCGGGCACGGCCGCGCAGTAACCCTGGCTGGTCTCCAATAAATTGAACAGGCAGCATTGTCACGCTGTTGTCACACACGGCAGAACTGCAGATAAGCGACGCAAGCCGCCCTGGTGCGGCCACATGAGGTTTTTACAGCATCCGAACCCAACGCAAGGAAGGATGGATATGAAGACTCAACTGATCGCCGCGGTGACCTGTGCATTCGCGTTCGCAGCGGCCCCCGTCTACGCACAATCCAACGTCGTGACCATCTATAGCGCGGACGGTCTTCACGACGGCTCGCCCAGCTGGTTCGGCAACGAATTCGAAGCCTTCACGAAGGCAACGGGCATCAAGGTGCAATACATCGAGGCCGGTTCGAGCGGCGTGGTGGACCGCATCGGCAAGGAGAAGTCGAACATTCAGGCGGACGTGCTCGTGACGCTGCCGCCGTTCATGCAGAAGGCCGCCGCCGACGGCCTGCTGCAAGCCTACACGCCGGCCGGCGCGGACAAGATCGATGCGCGCGACAAGGACCCGAAGGGCATGTACGTCGCGATGGTCGATAACTACCCCACCTTCATCTACAACTCGGCGGTGCTCAAGACCCCGCCCAAGGCCTACTCGGACCTGCTCGCGCCGCAGTACAAGCAGAAGGTGCAGTACTCCACACCGGGCCAGGCCGGCGACGGCACCGCGCTCATGCTGCAAACGTTCCATGCCTTCGGCGGCAAGCAAGGCGGCTTCGATTATCTGCGCAAGCTCCAGGTGAACAACCTCGGGCCGTCCGCGTCCACCGGCAAGCTCACCGCGCTCGTGAACAAGGGCGAGCTCTACGTGGCCAACGGCGACCTGCAGATGAACCTCTCGCAGATGCGCGACAACCCGAACGTTCAGGTGTTCTTCCCGGCGGGCCCGGACGGCAAGCGCGCGACTTTCTCGCTGCCCTACTACATCGGTCTCGTCGCGGGCGCGCCGCACGCCGCGAACGGCAAGAAGCTGATCGACTTCCTGTTGAGCGCCGAAGCCCAGCAAGAGGTCAGCAAGACCGCCTACGGCATGCCGGTGCGCACCGACGTGCATCCCACCGACAACAACTTCAAGACGCTCAACGCCGCGCTGCAAGGCGTCGACATCTGGGTGCCCGACTGGAATCAGGTCATGCGCGACCTGAAATCCGACGTGGCGACGTACAACCACGCGATTTCGAGCAACTGATCGAGCAACTCATGGCAAATTCCCTCACCATGGAACGGGGGTCGCAGCAGCAGGCCTCCCCGGTGCCGGCCGCTCTCGCGCAAGGTGCGAGCGGTATCGGTTTCGAGAACGTATCGGTGGCGTACGGCGGGCAGACGATCCTCGATTCCCTCACGCTCACCGTGAAGCCCGGCGAGATCGTCGCGCTCATCGGCCCATCGGGCTCGGGCAAGACCACTGCGCTGCGGGCAGTCGCGGGCTTCGTGCAGCCGAGCGCGGGACGCATCGTGATCGGCAATAAGGACGTGACGCGGCTGCCGCCCTATGCGCGCAACATCGGCATGGTCGTGCAGAACTATGCCCTGTTCCCGCACATGCGCGTGGAGGACAACGTCGCGTTCGGGCTGCGCGCACGCGGCACCGAAGCCGAGGTGATCCGCGCGCGCGTGCCGGAGTGCCTCGGGCTGGTGGGCATGTCGAAGTATGCGAAGCGCTACCCGCGCGAGCTTTCGGGCGGCCAGCAGCAGCGCGTCGCGATTGCGCGCGCGCTCGCGATCCGGCCTCAGGTGCTGCTGCTCGACGAGCCTCTTTCGGCACTCGACGCGCAGATCCGCCGCTCGATGCTCGACGAGCTCGCGAAGCTGCACCGCAGCCTGCCTTCGCTGACCGTGCTGTACGTCACGCACGACCAGACCGAGGCGCTCACGCTCGCGAACCACATCGGCATCATGCGCGACGGCAAGCTCGTGGCCTACGGCGACACTCAGGGGCTCTACCGGCATCCGCCGAACCGCTTCGCCGCCGAATTCCTCGGGCGCGCGAACGTGTTGCCGGCGCGCCAGCTCGAGCCGCTCACCGACGGCTTTGCGCGAGTGCGTTGCGGCGACTTCACGATCGAGGGACGCAACCATCACAACCTGGCCGCCAGCAGCACATGCTACGTGTGCGTGCGCCCGCACGACCTGCACTTCGAGCCCAGCCAGCCGAAATCCAACTGCGTGACGGGCATCGTGCGCAGCGTGCAGTGGCTCGGCGAGCTGCACAGCGTGGTGCTCGAAGTGGGCGACGAAACGCTGCGCCTCACGCGCGCGCCGCTCTCGAGCCCGCCCGAGCCGGGCGCCGTGCTGCCCGTGC
Source organism: Paraburkholderia sp. (assembly GCA_035277805.1). Lineage (GTDB taxonomy): Bacteria > Pseudomonadota > Gammaproteobacteria > Burkholderiales > Burkholderiaceae > Paraburkholderia. The sequence goes on along the minus strand of DATEJU010000479.1, from coordinate 13,301 downwards.
ATTTCGATGCGGCGGACGTCACGCTGGTACCGGAGGTCGAAGGCCATGGCTGATATCGCTAACCCGGTGATGGCGCCGCCGGCGCGCGCCGGCCGTACGGGCGCACTCTCGCGCAACCTGTGGATCGCGCCGCCGCTCGTCGTGCTCGCGGCGATTTTCTTCTACCCGTTCGGCCTCATCGTGGCGCAAGCGCTCGGCGGCGATACGCACACGCTCACGCTCGCGAACTTCGCCAACGTGCTGCATTCGCGGCAGTTCCTGAGCGGCCTCTATCACACGATCGCGATTGCCGTGTGCGCGTCGGCGGGCTGTCTCGTGCTCGGCTTCGTGTTCTCGCTCGTGATTGCGTTCGTGCCGTTTCCGGGGGCCCGCTTCGTGGGCCGGCTGATCGACACATTCATCGCACTGCCAACGTTTCTCGTGGCGCTCGCGTTCACGTTCGTGTACGGATCGGCCGGACTCCTGAATCAATCGCTGATGGCGCTCTTCCACCTGAATCTGCCGCCCGTCGACTTTCTGTACACGCAGTGGGGCGTCGTGCTCTCCGAGATCACGGTGTACACACCGTTCATCATGAGGCCGTTGCTCGCCTGCTTCTCGCAGATCGACAACGCGCAGATCGAAGTGGCGAGCAGCCTGGGCGCGAAGCCGCTGCGCATCATCCGGAAAATCATTCTGCCGGCCGCGCTGCCCGCCCTGCTCGCGGGCGGGAGCCTCTGCCTGCTGCTGACCGTGAACGAATTCGGCATCGTGCTGTTCATCGGCGCGAAGGACGTGATCACGCTGCCGCTGCTCATCTACGGCAAGGCTATCCAGGAGTTCGACTACACCACCGCTTGCGTGATTGCCGTCATCAACATCGCACTGTCGCTCGGGCTCTATGCCTGCTACCGCACAGTCGTGTCACTTTTCGGAGGTCGCCGTGCTGCTCTGGGCTAGATGGGCAAGGGTGTCGACGTGGAGCGCCGCCGCGCTGCTGTTCTGCGCGATCTACGGCCTGCCGGTTGCGATGATCGCGCTCGCGAGCGTGAGCGGCCAATGGAACGGCATCCTGCCGAGCCACTTCACGCTCGCACACTACACGCGCGCGCTGCACGGCGATTCCGCCGATCTGCTGCGCGTGAGCGTGCTCACCGGCGCGCTCGCGAGCGGCGCCGCGCTCGTGAGCGGCACGTGGGCCGCGCTCGCGCTGCGGCGCATGAAGGGCATGCCCAAACGCGTGCTCGACGTGATCTTCTTCGTGCCGAGCGCGGTGCCGTCGGTCTCGATCGGCCTCGGGTTGCTCGTCGCGTTCAGCCAGCCGCCGGTGCTGCTCAACGGCACGGCCGCCATCGTGTTCCTCGCGCACTTCCTGCTGATCTCCGCGTTCACGTACGGCAACGTCTCGGCGGGACTCGCGCGGGTCGCGCCCGAGTATGGCGAAGTGGCGGAGAGTCTCGGCGCGCGGCCCTTCTACCAGCTCACGCGCGTGACGCTGCCGCTCGTCGCGCCGTATCTGCTCGCATCGTTCAGCCTGAGCTTCGCGCTCTCGATGGGCGAACTGGGCGCCACGCTGATGATCTATCCGCCGGGATGGGTGACGCTGCCCGTGGGGATCTTCGCGCTCTCCGACCGGGGTGCGATCTTCGACGCGTCGACGCTCACGATGGTGCTTGGCGCAGGCACGCTGCTCGTGCTGCTCGGGCTCTCGCGCATCTCGACCAAGGCGGCGGTGCGGTAATGGACTGAAGAGATTCGCAGAAAGCAATCGCTGTGTGCAATTGCACAGTGGCACGGAGGGCGGCTGCAGCGGGAACGCAGGTTGCGCAGGCAAAAAACAACGCAATGGAGGAGCCGGGTGATCCTTATCGTGCTTCATCTCGCGGGTGGCGTCGCGTTGCTCACGTGGGGCCTGCACATGGTCGAGTCAGGGCTGATGCGCGCGTTCGGCGCCTCGCTCAAGCGCTTCATGGCAAAGAGCCTCGGCAACCGGTTCAACGCGTTTTGCGCGGGGCTCGCCATCACCGGCGCGTTGCAGAGCAGCACGGCGACGGGCATGATCGCATCGTCGTTCGCGGCACGCGGGCTGATGCGCCCCGTCACGGGGCTCGCCGTGATGCTCGGCGCGAACGTGGGTTCCACGCTCATCGTGCAGGCCTTCTCGCTCGATCTGAGCTGGATCTCGCCCGCATGTCTGCTGATCGGCATGGCCATGTTCGAGAAGGGCAAGGGCTCGCGCAACCGCGACATCGGCCGTGCCTCGATCGGCCTCGGCCTGATGCTGCTCGCGCTCACCCTGCTCGTCTCGACAGTGCAGCCCGCCGAAACGGCGCCCGCGCTGCGCACGGTGCTCGGCGCGCTGGCTGGCGAACCCGTGCTCAACGCCGCGCTCGCGTGCCTGCTCACATGGGCCGCGCATTCGAGCATTCCTGTCGTGCTGTTCGTGATGTCGCTCGCGAACCTGCATTCGATCCCCATGGACAGCGCGATCGCGATGGTGCTGGGCGCCAACGTGGGCAGCGCGCTCAACCCGTATTTCGAAGCCGCGAAAGGCGACGACCGCAGCCGCCGCCGGCTGCCCGCCGGCAACCTGCTGCTGCGCGGCGGCGTGTGCATTCTGATGCTCGGCACCTGCGCGCCGCTCGCCCGCCTGCTCGATGGCCTGCCCGGCGACTCGAGCCACGCCATCGCCAACTTCCATACCGGCCTGAACGTGGCCATCGCGATCCTCTTCATCGGCCTGCTCGACCCGGTGGCGCGACTGCTCGAACGGCTGCTGCCCGCGCCCGGCATCGCCGACGATTCCAATGCGCCCCGCTACCTCGACGAAGGCGTCATGGAAACGCCGTCACAGGCGCTCGCCTGCGCAGCGCGCGAAGTGATCAGGATGAGCGAGGTGGTGGAGGCGATGCTGCGCGCGAGCGTGCCGGTGCTGCTCGCCAACGACCGCCGCGCCGTGAGCGATCTGGCGAGCCGCGACGACGCCGTGGACATGCTGCACGACGCCATCAAGCGCTACGTTACGGAGATCACGCGCGAGCCATTGAGCGAAGAGGACCGGCGCTGGGCCTCGGCGATCATGACGGCGGTGATCAACCTCGAGCATATCGGCGACATCATCGACAAGAACCTGCTGGAAATCGCGCAGAAAAAGATCAAGATGCAATTGAGCTTTTCGCCCGAGGGCGCCGAGGAACTGCGCATGATGCACCGCTCGGTGACCGGCAGCTTCCACCGCGCCCAGGCGCTGCTCGTCTCGGGCAGGACGCAGACCGCCGCGCAGCTCATCGCCGACAAGCAGGCGCTGCGGCAGCTCGAACGCGCGGCGCGCGACCGGCACCTCGAACGGCTGCGCGAGGGCTTGCCGGACAGCATTGCGTCGAGCTCGCTGCATCTGGACGTGCTGCGCGACCTCGTGCGGATTCAATCGCATATCTGTGCGCTTGCGTATCCGCTGCTCGAGCGGGAACGCGAGGAAGCCGAGGCGCTGGAGACCGCGCAGACGCATCTCCCCGATACGAATTGCCGGGGGTCCTAAGCGTATTGAAATGAGGGCGGCGGGAAATCTATAGACCTGCCTGCCTCGCTTGCCGCGCTTGCATAGATGGCAATCATCACAACTGTGAATGCCCGTTCATTCATCAAATAAACTTCATCAATACCCAAGCCGCCCCTAAGCTAGCCTCACTCCCTCAATGGCTCGCGAAGCGATGGCGGAACTCTTTCTGATCAGACACGGCCAGGCCTCTCTTGGCGCGGACAATTACGACCGACTTTCAGCCACCGGCGAGCAGCAAAGCCTCTGGCTTGGCGAGCATTTCGCTCGTGACGGCGTGCGGTTCGACCGCATCATGACCGGCACGCTGTTGCGCCACGCGCAAACGCTCGACGCGATCCGTCGCGCGATGCCGGGCCTGCCGGCCGAGTGCGATATTCACGCCGGTCTGGACGAATATGATTTCCACGCGCTTTTTGCAGCACTGCCCGACGCGCATCGCGGCCTTGCCGATGCGGCGAAGCGCGGTTCGCGCGAGTTCTTCGAGGCCTTGCGGCAGGTACTGCAATTGTGGACCGAAGGCGCGCTCGACGAGCGCGCGCCTGAAACGTGGAGCGCATTCCAGCGGCGCGTGGCCGAAGCACGGGCCGCCATCCAGCAAAGCGGCGCGCAACGCGTGCTGGTCGTCACGTCAGGCGGCGTGATTGGCGCACTCGTTCAACAGATGCTGCAAGCCCCCGCTGCGGCGGCCATCGCGCTCAACATGCAGATCCGCAACAGCAGCGTGACGCATTGCTACTTCAACCGCGAAACGCTGCAACTGTCGAGCTTGAATGGCATCGCCCATCTCGACGATCCGCAACGCCATCCGTTTCAGACCTACGGCTAAGCGCATCCATCCAGCCCCTGCCAAAACACGTCAAGCAGCAAACGATATGACTAGCGAAACTTCCAGCCCGTCGCTCGACCTCGACCGGCTCACGCCTCACCTGGAACGGCACCTCGCGGGCTTTCGCGGCCCCGTGCGCGCGACGAAATTTCCGGGCGGCCAGTCGAACCCCACGTGGCTGATCGACGCGCAAAGCGGCCGCTATGTGCTGCGCCGCCAGCCGCCGGGTCAACTGCTCAAATCTGCGCACGCCGTCGACCGTGAGTTTCGCGTGCTTGGCGCACTCGCGCAGACGCCGGTTCCCGTGGCGCGCGTCTGGCATCTTTGCGAAGACCGCGACGTCATCGGCAGCATGTTCTATCTGATGAGCTACGAGGAAGGGCGCATTTTCTGGAATCCTGCCCTGCCCGAAATCGATCGCGTTGCGCGACGCGACTATTACGCGGCGATCGTCGAGACGCTCGCGGCACTGCACGACGTCGATCCCGAGCGCGTTGGCCTCGGCGATTACGGCCGCCCTGGCAACTACTTCCAGCGCCAGATCGAACTCTGGACCAAGCAATACCGCGCCGCCGAAACGGAACGCATCGCGCCGATGGAAGCGCTGATCGAATGGCTGCCGGCACACTGTCCCGCCGACACGCAGCGCTCCGCGCTCGTGCATGGCGACTTCCGTATCGATAACCTCGTCTTTGCCCCCGACGCCCCGCGCGTGCGCGCGATCCTCGACTGGGAGCTCTCGACGCTCGGCAATCCGCTCGCGGACCTCGCGTACTTTTGCATGTGCCTGCGCCTGCCATCGAAGGGGCATATCACGGGATTGCGCGGCCAGGACCGCGCCGCGCTGGGAATTCCCGAGGAAGGCGACATGATTGCGCAGTACTGCGAACGGCGCGGCCTGCCCGGCATCGAGAACTGGAACTTCTATCTGGCGTTCAGCTTCTTCCGTCTCGCTTCGATTGCCCAAGGCGTGAAAGCGCGCGCCTTGCAGGGCAATGCTTCGAACGCGAACGCGCACGAAGTGGGCAGCATGGTGGAGCCGCTCGCCGGTCTCGCAGCGGAACTGATCGCCTGACTGCACCACGCGTGCCCCGATAACACACCCAAATCAAGGAGACGAGATTGACCACGAACCTGTTTGACCTCTCGGACCGGATCGCCCTCGTGACCGGCGCGAGCCGAGGCATCGGCGAAGCGATCGCCAGGCTGCTGGCCGAGCAAGGCGCCCATGTGATCGTGTCGAGCCGCAAGCTTGAGGATTGCGAAGCCGTCGCCGCGGACATCCGCGCGAACGGCGGCAGCGCCGAAGCCTTTGCCTGCCACGTCGGCCGCATGGAAGACATCACGGCCACGTTCGCCCATATCCGCGAGCAGCACGGGCGACTCGACATTCTCGTCAACAACGCTGCGGCCAATCCGTATTTCGGCCATATTCTCGATACCGACCTCGCCGCTTACAACAAGACTGTCGAAGTGAACGTTCGCGGCTATTTCTTCATGTCGGTCGAGGCCGGCAAGATGATGAAGGCGCAGAGCCGCGGCGTCATTGTGAATACGGCTTCGGTCAACGCGCTGCAGCCGGGCGACCGCCAGGGCATTTATTCGATCACGAAAGCGGCCGTCGTCAACATGACCCGCGCGTTCGCAAAAGAGTGCGGGCCGCTCGGCATTCGCGTGAATGCGCTGCTGCCCGGCCTCACGAAAACGAAGTTCGCCGGCGCACTGTTCGAGGACAAGGACATCTACGAGAGCTGGATGAACGAGATCCCGCTGCGCCGCCACGCCGAGCCGCGGGAAATGGCGGGCACCGTGCTTTATCTCGTGTCCGACGCGTCGAGCTATACGAACGGCGAGTGCATTGTCGTCGATGGCGGACTGACGATCTAGCCAACCTTACGGAGTGAACGCATCATGAATTTCGCTTATAGCCCCAAGGCCGAAGACCTGATCCGCCGCGTGCGCAGCTTCATGGACGAGCACATCGTGCCGCGCCAGCGCCAATGGCACGAAGAAGTGCACGCGGGACACTATCCCGTTTCGTTCATGGAAGACCTCAAGGCGCTCGCTAAAGCCGAAGGCCTGTGGAATCTGTTCCTGCCGCATTTGAAAGACGACGAGCCCGGCACGCGCCTCACCAATCTCGAGTACGCGCCGCTCGCGGAAATCATGGGGCGCGTCGCGTGGGCGTCCGAGGTCTTCAACTGCAACGCGCCCGACACCGGCAACATGGAGCTGCTGCACATGTTCGCGACGCCGGCGCAGCGCAAACAGTGGCTCGAGCCGCTGCTGGCGGGCAAGATTCGTTCGGCGTTCGCGATGACGGAGCCGGACGTTCCCTCCTCCGATGCGACCAACATCACGACGTCGATCCGCCGCGACGGCGACGACTACGTAATCAACGGCCGCAAATGGTTCATCACGAACGCGGCGCATCCGAACTGCAAGATCTACATCGTGATGGGCAAGACCGATCCCGATGCGGAAAGCCACCGCCAGCAAAGCATGATTCTCGTGCCGGCGGGCACGCCCGGCGTGAAGGTCGTGCGCAATATTCCGGTCATGAACCACGTCTCGCCCGAAGGTCACTGCGAGATCACGTTCACGAACGTGCGCGTGCCGGCGTCGAATCTGCTCGGCGAGGAAGGCAGCGGCTTCGCGCTCGCGCAGGCGCGCCTCGGGCCGGGTCGCATTCACCATTGCATGCGCTCGATCGGCGCGGCGGAGCTCGCGCTCGAACTGATGATCGAGCGCGCGCAGGAGCGCAAGACCTTCGGCAAGTATCTGCATCAGCACGGTACGGTCGGCGAATGGATCGCGAAGTCGCGCATCGAAATCGATCAGGCACGGCTGCTCGTGCTGAAGGCCGCGTGGCTCATCGACGAAGTGGGCGCGAAATCGGCGCGCAAGGAAATCTCGATGATCAAGGCGCTGGTTCCGCAGGTTTATACGGCGGTTTGCGACCGTGCGATGCAGGTATTCGGCGCCATGGGCGTGAGCCCCGACACGCCGCTCGCCGATCACTGGACCTGGGGACGCGCGCTGCGTTACGCAGACGGCCCGGACGAAGTTCACCTCCAGGCTATTGCGAAGATGGAGCTCGCGAGCGGCAAGGAGCGCTTTGGCGCAATGGCGGCCTACCTGAACGCGCCGCTGCGGGACTGAGCCGCTGCGCATCGGACCGAACGCATCGTCACGGCGCCGCTCGTTTATGATGACGGCAAACGGAGACCGTGAGATGCGTTCACCCAAGCTGGACCTGAATCTGTTCGTCGTATTCGAATCGATCTACGAGAAGCGCAATCTGACTCGCGCGGCCGAGGCGCTCTTCATCACGCAGCCCGCAGTCAGCAATGCGCTCGCGCGCATGCGCAAGGCGTTCGACGACCCGCTGTTCGTGAGCACGTCCACGGGCATGGTGCCCACGCCGCTGACCGAGAACATCATCGGCCGCGTGCGTGAAGCGCTGCAGTTGCTCGAAGCGAGCGCGACCGAAGGCGACGTGTTCGTGCCCGCCACTTCGGAGCGCACGTTTCGCCTGAGCATGCCCGATTTGACGGAGGCGATGCTGCTGCCCGCATTGGGCGAGGTGCTGCAACAACAGGCGCCCGGCATGAGCATCGAATGCTATTTCACGCCGCGCAGCGAAATGTCCGCCGCGCTGGCAACCGGCAAGATCGACTTTGCAATCGACGTACCGCTAGTCGACGATCCGCAACTGCTTCAGGCACCGCTCGGCAACGACCACTATGCGTGCATGTTGCGTCACGATCACCCGTTCGCGGGCGAGACGCTGGCCATGGACGATTACCTCGCGCTCGGCCATATTCAGGTGTCGAGCCGCCGCCAGGGAAGCGGCTTCGTCGACGCGGAGTTGAAGAAGCTCGGCAAGCAAAGACGGATACAGATGCGCGTGCAGCACTACATGGTGGCGCCGCTCGTGGCGCTGCGCACCGATCTCGCGCTCACCGCGCCGGTCCAGCTTCTGCAACGCCATGACGCGCGCATTTTCGAGCTGCCGTTTCAGCTCCCGAATCTCGAATGGCATCTGTACTGGCATCGCAGCAGCGAGCAGGATCAGGCGAGCCTGTGGCTGCGCGGAAAAATCCTCGATCTCATGAGCGGCAAGGCCAGCGCGTCAACGCCTGTGACGGCCGGTGCGCGAAGGGCTCGCCGTACCGGCCGCCAGCCAGGCCCGCGGGGCCGTTCATAAGGTCTGCACCGGCGCGGCCGGCTTGCCCGACACCACGGGCGCCACCACGAGATAGCGGCGCTTGTCGCCCGACGTGCTCATGCCCGGCGTGACCAGTTGGCGAATCTGCCCGAGCGCGTTGACGATCGCGGAACCCGCCGGATTCGTCATGAAGTTCGCGAGCACCTGCACGTCGCCGGTGCCGTCGGGGCGGTCGGCAAGACCCAATACATAGGGCTGTTTCGGCTGCAAGCCGGTGACGGCAGCCTGGAGGACCTGCACGAGCCCCTGGTCGAACAACGCAACCGTCGTTGGCGCGTGCGCGGCATCCGTCGGATTGCCTGAGCTCACCGATCCCACCGCCACCAGCGCAATGTGCGCGGTCTGCCCCGCGAGGCCCAGCGGCTGAAGGTTCTGCGCGCCATCGCCTTGCGTCACCGCGTTCGGCACATAGGTAACGGCTTGCGGCGCCTGACCGATCGGCACCGTTGCGATCACCGTGTTCGTGAGCGTGTCGATTGCCGCCATCGCATCGGCGTTCTCGAGGCCGACATAGATGCGGCTGCCGTCGCCCGAGGGCCAGAGGCCGTGTGGCAAGCTGCCGACAGGTATCGTTGCGACCTGCGAGAAGTCGTCGGTTCGGAACACCTTCACAACATTCAGTCCTCCTGCCGTTACATAGGCGAACGTGCCCTTGGGCGTTGTGCACGATATTCACGTGGTTCGTGATCGGGCCCGTGTCGATCGTCTTGAGTACCGCAAACGGAGGCCTGGCATCGAACACCTGCACCTTGCCCACGTCCTTGAGCGTGAACCAGACCTGCTTGCCGTCCGGCGTGGCGGCGAGGTCCGGGCAGAACGGGCTGGCCTGCTTGACCGTGCCCACGATCTTGGTCAGCCTCGCGCAATACCTCGATCACCTCACGCATGACGACCTGCCGCTCGATCCCCAGGACACCATGCGCGCGTATCTCGTGTTCCACGATGCATTGCTTGCGCAGATCTCGGCGCGCACGGCGGCGAGCGCAGCAAAGGGGGACCGCCCGTGACCGCAGTAATTCCGGCGCTGCGACTGCCGCACGCACCGGGCCGCTGCATCCGGTTGACGATTCCTGGCCAGCCCGTACAGCAAGGCGAACCGCCGCGAGCTTGTGACGCGCCGCTATCGCGACGATGCGGACCGGCTTCACACGCGCCCCATGTCGATCAAGTCGGAAGCGGCACGCGCTTACGAGGCGGCAGCGCTGCCGCAGATTCCCGTCGCATGCCGCGAGTGGCTGACCGGTCCGGTGTGCGTCACGATGTCGATTTTCTACGCGAGTGAGCGCCCGGACCTTGATGAATCGGTAGTGCTCGACGTACTTCAGGACCAGTGGGCGAAGGCCAGGAAGGGCAGGCCACGTACGCTTCTGCAGGAGGGTGTCTATCGCAATGATCGCCAGATTTGGGAGAAGCACATTCGCAAGCGCATCGACAGACAGAATCCGCGTGCCGAAATCGCTGTGGAGCCGTTGAGCTCGCAACAGGCCGCGTTTTCGTTCGATACCCCGTTCTTAGCTGAGGTCAGGGAGGAAGCATGACACCCGCAAAGCAGAAGGCCGCGCTCCAGGGCGTGTCCACCATCGCAACGAAAATCTACGAGGTTGTACCGATTGCCGAGGCGTGGGATTCTCGCCGCATCGCGGGTGCGCTCACGCAGGTAACGCGCGCGCACGAAACGGCGGTGAGCCTCGCGCAGCGCTGCGGCGTGCATCGCAACACGGTCGCGGAACATACGGCAATTCTCGAAGCGGCATTGATGGGTACGCGTCAGCGCTCGGGCGAACTTGACGCCGCCTTCGCGCGCATTGACGCGCTGTTACGTGAGGCAGGCATCGTCACGGACGAAACACACGAACAGGCCGCATAGCCGTGCGCTAGTCACCAGCCGCTTTCCCTTCGATCAATGAAGGCGACAGCAGGCCGTGACGCACAACCTGACCAGAACCTGTTGAACCGCGTGAAGCCTCGCATAGTCCGCGAAACTGGCTCCACTGCGTATGTGCGGGTTGCAGTTCGCCACGGTCATGGACCGATAGCTGCGACCTGGGAGCGGGTGCGGGGCGCTCAGGCGAACGCAGCGAGTACAGTTCCCCGAATGTGCCGTGCTGGCATTCGACCAGTGCTGTTGTACACGGTGCCCGCGCCGCGCTGTGAAGCGAGGCAAGCCGCGCCGCAAGCCGCCGTTAAATAAGTTCGCTTGTGGCGCGATTCGTGCGCTCAAGGACGCTCAAGCCCGACCGGCCACGCTCGAGTCAACGAGGCCATCACCCCGCAGCGCCCGGCCACGGCAAGGCGCTCGCGCGCGTGCCGGCCTTGCGCCCGACGATTTCATAAATGGACACAGCATCCTGCTCGAACGCCGTCGCCCACTCGCGCAGATAGCTGCACCAGGTCTGAAAGCCGCGCTCGTCCACGAGCTGCCGCAGCGCCGCCTCCTTCGTCCACAGGTTCGCCTCCCACAAACGCAGCGTCCGCACGCAATGGCGGCGCAGGTTCTGGATGCACGACACCTCCAGCCCGCCCTCGCGCATGGCGCTCAGCGCATAGCCCAGGTCGGGTAGCTCGTCGTCGGGGAACACGTACCGGCTCGGGAATGCACCGCCCTCGCGCGTGTAGCGCTCGTCGATACCGCCCGGCCCCGTCGACACGATCCCGTGGCTCACGAGCACGCCGTCCGCCGCAAGATGCTCCTGCAGTGCTTCCAGGTACTCCTGAAGATTGCTGTGGCCGTCACTGCCGAACATGCCGAGGCTGGTGATGCGGTCGAAGCGGCCCTCGACGTCGGGCCATGCCTCGAGGCGAATTTCGACGCGGTCCTCCAGACCCGCTGCCTTCACGCACTCGTTGGCCCAGTCGAACTGGTTCTTCGAGAGCGTAATGCCCACGCAATGCGCGCCGAACTTCTCGGCGGCGCGGATCACGAGCGCCCCCCAGCCGCAGTCCACGTCGAGCAGGCGATGGCCCTTCTGGAGTCCGATTTGCGTGAGGACGTGGTCGATCTTGTTCAGTTGCGCGGTGGCGAGATCTTCGTCGCCATGCTCGAACCACGCGCACGAATAAACCATCCTCGGGTCCAGCCACATCGCGTAGTACTCGTTCGGCGCGTCGCGCAGGTACTGGTCGCGCTCGGAGAGTACGTTCGACGCCACCGACTTCAGGAACGACGCAATCTTTCGGCGGCCGGTTTTCTTTCTATCGTCTGGCGGTGCCTCTCGCGCCTGGCCGGACGCGCCCTTGTTCATCCGGGCACGCGCATCGCTGAACCAATGGTGCTTGACTTTTCCGTCATGAGGCATCCGTGTCTCCGTTGGTGGTGTTCATCGGCCCACATCGGCGTGCTCGTCAGGTACATCCTGCCGCTTGCGGGTGGGTGCGAAAAGGGTGCTGCGCGGAATCCAGACCTGGCGGAACTGCTCGAGCTCGCGCTCCTCGGCGAAGACCTGCATCGACGGCTTGACCAGGTCATGCCGCGACACCACGCCGAGCAGGCGCAAGGTCTTTTCGTCCTCCACGACCGGCACACGATCAAGGCCCGTGATGGCGAGACGCGCCGCCACATTCCGGCAAGTCTCGCCAGGCAAGGCAACTTCGACGCGTATCTTCGCGAAGGCCGAGCCGATGGGCGTCTCGGCCTTGGCCGCGGGAATCTTGTCGAGCACCCCGCGGTCCACCATGCCCAGCAGCACGCCGTTCCTCAGCACGGGATAGGCCCGAAACTTCTGGCCCTTGCCGAAATAGTCGTTGAGCACGCGGGAAACCGTTGTGTCCGCATCGATCGTCACGACGGTGCGCGTCATCACCTCGTCGACATAATGCCGTTCGAGCGGATCGATGCTGTATTCGCGGTAGATGTGATAGCCGCGCCGGGCAATCTTCTCGGTCAGGATCGAGCGGCGCATGAACATCACCGTGAAGCCATAGGCCACGGCGGCGGCCGCGAGCAGCGGCAGCAAGGCATTGGCATCGCCGGTGAGTTCGAAGGCGAACACCGCGGCCATCACGGGCGCGCGCATCATGCCGCCGAGCGCGGCCGCCATGAAGATGAGCGGCCACAGCGCGGGGTCGCCGCCGGGCATGTACGGCCCGACCAGTGCGCCCACGCCCGCGCCCATCATCAGCAACGGCGCGAGCACGCCGCCCGAAGTGCCGGAGGCCAGCGCGATGACCCAGATGATGGCCTTGACGACGACGATGCCCACCACGACATGCATGGCCAGGTGATTCTGCAGCAGGTCGCCGATCACGTCATAGCCGACACCGAGCGTGCGCGGCTGAAAGTAGCCGCCGATACCCACGGCGACAGCGCCCAATGCGGGCCACCACATCCAGTGAATGGGGAGCTTGCCGAACAGGTCTTCCACTTTATAGAGCGTCGTGGACAGGCCCCACGACAGCGCGCCGGCAATCAACCCGGCAATGGCCGCCGACACGATGCCGATCGGGCCGATGGGAATCGTGTGCAGCGGAAACAGCGGGCCGCTGCCGAGAAACAGGGGCCGCGTGAAGCCGGCCACGGCGCAGGCGATGGCGACCGGCAGCAGGCTGCGCGGACGCAGCTCGAACAGCAGCAGCTCGATGGCGAGCAGCACGGCGGCCACGGGCGTGCCGAACACGGCGGTCATGCCGGCCACGGCGCCCGCCACCAGCAGCGCCTTTCGTTCGGCGCTCGAGAGATGGAAGAACTGCGCGATGAGCGAGCCGATCGC
>DATEJU010000478.1:0-5543 GCA_035277805.1 Paraburkholderia sp. | reverse complement strand
GCCGTGGGGCAAGACCGTCATCTACGAAACGCATCTGCGCGGCGTCTCGATGATGCGTCACGACCTGCGCTCGCATACGCGCGGCACCTTCGCCTCACTCGCCGCGCCGCGCTTCATCGAGCATCTGCACAAGCTGGGCGTGACCGCCGTGGAGCTGCTGCCCGTGCAGGCCGTGCTCACCGAGCGATTTCTCTTCGAGCGCGGCCTGCGCAACTACTGGGGCTATAACACGGCTGCGTACTTCGCGCCCGAGCCTTCGTATCTCTCGGGCCACGATCCCGACGAAATGCGCATCGCCGTGCGCCAGTTGCACGCGGCCGGCATCGAAGTATTGCTCGACGTGGTCTACAACCACACCTGCGAAGGCGGCGAAATCGGGCCGACGGTCTCGTGGCGCGGGCTCGACAACGCGAGCTACTACCGCTGCGTGCCCGGCGACGAACGGCACTTCATCAACGACACCGGCTGCGGCAACACGCTCAATCTCACGCATCCGCGCGTGCTGCAGATGGTGGCCGACTCGCTGCGCTACTGGGTCATCTCTTACGGCATCGACGGCTTTCGCTTCGACCTGGGCGTGACGCTCGGGCGCGCAGCGCACGGCTTCGACACGGCCAGCGGCTTTTTCGGCGTACTGCGCCAGGACCCTGTGCTCTCGCAAGTCAAGCTCATCTCCGAGCCGTGGGACGTGGGGCCGGGCGGCTATCAGCTCGGCAATCATCCGCCGGGCTTCGCCGAATGGAACGACCGCTTTCGCGACAGCGTGCGGCGCTACTGGCGCGGCGACCCCGGTCAGCGCGCCGATCTCGCCGCGCGCCTCACGGGCTCCGCCGATCTCTTCGACAAGCGCACGCGCCGCCCCTGGGCGTCGCTCAATTTCGTGACTTCGCACGACGGCTACACGCTCGCCGATCTTGTCTCGTACGACCATAAGCATAACGAAGCGAATGGCGAAGACAATCACGACGGCCACAACGAGAACTGGAGCGCGAACTGGGGCGCAGAAGGGCCGAGCGACGATCCGTCGATCCTCGATACGCGCGCGCGCGTCGCGCGCTCGATGCTCGCGACGCTGTTCATCGCGCTCGGCACGCCCATGCTGCTCGCCGGCGACGAGGCGGGCCGCACGCAGTTCGGCAACAATAACGCGTACTGCCAGGACAACGAGATTTCGTGGCTCGACTGGGCGCTCGCCGCAACGCCGCAAGGCGAGGCGATGACCGCCTTCGTCGCGCGCGCGATCGCGCTGCGCCGGGACCATCCCATGCTGCGGCAGATGCAATTCCTGTTCGGCGACCGCGACGTGCTGCCGGGCGTGCACGACATCGACTGGTTCGACGAGCACGGCGAGCCGCTCTCGCCCGAAGCGTGGCACGACCCCGAGGCGCGCGCTTTCGCGGTACGGCGCGCGGGGCCGGGACTCGACGGCGAAATCGAAGTATTGTTGATGATGCTGAACGCTTCGGCGCACGCGGTGGCGTTCACGACTGCTGCGCCGCACTTCGCGTGGTCCGTGCTGCTCGACAGCGCGCATCCCGGGGATCCACCGCACGCGTTGCCCGACGTGAGCCTGGAAGTGGCCGCGCATGCGCTCGTGGTATTGGGCGCGCGCCCCTTGCGCCACGGCGAGCACGGAGCGGTGCGAGCACAGGCGAACGATCCGGCGCAAGGCGGCGAAGCGCCGCCGCCCGACCCGCGCCATCCGGGCGCCGCGCAGGCAAACGCCGACAAAGGCGCCGGCGGCGACCGCTGAACAGGACACCAGGAATCGGCCATGGCCCCGCTTTCGCATGATCCGCACGTCCGCCATTACATGCATTGCCTGCCGTTCGGCGCGCAGTTGACGGGCGCCGCGCACGCGCAGCCGCACACGCGCTTTCGCTTCTGGGCGCCCTCGTGCGACGCCGTGCAAGTGGTGTTCGAAAACAACACGTGCGCGCCGCTCGACATGATGCCCACGGGCAACGGCTGGTACGAAGCCCGGGCGCAGTGCGGCTCGGGCACGCTGTACCGCTACCGCATCGATACCGGGCAACTCGTACCCGACCCCGCTTCGCGTTTTCAACCCCAGGGCGTGCACGGGCCGAGCGAAGTGCTCGACGCGCGCGGCTACGCCTGGCAGCACGCGCACTGGCAGGGGCGCCCGTGGGAAGAAACCGTGCTCTACGAGTTGCACGTAGGCGCGCTGGGCGGCTATCGCGGCGTGATGAAGCGCCTGCCCGCACTCGCCGACATCGGCATCACGGCCATCGAGCTGATGCCCCTGAACGACTACCCGGGCGAGCGCGGCTGGGGCTACGACGTGGTGCTGCCCTATGCGCCGCACGCGGCCTACGGCACGCCCGACGAACTCAAGGCGCTCGTCGATGCGGCGCATGGCCTCGGCCTCCAGGTATTTCTCGATGTGGTCTACAACCACTTCGGCCCGGACGGCAACTGGCTCGGCCACTACGCGAAGCCGTTCTTCAAGGCGGGCAAGCGCACGCCCTGGGGCGAAGCGCTCGATTTCGCGCGCCCCGAGGTGCGCGACTTCTACAGCGACAACGCGCTCTACTGGCTCACCGAATACCGCTTCGACGGCCTGCGTATCGACGCGGCGCACGCGATCGACGACCCCGAGTGGCTGCGCGAGCTCGCCGATCACGTGCATGCGCGCGTGGAGCCGGACCGCCACGTGCATCTCGTGCTGGAAAACGAGCACAACGAAGCGAATCTGCTGGAGACGCACTTCGACGCGCAATGGAACGACGACGCGCATCATGCGCTGCACGTCCTGCTGACCGGCGAATCGGAGGGCTATTACCGCGCCTTCAGCAAGGACCCGATCGGCCAGCTCGCGCGCGTGCTCGGCGAAGGCTTCGCGTACCAGGGCGACCCCTCGCCGGCGCATGCGGGCAAGCCGCGCGGCGAGCCGAGCGCGCATCTGCCGCCCACCTCGTTCGTGATGTTCCTGCAGAACCACGACCAGATCGGCAACCGCGCAATGGGCGAGCGCCTGCGCGCGCTGAGCGACGACGGCGCCCTGCGCGCGGCCACGGCGCTGCTGTTGCTTTCGCCGCAAATTCCGCTGCTGTTCATGGAAGAGGAATACGGTTCGACGCAACCGTTCCAGTTCTTCACCGCCTTCGAAGGCGCGCTCGCCGAAGCGGTGCGCGAAGGGCGCCGCAAGGAATTCGCGGCGTTCAGCGCGTTCCACGACGCGGCGCGGCGTGCGCAGATTCCCGATCCGAACGACTTGCAGACGTTCGTGAATTCGTCGCCGCCAACAGACGCACCGCGCGACGACGAACGGCTCGCGTGGATGCACTTCTACAAGTCCGCGCTCACGGTGCGCGCGCGTCTTCTGATGCCGCGTCTGCGCGATGCGCGTCCGCTCGGCGCCACCGTGCTCGCCGACGATGCCGGCAACGGCCTGAATGCGCTCGTCGCGCGCTGGCGTCTCGCCGATGGCGAGATCTATACGATCGCGCTGAACCTGGGCCGCGACGGCGTGCGGCTCGGTTCACAGACTGATTGGCGGCCCGAAGGCATGGTCGTGTTCGAGACGCCCGAGCGCGCGCGCGATTTCACCGACAACGGCGTACTGCCCGAAAGCGCATGCGTGGCGTGGCTCACCGGCGAAGTGCCCGAGTATGCACTGCATCACGACGCGCGCGTGATGCGGCGCGAGGAGCCGCTCGCATGAGCACCGCGCGCCGTAGCGAGACGCTCGCGGGCCTCGCGCAACGCGCGGGCTTCGAGGTCGAGTGGACCGACGCGCACGGCGTCACGCAGCGCGTGCCCGATAGCACGCTCGCCGCGCTGCTCGAATGCGCGGGCCTGCCCTGCGCGAATGCCACCCAGTTGCGGCACAGCGCGTCGGCACTGAACGCGGAGCAGTCGTCGCGCCGGCTGCCGCCGCTCATCACCGCCGAATACGACAGCGCGATCGAGCTGCCGTCTTCGGCGGTGCGCGCGGGCAGCCACTATCGCATCGACCTCGAGAACGGCGAGTACATCGAAGGCCGCTTCACCGCGCCGCGAGACGGGCCGGCGCTGCTCGCGCCGCTCTCCGAGCCCGGCTATCACACGCTCAACGTCCACGATCACCGCCTGACGATCGCGGTCGCGCCGCCGCGCTGCCACACCCTCGTCGACGCATGGCGCGCACAGCACGGCGACGATGCCGACCCTGGCGGCACGCCATCCCGCATGCCGCCGCTCTGGGGCATCGCCGCCCAATTATATGGACTCCGACGCAATGGCGACGGCGGTATCGGCGACTACAGCGCACTGGCCGCGCTCGCCACCGAAAGCGCACGGCATGGCGCCCATGCGCTCGCGGTCAGCCCCACCCATGCGATGTTCAGCGCCGAGCCGGGCCACTTCAGTCCGTACTCGCCCTCCTCGCGGCTCTGGCTCAACGTCGCGCATATCGATCCCGCCGCCGTGTTCGGCGTGCAGGCCGCGCACGAGGCCTGCGTCGCGGCACAGGCAGGCGACGCGTGGCGCGATCTCGAAGCGCTGCCGCTCATCGACTGGCCGCGCGCGGTGCCGCTCAAGCTCAAAGTGCTGCGCGTGCTGTTCGATCGTTTCGACAGCACGGAGCGCGCGAGCCATTCGCCGCGCGCCGCCGCGTTCGATGCGTTCTGCGCGCGCGGCGGCGAGGCGCTCGAAGACCACGCGCGCTTCGAGGCGCTGCAGGCGTCCATGCTCGAGGAGCCCGGCGGCGCGCGCCACTGGCAGGACTGGCCCGCGCCGTTGCGCGACCCGCGCAGCGCGGAGGTCGCGAGCTTCGCCACGACGCACCGGCGCGAGGTGGACTTTCACCGCTTCCTGCAATGGCTCGCGGCAGAAGGCCTCGCGCGCGCGCAACGCGAGGCGCGCGAAGCCGGCATGGCGGTCGGCCTCGTCGCGGATCTCGCCGTGGGCTGCGACGGCGCGGGCTCGCAGGCATGGGCGCAGCCGGACGACATGCTGCAGCGTGTCTCGGTGGGCGCGCCGCCCGACCTCTTCAACCAGGCCGGGCAAAGCTGGGGCCTCACCACCTTTTCACCGCGCGCGATGCACAACACCGGCTTTCGCGCCTTCATCGACATGCTGCGCGCCGCGTTCGCGCACGCGGGCGGCGTGCGCATCGACCATATCCTCGGCCTGCGGCGCCTGTGGCTCGTGCCCGCAGGCGAAAGCGCGAAGCACGGCGCGTATCTGCGCTATCCGTTCGACGATCTCGTGCGGCTCATCGCGCTCGAGTCGTGGCGGCACCGCGCCATCGTGATCGGGGAGGATCTCGGCACCGTGCCGCCGGGCCTGCGCGAGCGGCTTGCCGCGCACGGGCTCTACGGCATCCGTGTGCTGTGGTTCGAGCGCAAGGGCGGCGCGTTCCTCGCGCCCGCACGCTACAACCCGAACTGCGTGGCCACCACCACCACGCACGATCTGCCGACCGTCGCGGGCTGGTGGAGCGGCGCCGACATCGACTGGCGCCACCGCGTCGGGCAGACGCTGGCGCGCGCGGACGGGCGCGACCCCGTCGCGCTCGAGCGCACCCAGCGCGCCGCCGA
>DATEJU010000477.1:0-5610 GCA_035277805.1 Paraburkholderia sp. | reverse complement strand
CCCGGTGCGCGCGCGTGTCGAGAACCTCGCCTTCGAGCATCTGGCCATACCAGTCTTTCGTGCCGCCGCCGCGTATGCGCAGCGTGCGCCCGTCTGCGGTTGCCGAGCGAATGCGCTCGGACCAGACCGCGACGATGTCGTCCTCTTCCATGATTTCCATGGCGCGTTTGTCGTTGTGGTTCGTTCGATTGTACTGACGCGCCCCGCTCTGGCAACCCGGGGCAGGCCCGCATGGTGGCGCAGCGCAAACGAGGGGGCCCGCCAAGGGGGGCTCGTCAAGGAGGCACCAAAGGGGGCCCGACGTCGCTTGCCAGGCGATTACGCAAAACGCATACGCCGCATAACGCTCGCGATGTGTGCGATCCCGCGTGCGCACCTCGTGAAGCGATGCGCACGCGAGGCTCGGAAGCGGGGTTTAGAAGCGCGGCAGCTCCGGATGCGGCAGCAGGTTCCCGCGCACGTGCATCTTGCCGTATTCGGCACAGCGTGCCCGCGTGGGAATGCCCTTGTCGGGGTTGAGCAGGCCGGCCGGGTCGAAGGCATGCTTCACGGCGTGAAAAGCGTCGCGCTCCTCGCGCGAGAACTGCACGCACATCGAGTTGATCTTCTCGATGCCCACGCCGTGCTCGCCCGTGACCGTACCGCCCAGCTCCACACAGGTTTCGAGGATGTCCGAACCGAACGCCTCGGCGCGGTGCCACTCGTCGAGATCGTTGCCGTTAAAGAGGATGAGCGGGTGCATGTTGCCGTCGCCCGCATGGAACACGTTGATGCAGCGCAGCCGATATTGCTCTTCCATTTCGTGGATGCGCGCGAGCAGCGGCCCGATCGCGCGGCGCGGCACGGTGCCGTCCATGCAGTAATAGTCGGGGGAAATGCGGCCCGCGGCCGGAAATGCGTTCTTGCGGCCCGACCAGAACCGCAGGCGCTCTTCCTCGGTGCGCGAGATCTGGATGCGTGTCGCGCCATGCTCGCGCAGCACGACGGTCATGCGCGCGATCTCCTCGGCGACTTCCTCGGGCGTGCCGTCCGATTCGCACAGCAGGATCGCGGCGGCGTCGAGGTCGTAACCCGCGTTGACGAACTCCTCCACCGCGCGCGTGGCGGGCTTGTCCATCATTTCGAGGCCTGCGGGAATGATGCCCGCGGCGACGATGCCCGCCACCGCGTCGCCGCCTTTCACGACGTCGTCGAAGCTCGCCATGATCACCTGCGCCGTTTGCGGACGCGGAATCAGCTTGACCGTGACTTCGGTGACGATGGCGAACATGCCTTCGCTGCCGATCATCACCGCGAGCAGATCGAGACCCGACGCGTCGGGACCGAGCGAGCCGAACTCCACGATCTCCGCGTCCATTGTCACCGCGCGCACGCGCAGCACGTTATGCACGGTGAGGCCGTACTTGAGGCAATGCACGCCGCCCGAATTCTCGGAGACGTTGCCGCCGATCGTGCAGGCGATCTGCGAGGACGGGTCGGGCGCGTAATAGAGGCCGTAGGGCGCGGCCGCCTCGGACACCGCGAGGTTGCGCACGCCGGGCTGCACGGTGGCCGTGCGCGCGTAGGGATCGACTTCGAGGATGCGCTTGAAGCGCGCGAGCGAGAGCACGATGCCGTGGCGGATCGGCATGGCGCCGCCCGAGAGGCCTGTGCCCGCGCCGCGCGGCACGATGGGCACGTCCAGACGCCGGCAGATCTGCACGATGCGCTGCACCTGCGACTCCGTTTCCGGCAGTGCTACGGCAAGCGGCAACCGCCGGTATGCCGCAAGTCCGTCGCATTCATAGGCGACCGTGTCTTCTTCCCGATGCAGCAGGCAGTGCGCGGGCAGCACCGCCATCAACGCCTGAACCACTTCGCGCTGCCGTTGCGCGAGGACTTCCGGCGTCAGCTCCGGCAAACCTGCCTCCGGTGCATTCATGTCTCCTCCGGTCCCATGCAAGATGTTTGTTGCCCGCTGATTGCTCATGCGGGCCGTTGCTGCGAGTGTGGCGTCCCCCTCGATTCGACCGAGGCGGTCAAGCCCGGGCGCACCGGACTACGCCCCCCAACTGAAGATCTTGCCCGGATTCATCAGATTGTGCGGATCGAGCGCGTGCTTGATGGCGCGCATCGTATCGATCGTGTCGGCGCCATGTTCTTCCACGAGGAAGTCCATCTTGTGCAGCCCTACGCCATGCTCGCCGGTGCAGGTGCCGTCCATCCTGATCGCTCGCTGCACGATGCGGTGATTCAGGCGTTCGGCTTCCTCGATTTCCTCGGGCTTGTCCGGATCGATCAGGATCGCTACATGGAAGTTGCCGTCGCCCACGTGGCCCACGATCGGGCACGGCAACGGCGAGGCCTTGAGGTCGGTCTCGGTCTCCACCACGCATTCGGCGAGGCGCGAGATCGGCACGCACACATCCGTCGTCACGGCGCGGCAGCCGGGCTTGAGCTGCAACATCGCGAAGTAGGCGTTGTGCCGCGCGTTCCACAGGCGGCTGCGGTCTTCGGGGCGCGTCGCCCATTCGAAGCCTTCGCCGCCGTTTTGCGCGGCCAGCTCTTGCACGAGCTGCGCCTGTTCCGCCACGCCCGCTTCGGTGCCATGGAACTCGAAGAAGAGCGTGTGCTTTTCGCGCAGCGTCAGATTCGAATGACGATTGATCGCGCGTACCGCGAGCGAATCGATGAATTCCACGCGTGCGATCGGCACACCCATCTGGATCGTCTCGATGACCGTGCGCACGGCCTCGGCCATCGAGGGAAACGCGCATACCGCCGCGGACACCGCTTCCGGTTGCGGATAGAGCCGCAGCGTGATTTCGGTGATCACGCCGAGCGTGCCCTCGGAGCCCACGAAGAGGCGCGTGAGGTCGTAGCCCGCCGACGACTTGCGTGCGCGCGTGCCGGTCTTGATGACGCGGCCGTCCGCGAGCACGGCGATGAGGCCCAGCACGTTCTCGCGCATCGTGCCGTAGCGCACGGCATTGGTGCCGGAGGCGCGCGTCGCCGACATGCCGCCGATGCTCGCATCCGCGCCCGGGTCGATGGGGAAGAACAGGCCGGTGTCGCGCAGCGCTTCATTCAATGCCTTGCGCGAGATGCCGGGCTCGACGGTGACGGTGAGATCTTCGGCGTTGATCGAGAGCACGCGGTTCATCTGCGAGAGGTCGATCGAGACGCCGCCCTGTACCGCGAGCAGGTGGCCTTCGAGCGACGAGCCGTTGCCGTAGGGGATGATCGGCACGCCGTATTGCGCGCACAGTCGCACAATGGACTGGACCTCTTCGGTGTTTTGCGCGAAAACGACGGCGTCGGGCAACTGCGGGTCGAAGCGCGATTCGTCGCGGCCATGATGCGCGCGCACGGCTTCGGACGTGGAAACGCGTTCGCCGAACGCGCTGCGCAGTTTGTCGAGGAGATCGGCGGGGAACGGGCGGCGTGGAACGGCCGTAACGGCTGGCGGCGCGGGGTGATTCACGCGGGAGTCTCCTTCGTTTGAATGGGATATTCGGCGCGTTTCATTTTACGCTCAACGTTCGCGAGCGCGTTCTGGCGCCTGCGGCACACGTAATGCCGCCCGAAACGCCGTACGAAACATCGGGACGGGGGCCAAATCTATAATCGCCGCCAGCCCGGTCGCTAGCGCCGGCCGGGAGACAATGACGATTCAACCTGTTCGCTAATCGGAGAGACATACCATGGGCAACCGCCTGAGCAAAATCACCACGCGCACGGGCGACGACGGCACGACGGGCCTCGGCGACGGCAGCCGCGTGCGCAAGGACGATACGCGCATTGCCGCGATCGGCGAAGTCGACGAACTGAATTCGCACATTGGCGTGCTGCTGTGCGAGACGCTGCCCGACGACGTGCGCGCCGCGCTCACGGCGATCCAGCACGACCTGTTCGACCTGGGCGGCGAGTTGTGCATGCCCGGCCACACCATCGTCACGGACGCGCATCTCGCGCGCCTCGACGGCTGGCTCGCCGAGTACAACGCCACGCTGCCGCCGCTCAAGGAGTTCATCCTGCCCGGGGGCTCGCGCGCGGCGGCGCTCGCGCACGTCTGCCGCACCGTGTGCCGGCGCGCGGAGCGCCTGATCGTCGCGCTGGGCGCCGAGCAGGGCGCGAGTGCGGTGGGTGCATCATCCGCGCCGCTTGCACAAACGCCGCGCCGCTACGTGAACCGGCTCTCGGACCTGATGTTCGTGCTCGCGCGCGTGCTCAACCGCGCGGCGGGCGGTGCCGACGTGCTCTGGCGCCACGACCGCGGTGCAGCAAACGGCCTGCCCGACACCGGTTCCGACGAATAAAGGGATCGAAGCGCGGATCTGGAAACTCGGCGGCCGGCTTGTCGAACCGGACCGCCGATGTCGTGTACCTCCCGCAATCAGGACAATGCTGGGGTGCGACAAAATGCCTGGGTCGGCTTGTCTCATTAAACATGTATTGTGTGTGCATGTTTAACAAGGAGAAGCCGCAATGACTGCGCTCACCGCCGACCAGATCGCCCGCGTCAAGGCCACCGCGCCTGTTTTCGCCGAACACGGCACCACCATCACGAAGCACTTCTACACGCGGATGTTCAATGCGCATCCGGAACTGAAGAACGTCTTCAACCAGACCCACCAGAAGAGCGGCAGCCAGCCCGAAACGCTCGCTCGCGCGGTCTACGCTTACGCGGCGAACATCGACAACCTCGGCGCGCTTGGCGGCGCGGTCTCGCACATCGCGAACAAGCATGCGAGCCTGAACATCCGTCCGGAGCACTATCCGATCGTCGGACGGCATCTGCTGGGCGCGGTGGTGGACGTGCTCGGCGACGCCGTCGATCAGCACACGCTCGACGCCTGGGCGGTGGCGTATGAGCAGCTCGCGAACATCATGATCGGCGCCGAGGCGAAGCTTTACGAAGCGGCGCCGTGGAGCGGCTTCCGTCCGTTCAAGGTGATGCGCAAGCACATCGAAAGCGACGAAATCACCTCGTTCTACCTCGCGCCCGCCGACGGCGCGCCGGCCGGCGGCTTCGAGCCGGGCCAGTACGTGAGCGTGACGCGCTATGTGGACCAGCTCGGTGTCGACCAGCCGCGCCAGTACAGCCTCTCCGACGCGCCGCACGGCCGCTGGCTGCGCATCTCGGTCAAGCGCGAAGACGGGCGCGGCGAAGTGGCGCCGGGCCACGTCTCGAACCTGATGCACGACGGCGTGGAAGAAAGCGCGGTCGTGCACGTGAGCGCGCCGATGGGCGAATTCAAGCTCGATCGCAAGAAGACCACGCCGGTCGTGCTGATGAGCGGCGGCGTGGGCGTCACGCCGATGGCGTCGATGCTCGCCACGCTGCTGGCCGAGCGCAGCGAGCGCAAGGTGACCTTCGTGCACGCCTGCCGTAACCGCAGCGTGCATGCGTTCGGCGAGTGGATGCGCCGTAGCGCCGCCGAGCATCCGAACATGAAGCTCGCCGTGTTCTACGAAGAGGTGGGCGCTGAAGACCGCGTGGGCATCGACTACGACTTCGAAGGCCGCGTCGAGCTCGAGCGCATTGCCGCCGACGCGATCCTGCCGGATGCCGACTACTACGTCTGCGGCCCGGTCGCGTTCATGCGCGCACAGCGCGACGCGCTCGTC
>DATEJU010000476.1:0-40334 GCA_035277805.1 Paraburkholderia sp. | reverse complement strand
CCGAACGGAACACACGTGGAAACTCTGGACTACCTCAAGCAGCGCGCTAAAAAAGGCCGCCCAGAATGGTTGTCGCCGTGAACCGTGTCAGGTTGCACGTTCGACGACGTGTTCTTGATGAGCCCGTCGAGCCACAAAATGCACGGAAAGTACGAATTCACCCGAGAGCGCAAACTGCAGCAAGGGATTCATTTTTCGAGGGCACGGTCATAACAGGATTGCTAATAGCCTTGGACGGGCCAACATCTCACAAATGGGCGCCTGGTTCCGAAAGACAATCAAAACGGATAGTGCCGTTCCGCGGTCTGGACAGTCAACCAACGCAGTTCTGAAAAAGCCTCGATACCGGCCCGCCCTCCAAACCGTCCCCATCCGCTGCCCTTCACACCGCCGAACGGCATCTGTGCTTCGTCGTGAACGGTCGGCCCGTTGATATGACAGATTCCCGACTCAATGCGCTGCGCGACTCGCCAACCACGTGCCACATCGCGCGTGAATACCGCAGCAGAAAGCCCATATGCGTTGTCGTTGGCACAGGCTACTGCTTCCTCTTCGCCATTCACGCGCACGATCGCCTTCAATGGACCAAATGTTTCCTCGGAATAAATTCGCATTCCCGGCGTCACATGGTCGATCAAGGTAGCGGGCATCAACGTTGTCCCGGACTTGCCACCGCAGACGATCCTGGCGCCTTTTTCAAGGGCGTCGTCGATAAACTCGTTGCAGCGACGGACCGTCGACATGTCGACAACGGAGCCGAGCACGGTGGGGCCGTGGCGGGGGTCACCAAGTGGTAACGTCTTCGCTTTCGCTGCCAGCCTGTCGACGAAAACATCCGCGACGTGTCGATCGACAACGATGCGCTCGGTCGACATGCAGATCTGCCCGGAGTTGGCGAACGCACCGAACGCGGCCGCATCCACCGCGGCGCCGAGATCCGCGTCGTCCAATATCAGCAATGGGGCTTTACCGCCGAGTTCCAGCACCGAGGGTTTCAGGTACTTCGCGCAGGTACTGGCAATAATTCGCCCGACACTGGTGGACCCTGTAAAGTTGACACGTTTAACCGCTGGATGCGCGATCATCGCTTCGACTACGGTCGCCGCATCCTGCGGCGCATTCGTTACGAAGTTGACGACACCTTTCGGGAGTCCCGCTTCCTGAAGCGCCTGAATGATCAGACCATGGGTAGCCGGACAAAGCTCACTCCCCTTCAACACGACGGTATTGCCGCACGCGAGCGGCACCGCGACAGCGCGCACGCCGAGGATAACTGGCGCATTCCACGGAGCGATCCCGAGTACGACGCCCGCCGGTTTCCTCACTGCCATCGCGACATTGCCTGGAATTTCAGATGGAATGAGTTCACCATTGATCTGCGTCGTCAGCGCCGCAGCCTCAAGGAGCATGGCGGCCCCAAGGTTCACGTTGAATTCCGCCCAAACAGCTGATGCGCCCGTCTCAGCAGCCATTGCCGCTGCGATATCCTTGCCGCGCGCCTCGAGAGCACGAGCCGCCTGCATCAGACACGCGCGGCGCTCGCCGGGGCCGCGTTGCGACCAATCACTGAATGCCGCAGCAGCGGCATCGACGGCTGCACGTGCGTCGTCGGCTGTCGCTGCCGGCGCCACCGTAGCAACTGTCCCGTCCAGCGGATTGGCCCGTCCGAACGTTGCGCCAGTCCGAGCGTATGCCGATTTTCCATCAATTAGCATTGCTATGTTTGCCATTGATATTTCCTCATCCATAGACACGGGATCGAACCTGATTCGATTCCGTATGTTGAGTTCATCGCGAACTTATCACGCGAATGCCACGTCCAGCTGCCACGACTCTCAGGTTTTCCCCTTTTGCCAGATATTCGCGAGTCAATCGCAGTTGTCAGTTTGGCGCGGGAGCGCTCAGAAGTGAGTCTGCACCCCTATGCGAGCAACGAACTGACTCGGACCGCTCGAAGTGCCGTTCGGATCCAACACGCCGCTAATGAGCGCCTGAGCGCCTTCGTTCGCGCGCTGGTACACCGCCTCCGCATAAACACTGGTCCGTTTCGACAACGAGTGATCGAGTACCGCCGTGATCTGGTGCGCGTGGCTGTCGTTCAGATAGGCGTTGCCCTTCATGTACATATAGTCGGCGCCAAGTTGCCAGTCCGGTCGGAAGCGCCAGGACAACCCAGTTTCGCCTTCCGCGATCGCACTGCCGTTCAGCGTGTTTCGTACGGTCGTGACGAGCGCGGTTGCGATGACATTGCCGAATGCATAATGGGCGCCGATGCCCCAATTGCGGATCCCGACTTGTGGCGAGCCGGCACCCGGGTATTTGACCTCGGTATAGGCGGCGCCGGCACCGAACGGACCGCGATCATAGTTCAGGCCGAAGCTGACAGAATTACCGCTGCCAAGCGAGCCCGGCACGCCTCCGAAGCCGTACAGCGCGCCGAACTTGAAGCCATCGATGGATGGCGACGCATATTTGATCGCGCTCGCGACAGTCGCGCCCGCCATGCGGTCCCAGTCGAACTGCGGAGCGAAAGGCGGATTGGACGGGATGCCAATCTTCGCGAACGGCCCCGCGCGGAAGTTGTACAGGCCACCGACGAGAAGCGCCGCATCGTCACGGTCACCAAACAATGAGTCGGTCATGAAATCATACTGGTTGCCGAGCGTGACGGAGCCGTACCGGTCGCTGACGAGTCCGACATAGGCGTTGCGCCCAAACAGCCCCTGGCCCGCGATGATCGAGCCCGTCCCGAGTGCGAACTGGTCGACGAGGTCGAACACGGCGTGCAGCCCTCCACCCAGATCCTCAGATCCCTTGAATCCAAGAAGGTTGGGTGTGTAGATACCATCGTCGAATTTCAGGTTGGCGTGCCCGCCCTCGTTGCTGACATAAGATACCCCGGCGTCAATCAGGCCGTAGAGGGTGACACCGTCGCTGGCCGGGCCGCCTTCGGCATGCGCCGATGCCGCCCAGAGCGCGACGAGCGCCGCGCCGTACATGACACGATATCTCATGATCTATCTCCTGTACCTTTTCTATTTCGACAAAAAATTAGGATTACTTTTTATATGAATTGATTTGATAAGTGCTGCCATTCGGCAGCGCTTGCCGATCGATGGGTGTGCTGCAGGGTTACTGGACTGCGACAGCGGTTTCGCGACGGGCGAGCAGGCGGGGGGCCGTTTCCGCCAGCGCGAGCGACACGAACGCGCCACAAGCGAGGCCGACGAGGGCGAACTGGAGCGTAAATTGGATGCCGTAATGCTGCGCGATGAACCCGGCGATCGCCGGCGCAATGCCGCCACCAAAAATTTCGCCGGTACCGGACGTAATGCCGATTGCCGACGCGACGAGGCCCTGCGGTGCGGCTTCGGTCGCGATAGGGCCGGTGAACAGTCCGAGGAGGCCAAGTGCAAAGAACGAGACGACGAAAAGTGCGAGGAAGAGAGCCCAGGGATGAGCACCGATGCGTGCGAACACGTAAAGCGAGACGGCCGCGCCGACGAACGAGACGACCGCCGTGGCTCGGCGTCCAGCGAAGTCGGACACACCCGCGAGCCCGAATTCTCCAAAGAAGCCGCCAAGACCGATCGCCGAGACAACAAAACCCATGTGCTCGGTGTCGAGATGTAGGTAATCGACGAGATAGTTCGGCACCATGGCACCGATCACGAAAATTCCTGCCATCGCGCAAAGCGTTGCGAGCATCGCGAGAACGACATTACGGCTGCGGAACAGCATGCTCCAACGCGGCTTGGCCGATGAGGCCGGCGCGATGGCTCTGGCGTCGAGTTCGCTGCGAGGATGATCGCGCAGCATTGTCGCGATCAGCGCGGCGACGATGAGGCCAGGAATGGCGGAAACCGCGAACACCCAGTGCCACGACGGCAGCACCTTCAGGAGTTGTGTCGCGATGATTGGCGCGAAGCCAAGCCCCATTAACGCAAACATGCTAAGTTGCAGGCCCTGGTTGAAGCCACGCCGGGACGGCAGCGACGCTTCGCCGACCGCGGCCACGCTCGCCGGCGTGAATGCACCCTCGGCAATGCCCATCACGGCGCGGAGAAAGAGAAGGCTCGCAAAGCCGCTCGCGAAACCGGAAAAGCTGGATAGAAGCGAAAACATAATCATCGCCGCGATCATGATCTTGCGGCGACCGATCCGGTCGGACAGTCGGCCCATCGTGATCGAACAGGTGCCCCACGCGAGACTCAGGATTCCGATGAGCGATCCGAGCTGCTGATAGTCGAGGCCCAGGTCCTTCATCATGTGCGGAAACAGCGGGGCGATGATCCAGCGGTCGAGCCCGACCAGTCCGAATCCTAGAGCAAGCAGGACGAGCGTCTTGCGCTCGTAGCCGGTATCATGAAGGGCATGGCTTTGTTGCATGGTCTCCTCCCTATATGGTAGGGTGATAAAATATAATTAGATATACGAAATTTATAGATCTCTTCTACAGACTGGCTTTGCAAAGATGAACGCCGAAACAATTCAGGCGGCCGATATTTCCACGTAATTTTCGGCCATCACCAGCGCTGCTGCGCAGGACGAAGTAACATACTCCAACTCCGCAATCTGCAGACGCTGCTCGAACGGTGACGCATCGTCGAGACGGTGCATCAACCGCGTCAGCGTGATGCCTTGGGCACGAGAAGCAGGGATCTCCGGATGCGGTTGTCTGACCTCGGAAATATGCCTTCTTTGAGCTGCGCCCGTTTGCCCCCAAAATACGTGGTGTGCACGGCGTTACAACATCAAACGAGACGGCCAACCAGCCGGACGCCCAAAAGCCCGCGCTCACGAAGCCCCAATACCACCTGCCGCTGACGAGACTCCGTGCGGCAACGAGCTGGCCAGCCCCAAACTACACGACGGGCCCCCCAAAGCTGCTCGGAGCAGTATCAAGCCGTCAGTCGCACGTCCTGGCGATCCAGCGCCCTCGTGCGACCACCGTCGTGGAGCAAGTCATTGACATGACGGGAAAAATTAGCGCTCGGCCCACGAAGGTCGCGCAGATCAATCCAGCCGAACGTGCTCGGCTATGTCAGCGAGTAAGTTGATTAGTTCAGTAGGCCTCGAATAGAACGGCGAGTGACTGGACATCAGGGTATGCTGTTGGGTCCGATTGCCCATAGCATGGTCTATGGCCGAGATCATATAGTCCTGCCCCGTGACGGGGATCGCTTGGTCGTTCACACAGCGAATGTAATGACGTTTTACTGT
Source organism: Paraburkholderia sp. (assembly GCA_035277805.1). Taxonomy (GTDB): domain Bacteria; phylum Pseudomonadota; class Gammaproteobacteria; order Burkholderiales; family Burkholderiaceae; genus Paraburkholderia. Next base: position 35,111 of record DATEJU010000476.1, on the reverse strand, counting down.
CCCGAACCGCTCGGCAGTCACTGCCGAGGGACGCAGCACAGTCGTGATCGGCTCATCACAATGGAGGCGTGTTATCACGGGCGCAACCTCCGCTTCTGCAACGTCGGCATAGAAGGCCACCTTGAGTTTGGCCTGGTAGGCTGGATCTTCCGCGTGAGGATCCAGCCTTAGCGCACCCACAACAGCGGGATCGGCAAGGAACAATGACGGCACCATGGCGCTGGCCATCGTCTCATGTTCGATCATAGCTAGCGGCGGCATACCCGGCGGCAGCAGAAAAGCCGTGAGGTAAACAACAGCGGCCAACAACTCCGGCACCGCTTCCGCCACATCTGAAATCGTTGCACCGCCCATCGAATGCCCAACCAGGATCGTCGGTCGATTTAGCGACTTGATGACCTTAACAACCGCGCTCGTGCGTTCATCCTGAGTGACGGTGGCATTGGGCGACGGTTCGGTAGCAAAGGCTGCCGCGTCGAGCGGTCGCCGGAAGTACGATGCTGGCAACTCAGCGTTCTTACCGGCACCTGGCAGGTCCAGAGCGTGAACGTCGAAACCCTTCCCCGAGAGGCCGGGTAATACTTGACTCCAGGTTCCGGAGTCGTGCCAAAAACCGTGCACGAAAACAAGATTGGGCCGGTTAGCGTACATGAGCGTTGTCCCCGATGTTGAAAGTGGCCTTTGAGCAGCATCATAAGAGGCGCAAAACTAGCGCTGTAGTGACTGAGGACGAAAATCCATGACCGGTACAGAAGCATCTCGGCTTCGTGCCTCGACCGCGGGAATTCCTGTGATCGAGCGATTCGCCTTTTGGCGAGAAGCGATCTGCGAGGTCTATGTCGGAATCGACCCCGAGCTACCAGGCGACCTCGCTTTTGAGGGGAGTTTCGAGGCCCCGGCATTCGGCGATGCCAAAATCGGCCGAATCATAGCTCCGGGTCATCGAGCCAGCCGCCATGCGAAGGCTATGCGCAAAACCCCGGATGACAGCGTGTTCATCAACTATTGCGAGAGCAGCGATTATCAGGCGGAGGATCACTTGGGAGGGCTCCTCGTACCGCGAGGCACCCCAAGATTGCTCGACAATGCCGCAGGATTCACTGTGCACTTCCCCGAACGGCGCCCGATGACGCTGCATTCCGTGCGCTTGCCGCGAGAGATGTTTGGTTCCAGGCCGAATTTCTGCGCTGCGAATGGTGCACTAACAGATTCGGCACTTGGCCGGCTGATCGCTGAACAATTCAGACTTCTGGCTCAAGCGATGTACATGCAGACTCCGTTGGTGGTAGCTGCCCTAGCTCGTTCCCTTGAGACTCTTGTTCCTGCCCTTGTTCAGGACGTCAGCCAATGCGTTCGCGAACAACGGAAACCGGAGACCGCTCTTGATCATCTCAAGAACTATGCATGTGCACGACTTGCGGAACCCGGTCTGTCACCAGCTACAATCGCCGATGCATTTCACTGCACCAGTCGCACGGTACAAAACCGGTTCGCAGAGGCGGGCGAAACGTTTTCCTCCTGGCTCATGGAGGAGCGGTTGGCAAAAGCACTATCAATGTTGCGTGAACCGCTACACACGCAGCGCAGCGTTGAATGGATTAGCTACCGTTGCGGTTTTGCCGCCTCTGCACACTTCCATCGCGCATTTAAAGCACGCTTCGGGATGACACCGGGGACTGTGCGGACACAAACCTCTATCGAAGGTATTCAAGAATCGTTCTGAAGCAAATTTCCTCCCGGGTTTGCCTGACATGAAGGGAAACGTTAAAAACTTGGGGGTAGGGATTCGCAGGCCCGTCGGAACTCGTTGAGGAAGACAGCGGCCTCGATATGTTTCGCTTCCGGACGTTGCCTGAATATTTCAAGTCTCTCGTTCAAGTCACCATTTAGTGCAGCGCATCGGATCTGGGGAATTCGTACTTTCCGTGCATTTTCTAGCGTTTCCTCGGAAAAGTACCGATAGATCAAAGGCTTGCAGATCGGTCGTATGCGCAATCGCCGAGAGATCAGTTGTCGCTGTCTACCAGCGGCGGCACCTGTCAAAACAGCTGCGCGATCGTCGCCATTGGCAGAAAGAGGCGCAAGTCCTGATCCGGAAAAACGAGGAAATCGAAGGCTTGGTAAAATGCGCAGGCTCTCTCGTCGATCGCGTCGACGATTACCGCCATGGACGCAATCTGTTGCGAAGCTTGCCAACTGCGATACAGCGCATCCATGAGCAGTCGCTTGCCGTGCCCACCGCCTTGATGATTCGCATCAACGGCCAGGCGGCCGAGCAACGTAACTGGCATTTGCGGATAGCGCGGCAGCCGCCTGGCGAGCTCAGGCGGCCATGCGTCATGATCGACACTGGCTGAAGACAGCGTGTAGTAGCCGATAACTTGAGATTCTGGCGGTTCGGTCAACACAAACGACATCGCAACATGACGGCGTGCCTCCTGGCTCGCCTGCCGACGAAGATACCGGTCAAGTTCCTCGATTCCGCTTTCAAATGCGTCTCGCCCATGGTCTCTGCCAAGTGGATCGATCCGATATTCGCTCGCTCTCAAGACACGCCCATTTCTTTGACGTAGGCAGCGGCAGCGGCACGCAGGCGCTCCGACGGCTTACCCGGATTCAACAAAGCGTCGACAAACGCTTCACGGTCGCGCTCAGAAAGACGGACCATTTCATGCTCCCTGATCGTCCTGAGCGCCGCCTCTTCTGCGCTGGCCAGAACAAACGCCGTCACGGTCCGGCCCTTCAAGGCCGCCGCTTTCTCGAGCAGTTCCTTTTGCTCCCCAGTCAGACGCGCGTCAAGCCGACCTGTACGCGCGACTTTTGCTGCCTTGACGGATTCGTGCGAATTGGTTGGTAGCACAATGGCCTCCCTTGATAAGCGAACGTCACTAATGTACGGATTTTTTCCGTACAAATCAAGGGAATTCGATTCTCACGCGAGGGCTGAAGGTGGCAGGGCGAAAGATCGATCCCGCAGGCCAATGCCTCTGGGGTGTACTGGAACAGCAGATCGCGGCCATCGTCGGCGCAGTTGCGCCAGCGCGAAACGTTCTCCCCAGCCGGCGTACATGACGGTAAGTTTCTTCATGCACCATCCTCTTTGCGGCTGGCGCGGTGGCGCGAATGGGCGGCGGCTTCCATCTGTTCAACACTGTCCGGGCGGACGACAAATACCGGTTCGAGCTGCTGGACCCCCCAAGTGTGCTCGCTACGCGCAACAGGACCTCGACGATAACGAGCCCCGTGCGCTCAAGATTGCGCAGGGCGCCATGAGAGACGCCCGCCCGCGCGACCCAGTTGTTGATGGTCTGTTCGGTCGGCTCGAACTCGCGCGCCAGCTCCTCAGGCGTACGTCCGGCCTTCACCAGCTCGACCATGTGGGCCCGGAATTCCGCCGGGTATGGGGTACGATGCCTGCCCATTTCGACACCTCCTGATCAAAAGCATAGGTGTCCGTTTTTGCGGGGCAACTTCACTCGAGATGGTCACGCTCGAGGAACTCGTGCCGAAGGACCACCTGCTGCGCAAGATCGAAGCCGCGGTGGATTTCGAGTTCATCCGCGAGAAGGTCGCGCACCTGTACTGCGCGGACAACGGCCGCCCGGCGCTGGATCCGGTGGTCATGTTCAAGCTGCTGTTCATCGGCTACCTGTTCGGCGTGCGCAGCGAGCGCCAGCTCATGCGCGAGGTGTAGGTCAACGTGGCTTACCGCTGGTTCGCCCGGTTCCGGCTCACCGACAAGGTGCCCGATGCCTCGACCTTCTCGCAGAACCGGCGGCGGCGCTTTACCGACACCACGGTGTACCAGGAGATCTTCGATGAGATCGTACGCCAGGCGATCGGCCACGGCATGGTCGAGGGCCGCGTGCTCTACACCGACAGCACGCACCTGAAGGCGAACGCCAACCGCAACAAGCTCGATCCGGTGCAGGTTCAGCAGACGCCGTCGGCGTATCTGGCCGGACTGGATGCGGCAGTGGACGCGGACCGTGTTGCGCACGGCAAGAAGCCGTTCAAACGGGACGACGACCAGGACGGTGGTAATGGCAGCGCGCCGGCGCACACCAGAGAGATCAAGCTCAGCCGCACCGATCCGGACAGCGGCTATATGGTGCGAGACGACAAGCCCCGGGGCTTCTTCTATCTGGACCACCGCACGGTGGATGCGAAGCACGCGATCATCACCGATACACATGTGACGCCCGGCTCGGTACACGACAGCCAGCCGTATCTGGCGCGGCTGGACCGGCAGCGCAAGCGCTTCGGGTTCGAGGTCCAGGCGGTGGGACTGGGCGCGGGGTACTTCACGCCGGCGGTGTGTCAGGGGCTGGAGGATCGCAACATTGCCGGGGTGATGGGTTACCGCACGCCGAACCACAAGCCCGGGATGTTCTACAAGCGCGAGTACCGGTACAACGCGTACCGCAACGAGTACCTCTGCCCGCAGGGTCAGGCGCTGCTGTACAGCACGACCAATCGTGGGGGCTATCGGGAGTACAAATCGAACCCTGAGATCTGCCTGCGCTGCACGGTGCGAGAGAAGTGCACAAACAGCGCCAATGCGGTGAAGGTGGTGACGCGCCACGTGTGGGAGCGGGCGAAGGAGCGTGTGGAGTTACGGCGCCTGAGCGAGTGGGGCAAACGGATTTACGCGCGGCGCAAGGAAACGGTGGAGCGCAGTTTCGCGGATGCCAAGCAGTTGCACGGGCATCGCTACGCGCGCATGCGCGGGCTGCGCAAGGTCGCGGAGCAGTGCCTGCTGGCAGCGGCCGCGCAGAACATCAAGAAGATCGCGCTGCTGCTGGCGCGCCTGAGGGCGCGCTTATGCGGCCACTGGCGCCTTCATGCCTTGCTGCAATGGCTTGGCGTGCTTCTGATGGGCATCGTTGGGCGAACCGACTCAAAACTGACCTCGATCGCCTTCGCCTGAAAAACAAAACCCCACGCTCCGAAAAACGTGGGGTTGGTCAGCAGTCTGAGGGCGCGGTGTGCACCGCGCCCTTCATGATCAATTGCTTGCCGCTACGCCGCTTGTCAATACGTCGGCACCTTCGGATCGACCTGGCGCGACCAGGCGTCGATGCCGCCCTGCAGGTTGAACACCTTCGTGAAGCCGCGCGATTCGAGGAACATCGCGACCTGGGCGCTGCGCGCGCCATGGTGGCAGACACAGACGATCTGCGCCTCGTCGTCGAGCTCCTCGCTGCGTGCGGGGATCTGCGCCATCGGGATCGAGACGCTGCCGGCGATATTGGCGGTCTGGATCTCCCACGGCTCGCGCACGTCGAGGAGCACGGGGGCCTCGCGCGAGGTGTCGGCGAGCCATTCGGCGAGGGCGGGGGCGGTCAGATTCTGCATGTGAGACTCGGTCGTTGAAAAAGAACGAGCCGCTTGCGCGGCCCGGTACGAAAAGTATATGCCTTAGAACCTGAAGCGCGATGGCTGCACTGCGTTTTCGAGCGCCTCGACATACGTTTCGAACACGCTCGCGATGCGGTACTGCTTTTCGTCCATGCGCGTGATGATCTGCGCTTCCATGACCGGCGCGCCGCCCACGAAAGCGGCCAGACGCCCACCCACCTTCAATTGCTCGAGCAGCTCCTGCGGCACCACGGGCAGGCCGCCCGAGACGCAGATCACATCGTAGGGCGCATTCGCGGCCCAGCCGCGCGAGCCGTCGCCCTGCACGACTTCGGCGTTCAGCACGCCGTTCTTCACGAAGTTGGCGCGCGCGAAGTCGACGAGCTCCGTGTCGATTTCCACCGTCAGCACCTTCTGCGCACGATGCGCGAGCAGCGCCGCCATGTAGCCCGAACCCGCGCCGATCTCCAGCACGCTCTCGTGCTTCTTGACCGCGAGCTCCTGCAGCACGCGCGCTTCGACGCGCGGCGCCAGCATGTGCTGGTCGTTGGGCAGCGGCACCTCGAGGTCGGCGAAAGCGAGATCGACATAGGCCGCGGGGACGTAATGCTCTCGCTTGACGATCGAGAGCAGGTTCAGCACATCCTGGTCGAGGACTTCCCAGGGGCGAATCTGCTGTTCGATCATGTTGAAACGCGCTTGTTCGATGTTCATGGTGACTCGGCGTTATGGTTCGGGTTCTGTGCAGATGGCCGGCCCCGGACGCGCGGTGAACGTGGCGCTGAAAAACGGTGCCAGGCAACCGCGAGATTGTACCAAAGGGTTTTCGCGCCGCGCCGTGCCGCCGGCGGCGGAAATGCGCGAGCAGATCAGTATTTGTCCTGGCTACGCCCGCCTTGAAGTTTGGCGAAATCCGAACCAAAAATGTAATCGATTACATTTTTGACCGGCGACATGGCATGCCCGCTCAGCCGCAACCCGCATCCGCACGCCCGCCCGAAGCCGACGAAGGTGGCGCGGGTGGCGTCAACGGTCTCGGTCGTCTCGACGGCGCAGGCCGCGAGGGCCCGGCGCGCGGCGGCTCGATCGCGGCGGTGGCCCGGCGCGCGGGCGTCTCGGTTGCAACCGTCTCGCGCGTGCTCAACGGCCACGCCAACGTGCGGCCCGCCACCCGCGAGCGCGTGCTGGCCGAGGTCGAGGCGAGCGGCTATCGCGTCAACGAGCTGGCGCGCAACCTGCGCACGGCGGAAAGCCGTCTGCTGCTGACGATGGTGCCGGACTTCGGCAACCCGTTCTACGCCGAGATCGTGCGCGGCATCGACAGCGTCGCGCGCCAGCACGGCTATTTCATGCTGCTGTGCGACACGGGCGCGGATGCGGGCCGCGAACGCAGCTACTTCGACCTGCTGCGCCGCCATCGCGCGGACGGTGCGATCTGTCTGGACCCGGCCACGATCCAGCAGGCCAATCAGATGATGGCCGACGAATCGACAGCGCTGCCGTGGGTCGCCTGCTGCGAGTTCGATCCGGCCGTGGGCGTGCCGTATGTCGGCATCGACAACTTTCGGGCGGCGCGCGATGCGGTGCGGCATCTGATCGCAGGCGGGCGCCGCCGCATCGCGCTCATCAATTCCGACGACCACTACCTCTACGCGCAGCAGCGCCGCGACGGCTATCTGGCCGCGCTCGCCGAAGCCGGCATCGAGGCGCGCGACGCGTGGCGCGTGAACGTGAATTGCCTCGACTACGAGGCCGGCGCGCAGGCCGCCGCCGCGCTGATGCGCCTGCGCCGCGACGTGGCGCCCGACGCCATCTTCGCGGTCTCGGACACGCTCGCGGTGGGCGTGGTGAACGGCTTGCGCGGCGTGGGCTGGTGCGTGCCCGACGACGTCGCCGTGGTGGGCTTCGACGACATCGCGCTCGCGGCGCAGGTGGATCCGCCGCTCACGACCATCGCGCAGCCGATGCGCGAGCTCGGCGAGACCGCCGCGCGCCTGCTGCTGCGGCGCCTCGCCGATCCGCAGGCGAACGTGCCGGGCGTGCTGCTGCCGCATCGGCTGGTGATCCGGCAAAGCGGCTGAGCAGGGGGCGATGGGGTAGCGCCTGGTTGGCGCTGAGTTGGCGCTTGAGAGCGGTTGGACGTTGATCGATCGATGCGCGCCGCGCGCGGGCTGTACGGACTGCGCGGCGCGCAAGGACCAAACCCGAGGAGGAGCGGCCGGCCATGAGCGTCGCCGTGCGATTTACCGATATCCGCAAGGACTTTGGACCCGTGCGCGTGCTGCACGGCGTCACCTTCGAGCTCGCGCCGGGGCGCATCCACGGGCTGCTCGGCGAGAACGGCGCGGGCAAGTCCACGCTCATGAAGATCCTCGCGGGCTACGAGCGTGCGAGCGCGGGCGAGATGCTCGTGGACGGGCGCGCGTGCAGCTTCGAAGGCTCGCGCGAGGCCGAGGCCGCGGGCATCGTGCTGATCCATCAGGAGTTCAATCTCGCGGAGCATCTGACGATCGCGCAGAACATCTTTCTTGGCCACGAGAAAAAGCGTGGCCCATTCGTCGACGACACCGCGATGCGCCGCGAGGCGCGCGCACTGCTCGCGCAGGTGGGGCTCGCGCGCAGCCCGGACACGCCGGTGCGCGAGTTGATCGTCGCGGAAAAGCAGCTCGTGGAGATCGCGAAGGCGCTGTCGCGGCATGCGCGGTTGCTGATCATGGACGAGCCCACCGCGACGCTCACGCCCGCCGAAACCGCGCGCCTCTTTACGCTGATGACGAAGCTGCGCGCCGACGGCACGACGATCGTCTACATCTCGCACAAGCTCGACGAAGTCGAGCGCATCACCGACGACGTGATCGTGATGCGCGACGGCCGCTTCGTTGCGGCGAGCGCGACGGCGGGGCTCGCGCGCCAGCAGATGGCGAACCTGATGGTGGGGCGCGAGCTTTCCGACATGTTCCCGGAGAAGACGCCGGCGCCCGCCGACGCTCGCGTTGCGCTGCGCGTGAGCGGCCTGTGCGTGCCGGGCTGGGTCGAGGACCTGAGCTTCGAGGTGCGCGCGGGCGAGATTCTCGGCTTCGCGGGACTCGTGGGCGCGGGGCGCAGCGAGGCGTTCGAGGCGGTCGTGGGCCTGCGCGCGAGGCGCGCGGGGACGATCGAGATCGACGCACGCGAGGTGCTGCTGCGGCATCCGCGCGACGCCGTGCGCCACGGCCTCACGTATCTGAGCGAGGACCGCAAGGGGCGCGGCCTGCATCTGGACCTGAGCCTGCAGGACAACCTCACGCTGATGACGCTCGAGCGCTACGGCCGGCCGCTGCTCGACCTCAAGGCGGGCAGGCGCGCGCTGGAAGCGGCCGTGCGCGAATTCGGCATCCGCACCGGCGACCTCGCGAGCCGCGCGCGCATGCTCTCCGGCGGCAACCAGCAGAAGCTCGCGCTCGCCAAGTTCCTGCAGCCCGACCCGCGCGTGATCGTGCTCGACGAGCCCACGCGCGGCGTCGATATCGGAGCGAAACGCGACATCTATTTCCTGATCCAGCGGCTCGCGGCCTCGGGGCGCGCGGTGATCGTGATCTCGTCCGAGCTCATCGAATTGATCGGCCTCGCGCACCGCGTGGCCGTGATGCGCGCGGGCCGGCTCGTCGCCACGCTCCCGGAGGCGCAACTGAACGAAGAGGAGCTCATCGCTCATGCAACCGGCACCCACTGAAGCGGCGCACCCGCATGGGCGCGCACGGCGTCTCGCCGCGCTTGCGCACCGGCTCGCGGGCGTGGGCCCGCTCATCGGCCTGATCGCGCTGTGCGTGCTCGGCACGCTGCTCAACCGCGACTTCGCCACCGTCGACAACCTGCTCAACGTGCTCACGCGCACCTCGTTCATCGGCATCATTTCGGTGGGCATGACGTTCGTGATCATCTCGGGCGGCATCGATCTTTCCGTGGGCTCGATGGCCGCGCTCATCGCCGGCGTCATGATCTGGACGATGAACGCGCTCGCGGCGGGCGTGGGCGGCCATGCCTTCCCGCCGGTGGCGATCGTGGCGATCGGCATGGCGATTGCGCTCGCGCTCGGCGCGCTGTTCGGGCTCGCTCACGGCTTGCTGATTACGCGCGGACGCATCGAGCCGTTCATCGTCACGCTCGGCACGCTTGGCATCTTCCGCTCAGTTCTCACGTGGCTTGCCGACGGCGGCGCGCTCACGCTGCAGAACAATCTGGCCGATCTCTACGGCCCCGTCTATTACGCGAGCCTCTTTGGCGTGCCGGTGCCCGTGTGGGTGTTCGTGCTCACGGCGGTGGGCGGCGCGCTCATTCTCAACCGCACGGCGTTCGGGCGCCATGTGCAGGCGATCGGCTCGAACGAGCAGGTGGCGCGCTACGCGGCGATTCGCGTCGATCGCGTGAAGTGCGCGACTTACGTGCTCGTTGGCCTGTGCGTGGGCGTGGCGACTGTGCTCTATGTGCCGCGCTTAGGCTCCGCCACGCCGACGACCGGTTTGCTGTGGGAGCTCGAAGCCATCGCCGCCGTGGTGGTGGGCGGCACCGCGCTCAAGGGCGGCGAAGGGCGCGTGGCGGGCACCGTGGTGGGCGCGGTGCTGCTCTCGGTCATCGCGAACATCCTCAATCTCACCAGCATCATCAGCGTGTATCTCAATGCGGCGGTGCAGGGCGTGGCGATCATCGCCGTGGCGTTCTTGCAGCGCGGCAGGCGGTAATGCCGGTTAATCCGGATTTCGAAGCAATTGCCGGATCGTCGGCAAGTTGGTGCCTGAACGGCAGGAGCAAGCAGCACTTTCACACGGACGCTCGCGTGAGCGCATACGAGGAGACGGCAACATGAACAAGGCGATTCGCAGGTTCTGCGGGGCGGGCGCGCTGGCGCTCGGCGTGGCGGCGACATTGGGCGCCGCGAGCGCGCAGGCGCAGGAGAAAGTGACGCTGGGCGTGGCGATTCCCACTGCCGATCACGGCTTCACGGGCGGCATCGTCTGGTGGGCGAATGAAGCGAAGAAAGATCTCGAGAAGGCGCATCCGGACCTGAAGGTCATCGTCAAGACGGCTGCGAACGCGCCCGATCAGGCCAACCAGCTGCAGGACCTCGTGACCGTCAACAAGATCAATGCGCTCGTGATCTTCCCGTATGAGTCGGCGTCGCTCACGCAGCCGGTGGCGCAGGTGAAGAAGAAGGGCGTCTACGTGACGGTGGTCGACCGCGGCCTCACGGACAAGAGCGCGCAGGACGCCTACGTGGCCGGCGACAACACCGCGTTCGGCAAGATTCCCGCCGAATATCTCGCGAAGCAGTTGAACGGCAAGGGTGACATCGTCGCGCTGCGCGGCATCCCCACGACGCTCGATAACGAACGTTGGACGGCCTTCACGTCGGTGCTCAAGAACGACCCCGGCATGAAGATCCTCGACGCGAAGTACGCGAACTGGAACCGCGACGACGCGTTCCGCACGACGCAGGACTTTCTCACGCGCTTCAAGCATATCGACGCGGTCTGGGCTGCCGACGACGACATGGCCGTGGGCGTGCTCAAGGCGATCGACCAGGCCAGGCGCAGCGACATCAAGATCGTGTTCGGCGGTGCGGGATCGAAGGAGATGGTCAAGCGCGTGATGGACGGCGACCCGCTCATCAAGGCCGACGTGTCGTACTCGCCCAAGTTCATCTACGACGCGATCAAGCTGACGGCCGAGGCACGCTTGCAGGGCAAGTCGCTGCCGCCTACAACGATCATTCCTTCGGTGCTCATCACCCAGGAGAACGCCAAACAGTTCTACTTTCCCGACTCGCCGTTCTGAGCCCGGGCCGACGAGAGGAGAGACTGGCGATGAAAACCATCAAGGGGCCGGCGGTTTTTCTCGCCCAGTTCCTGGGCGACGAGGCGCCGTTCGACAGCTTCGCGCACCTGGTCGACTGGGCCGCGCAGTTGGGCTACAAGGGCGTACAGTTGCCCTGCGACGCGCGCCTGATCGATCTCGAGCAGGCCGCGTCGAGCGTCGCCTACTGCGACGAACTGCGCCAGACCGCCGACGACGCGGGCGTCGCGATCACCGAGCTCGCGACGCATCTGCAAGGGCAGCTCGTGGCCGTGCATCCGGCCTACGACGCGATTTTCGACGGCTTCGCCGCGCCGCACGTGCGCGGCAACCGCGAGGCGCGCACCGCGTGGGCCATCGCACAATTGAGGCTCGCGGCGAAGGCGTCGAAGAACCTGGGGCTGAGCGCGCACGCGACCTTTTCCGGCGCGCTCGCGTGGCCGTATTTGTATCCGTGGCCGCAGCGGCCGGCGGGGCTCGTCGAGACGGCGTTCGAGGCGCTCGCGCAGCGCTGGCGGCCGATCCTCGATGCGTTCGACGCCGCGGGTGTCGACGTGTGCTACGAGCTGCATCCGGGCGAGGACCTGCACGACGGCGTGACGTTCGAGCGCTTTCTTGCGGCGGTGGAGAATCATCCGCGCGCGAACATCCTCTACGATCCGAGCCATTTCGTGTTGCAGCAGCTCGACTACCTCGCGTTCATCGATCTCTATCACGCGCGCATCAAGGCTTTTCACGTGAAGGACGCGGAGTTCCGGCCGAGCGGCCGGCAAGGCGTGTACGGCGGCTACAGCAACTGGGTCGAGCGGGCGGGGCGCTTTCGCTCGCCCGGCGACGGGCAGATCGATTTCGGCGCGATCTTCTCGAAGCTCGCGCAGTACGACTACCCGGGCTGGGCGGTGCTCGAATGGGAGTGCGCGCTCAAGCATCCGCACGACGGCGCGCGCGAGGGCGCCGAGTTCATCCGGCGGCACATCATTCGTGTGGCCGAGCGCGGGTTCGATGATTTCGCGCGCAGCGGTATCGATGCCGCGCGTCTGAAGAGCGTCCTCGGGCTCTGAAACCGGCAAATCGTGAAGGAGCAAAGCCATGGCGGCTACGGCAGCACGAAGACTCAGGCTTGGCATGGTCGGCGGCGGGGAGGGCGCCTTCATCGGCCCCGTACACCTGATTGCGGCGCGGCTCGACGACTGCTTCGAGCTGGTCGCGGGCGCATTGTCGTCCGATGCGGCGCGTGCGCAGGCGAGCGCCGAGGCGCTCGGCGTCGCGCGCAGCTATGCCGACTGGCGCGAGATGGCACGCGCGGAAGGCGCACGCGAAGACGGCATCGACGCCGTGGCGATCGTCACGCCCAATCATCTGCATGCCCCTGTCGCGCATGCGTTCATGGATGCGGGCATCCACGTGATTTGCGACAAGCCGCTCGCGGTGTCGCTCGCCGAGGGCGAGGCGCTCGCGCAGCATGCGCGCCGGGCGAATCTCGTGTTCGCGCTCACGCATACCTATTCGGGCTATCCGCTCGTGCGCCACGCACGCGAGCTTGCCGCGGCGGGCGAGCTTGGCGAGGTGCGCGTCGTGCAGGTCGAATACGCGCAGGACTGGCTCGCCACACCGCTCGAACGCGACGGCGCGAACCGGCAGGCGAGCTGGCGCACGGATCCGGCGCAGGCGGGCCCGGCGGGTTGTCTCGGCGACATCGGCACGCATGCCTACCAGCTGGCGGCATTCGTGAGCGGTCTCACGCCCGCATCCGTTGCCGCCGAGGTGCATACCTTCGTGCCCGGGCGGCGCGTGGACGACCACGTTCAGGCCATGCTGCGCTATACGAGCGGCGCGCGCGGCATGCTGTGGGCGAGCCAGGTGGCGAGCGGCGCGGAGAATGCGCTGCGGCTGCGGGTCTACGGCACGAAAGCGGGGCTGAGGTTCGACCAGGAAGAGCCCAACGTGCTGTGGCTCACGCCGCAGGGCGGCGAGGCCGAGCGTCTCACGCGCGGCCGCGTGACGGGGGCGGCCGCGCGGCATGCCACGCGCGTGCCGCCGGGACACCCCGAGGGCTATCTGGAGGCGTTCGCGCAGCTCTATCGCGATGCGGCGGCGCAGATCCGTGCGCGCGACGAGGGCATGGCGCCCCCGCCGGAGAGCCTGTTGCTGACCACGGTTGATGATGGCGTGGCAGGGCTGCGCTTCATCGAAGCGGTGCTGGCGAGCAGCGCGGCGAACGGCGCCTGGCGAAGCATCGGTTGATGTGCTGGAAAGCACCAGCGGCACGGACCGCATGGCCATTCGGATGAATTGAGCGAATCGCGTCGGACAGCGAAACTCGAAGCGTGTTTAACCTGCTTCAAAGGAACAGCATGTCTGACGTAATACAGATGAATTTCAATGCCGCTTCGAACATCACGCGAAGGAGCTGGGGGATGAGCGCAAGCGCATTGGTCCAGGTCCACATCGATCCGGCGCTCAAGGAGCGCGCGTCGGTGGTGCTCGAAAACATGGGGCCCACCGTTTCGGACGCGGTGCGTATCCTGTTCGCACGCGTTGCGAACGAAGGCGCTTTGCCTTTCGACTTCGCGGTGGACCCGGCCACGCACGACGCGTGGTTCCGCGAGGTGCGCGAGAGCAAGACTTGAGGCTCAAATGGCCGCCGCTTGCGAAGGCCGGCCGCCATCGGCTGGCCGGCCCGCCACACCTTACTGCGCGAGATACACGAACTTGCCGCCGCGTATCGTGCCCATCACGCTTGCGCGCTGGTCGAGGCCCACGTGGTCGGTTTCGCTGGTGTTGACCACGCCGTTGGGCACGACCAGCTCGTGGGCGTGCTCCAGCTCCCGGCGCAATGCCACACGGAACGCCTCCGTGCCCGGCTGCGCGGTCTTGAGCGCGCGCGTCACGGCGTCTTGAAGGCGCGGGTAGACGCCGGCCGCGTCGCCCGCGAACTGCGTGACCGTGCCGGGCCCGTATTTCGCTTCATAGGCATCGACGAAGGCGAGCGCCGCTTTCTGCGCCGGATGGTCCGCCGGCAGCGTGCGCGCGACTACCACGGGTTGTGTCGGGAACAGCGTGCCCTCCACGTCCTTGCCGCCCAGCTTGATGAATTCGGGCGTGGCAATGCCGTGCGTCTGATAGATCGCGCCCTTGTAGCCGCGCTCGACCAGCGCGCGCTGCGGCAGCACGCTGGGCGTGCCGGCGCCCGCGACCAGCACGGCGTCGGGCTTGGCGGCCATCAGCTTGAGGATCTGGCCCGTCACGCTGGCGTCGGTGCGGTTAAAGCGCTCGGTCGCGACGATCTGGATGTTGCGTTCCTTCGCGAACTTCGTGAACTCGTTGAGCCAGCTGTCGCCGTAGCTGTCGGCAAAGCCGATGAAGCCCACCGTCTTCACGCCGTGCGCAGCCATATAGCGCGTCATCACATCGGCCATCGCGGCATCGGTCTGCGCCATCTTGAAAGCCCACACGCGGGCGCCTTGCTGCGGCTCGACCACGGAGCCGGAGCCCACCAGCGTGATCATCGGCGTTTTGGCTTCGGCCACCGGGTCGAGCGCGGCAAGCGCCGCCGGCGTGATGTTCGGCCCGACGATCACATCCACGTGATCCTCGTTGATGAGCTTGTGGATGTTGCGCACCGCCGCGCCGGGGTCGGAGCCGTCGTCGAGCACGATGTAGTCGGTCTTCTGGCCCGCGATCTCCTTGGGCCACATCAGCATGGCGTTTTTGCTCGTGATGCCGATGGCCGCGGCGGGGCCGGTGCTCGACAGGTCGATGCCGACCTTGAGGTCGGCATGCGCGGCAGGCGCGAACGCGGCGGCGGCAAGCGCGGCCGCTGCTGCGAGCGGCCGCAGCGTACCGAGGGGCGAGAGCAGGAACGAAAGCAGGGACGAACGAAGGGACGAACGAAGGGACGAACGAAGGGACGAACTCGGGCGCGGTTGCGGCTTCATGCGATGGGTCTCCAGGAGGGTATGAAGCGAGAAGCGTTTTTATAGTGTTGCGTCGGGGTTTCTTCCGGCGCTCGCGCGCCGCTACAGCCAGTCAATCAAAGCTCGTAGGTCTCGTGCTCGCCCTTGAGCGCCTGCTCGATCAGCTTGCGGTTCAGGCTCGGCGAGAGCAGCTCCACCAGCGTATAGACATAGCTGCGCAGGTACGCGCCCTGTTTGAGCGCCACGCGCGTCACGTTGCTGCCGAACAGGTGGCCCACCGGCACCGCGCGCAGATGGCGGTCGCGCTCGGCGTTGAAGGCGATGTCGGCCATGATGCCCACGCCCAGGCCCAATTCCACGTAGGTCTTGATCACGTCCGCGTCGATGGCTTCGAGCACGATGTCGGGCGACAGGCCGCGCAGGCGGAACGCGTCGTTGATCTTCGTGCGGCCCGCGAACGCGTTGTCGTAAGTGATGAGCGGAAATTGGGCCAGATCGTCGAGCGAGAGCGGCTTGCGCTCGAGCAGCGGGTTGTCCGGCAGCATCACCGCCACGTGGTGCCAGGTGAAGCAGGGGAGCGACACCAATTCCTTGTAGCCGGAGATGGCTTCCGTGGCGATACAGAGGTCGGCCTGGTCGTGCAGCACCATCTCCGCCACCTGGGTCGGGCTGCCTTGCAGAATCGAAAGGTGCACCTTCGGGAAGCGCCGCTTGAATTCGGCGATGGCCGCCGGCAGCGAGTAGCGCGCCTGGGTGTGGGTGGCGGCGATGGTCAGGTTGCCCTGATCCTGCGCGGCGTAGTCCTTGCCCACGCGCTTCAGACTCTCCACTTCCTGCAGGATGCGCTCCACCGAGGCGAGGATGATGCGCCCCGGCTCCGTGAGCGAGCGCACGCGCTTGCCGTGGCGGGTAAAGATTTCGACCCCGAGTTCATCCTCCAGCTCGATGATCGCCTTCGAGACGCCTGGCTGGCTCGTATACAGGGCCTTGGCTGCTTCCGTGAGATTGAAGTTCTGACGCACGGCCTCGCGCACGAAGCGGAACTGGTGGAGGTTCATATATAACCCCTTGGCATATCAACCTGATTTTTAGATCGTTTGAAATATAAAGCGAGTTTATTACCATTCTTCGAAGTTTTCCAATATGGATATCTGTTTTGGTCATTAGCAAAGGAGCGGTGCGCTGAAGGGCGCCGGTCTGAAGCCAGGATCAAGGCGGTCGAATTGAAATCGGAGCGCGCGGCGTAACCGGAACGCCGCGAATGAACAACCCTGGGGTCCCCGAATGTACCAATACGATCAGTACGACCAGACCATCGTTGACGAGCGCGTCGCGCAATAC
Source organism: Paraburkholderia sp. (assembly GCA_035277805.1). Classification (GTDB taxonomy): domain Bacteria; phylum Pseudomonadota; class Gammaproteobacteria; order Burkholderiales; family Burkholderiaceae; genus Paraburkholderia. The sequence goes on along the minus strand of DATEJU010000476.1, from coordinate 18,663 downwards.
CGCGATCAGGTTCGCCGGCGCCTCTCGGGCGAATTGAGCGAAGAAGAGTTTCGCCCGCTGCGCCTGCAGAACGGCCTGTACTACCAGCGCCACGCCTACATGCACCGCATCGCGGTGCCGTACGGCAACCTGCGCAGCGACCAGTTGCGCATGCTCGGGCGCATCGCCCGCGAGCACGACCGCGGCTACGGCCACTTCTCGACGCGCACGAACGTCCAGTACAACTGGATCAAGCTCGAAGAAACGCCCGAGATTCTCGCCAAGCTCGCGTCGGTGCAGATGCACGCCATCCAGACCTCGGGCAACTGCATCCGCAACATCACCGCCGACCAGTTCGCGGGCGTCGCGCCCGACGAGATCGTCGATCCGCGTCCGTGGGCCGAGATCCTGCGCCAGTGGTCGACGTTCCACCCCGAGTTCGCATGGCTGCCGCGCAAGTTCAAGATCGCCGTCTCCGGCACGAAGGAAGACCGCATCGCCGTGCAGATCCACGACCTGGGCGTCTATCTCGACCGTAACGAGAAGGGCGAAGTCGTCGCGAGCATTCTCGCGGGCGGCGGCCTCGGCCGCACGCCGATCGTCGGCAAGATCATCAAGCGCGACCTGCCGTGGCAGCACCTGCTGACCTACTGCGAAGCCGTGCTGCGCGTGTACAACCGCTATGGCCGCCGCGACAACATGTTCAAGGCGCGTATCAAGATTCTCGTGAAGGCGCTCACGCCGGCGAAGTTCGCCGAGCAGGTGGAAGAGGAGTGGCAGCACCTGAAGGACGGCCCCTCGACGCTCACGCAGGAAGAGCTCGACCGCGTCTCGCAGTATTTCGTGCCGCCGGCCTACGAGAAGCTCGCCGACACGGACGCATCGTACGAAAAGCATCTGCTCGAGAACCGCGCGTTCGCGCGCTGGGTCGAGCGCAACGTGCGTCCGCACCGCGTGCCGGGCTACGCGTCGGTGACGCTCTCGCTCAAGTCGGGCAAGGTCGCGACCGGCGACGCCACCGACACGCAGATGGAAGCCGTGGCCGACTGGGCCGACGAATACTCGTTCGGCAAGATCCGCGTCTCGCACGAGCAGAACCTGATCCTCGCCGACGTCAGGAAGCACGACCTCTACGCGGTGTGGGAAAAGGCGAAGGAGCAAGGTTTCGCCACGCCGAACATCGGCTTGCTGACCGACATCATCGCGTGCCCGGGCGGCGACTTCTGCTCGCTCGCGAATGCGAAGTCGATCCCCATCGCGCTCGCGATCCAGGAGCGTTTCGAGAATCTCGACTACGTCTACGACCTGGGCGATCTGTCCTTGAACATCTCGGGCTGCATGAACTCGTGCGGTCACCACCACGTCGGCAACATCGGCATTCTGGGCGTCGACAAGGACGGTGCGGAGTGGTACCAGGTGTCGCTCGGCGGCGAGCAGGGCAACGGCGCCAACGGCGCGCGCCTCGGCCGCGTGATCGGCCCGTCGTTCTCGGCCGAAGAGATGCCCGACGTGGTGTCGAAGGTGATCGACACGTTCGTCGAGCAGCGCATCGACGGCGAGCGTTTCATCGACACGTACGACCGCATCGGCATCGCGCCCTTCAAGGAGCGCGTGTACGCCTCGCGCCAGCCGGCCCACGCTTAACCGCAGCACGCAACGAGATACGAGAGTCAAGCAATGGCATTGATTATCAGAAAACGCGAGATCGTCGAAGACAACTGGCAAGTCGTGCGTGCCGCCGAAGACGGCGCGCTGCCGGAAGTGTCGGCGCTGCCCGCTGGCAAGGTGCTGGTGCCGCTCGCGCTGTGGCAGGCCGGGCGCGATGCGCTCGTCGCCTCGCGCGGCAAGGACGAGCTCGGTGTGTGGCTCGCGCCTGACAGCGAACCGGCCGACATCGCCGGCGACTTCGACAAGCTCGCGCTGATCGGCGTGGACTTCCCCGTGTTCCGCGATGGCCGCGGCTTTTCGATCGGGCGACTGTTGCGCGAGCGCTATGGCTATAAGGGCGAGCTGCGCGCGATCGGCGACGTGCTGCGCGACCAGCTGCGCTTTCACGAGCGCTGCGGCTTCGATGCGTTCGCGGTGCGCGCCGACAAGGACATCAACGACGCGCTCAAGGCGTTCACCGAGTTCACGGTGCAGTACCAGGGCGCGTTCGACGAGCCGTCGCCGCTGTTTCGCCGTCGCCTCGCCCAGCAAGCACAATCGGGCGTCGCGGCATGAGCACCGTCGCCAACGAAATCACGGCGGACTTGCAGGCGAAGATCGAGCGCCTCGACGCGCTGCTCGATTCGATCGCCGCGCGTCACGCCAACGTGAAGCTCGCGAGCAGCCTCGCGGCTGAAGACATGCTGCTCACCCACGCGATCCTCTCGCGCGGCGTGAAGATCGGTATCTTCTCGCTGAACACGGGGCGTCTGCACACGGAAACGCTCGGCATGATCGAGCGCGTGCGCGAGCGCTACGGCTACGAGATCGAGCAGTTCCATCCGCAACAGGACGCTGTTGACGAATACGTCGCGCAGCATGGCCTGAACGCGTTCTACGAGAGCATCGATCTGCGCAAGCGCTGCTGCGAGATCCGCAAGGTCGAGCCGCTCAATCGCGCGCTGTCGGACGTCTCGGCATGGGTCACGGGCCAGCGCCGCGAGCAGTCGGTGACGCGGGCGGAGCTGCACGAGGAAGAGCAGGACAACGCGCGCGGCATTGCCAAGTTCAATCCGCTCGCGGACTGGACCGAGGCCGAGGTGTGGGCGTATCTGAGCGCCTTCGACGTGCCGGTGAATCCGCTGCACGCGCGCGGCTACCCGAGCATCGGCTGCGAGCCCTGTACGCGCGCCGTGCGTCCGGGCGAAGACAGCCGGGCGGGCCGCTGGTGGTGGGAGTCGCGCGACACGAAGGAATGCGGGCTGCACATCACGTCGGTTTCCGCGATTCCGGTTGTCGCAGCGCCGGCCGCCGGGGGCGCGCAGTAGAATTGAAAGTTGGCGCGCGGGGGCAATCCTCAGCGCGCGCCGTCGTAGAGCAAGCATGTAGCGTCTTGCGGCCAGTGCCGCGCGGCGCGAATCTCCGAAGGATCTCACTATGAGCACGACGCTCGAACCCACTGTGAATGCGCCGCTGAACGTCACCGCCAACCGCATGGACCACCTCGACTGGCTCGAAGCCGAGTCGATCCACATCCTGCGCGAACTCGTTGCCGAATGCAGCAAGCCCGCGCTGCTGTTCTCGGGCGGCAAGGATTCGGTGGTCGTGCTGGCGCTCGCACTCAAGGCCTTCGGCCTTGGCGCGAACCGCAAGACCTCGCTGCCGTTCCCGCTCGTGCACATCGACACGGGCCACAACTACGAGGAGGTGATCGACTTCCGCGATCGCCGCGCGGCCGAGATCGGCGCCGAGCTCGTGGTGGGCCACGTCGAAGATTCGATCAAGCGCGGCACCGTGCGCCTGCGTCGCGAAACGGATTCGCGTAACGCCGCGCAGGCCGTCACGCTGCTCGAAACCATCGAGCAATACGGCTACACGGCGATGATCGGCGGTGCGCGCCGCGACGAAGAGAAGGCCCGCGCGAAGGAGCGCATCTTCTCGTTTCGCGACGAATTCGGCCAGTGGGACCCGAAGGCGCAGCGCCCCGAGCTCTGGAGCATCTACAACGCGCGCCTGCACAAGGGCGAGCACCTGCGCGTGTTCCCGATCTCGAACTGGACGGAACTGGATGTGTGGCAATACATCGAGCGCGAAAACCTCGAGCTGCCGTCGATCTACTACGCGCACCAGCGCGAGATCGTGCGCCGCAATGGCCTGCTCGTGCCGGTCACGCCGCTCACGCCGATGAAGGAAGGCGAAGTCAGCGAAATGGCGCAGGTGCGTTTCCGCACGGTGGGCGACATCAGTTGCACGTGCCCGGTGGAAAGCGATGCCGACAACGTCGAGAAGATCATCGCCGAGACGGCCGTGACCGAAATCACGGAACGCGGCGCGACGCGCATGGACGACCAGGCGTCGGAAGCCGCGATGGAACAGCGCAAGAAGCAAGGTTATTTCTAAAGAGCACGCAGAGGAAACATTGATTATGGTTACGACGCATCAACCTGAAGACCTCGGCGTGCTGCGCTTCATCACGGCCGGCAGCGTGGACGACGGCAAGAGCACGCTGATCGGCCGCCTGCTGTACGACAGCAAGGCGGTTCTCTCGGACCAGCTCTCGGCGCTGTCGCGTGCGAAGAACAAGCGCACCGTGGGCGACGAGATCGACCTGTCGCTGCTCACCGACGGCCTCGAAGCCGAGCGCGAGCAGGGTATCACGATCGACGTGGCGTATCGCTACTTCGCCACGGCCAAGCGCAAGTTCATCATCGCCGACACGCCGGGCCACGAGCAGTACACGCGCAACATGGTGACGGGCGCCTCGACGGCGCACGCCGCGATCATCCTGATCGACGCCACGCGCGTGACGGTCGAGAACGGCGTCACGCAACTGCTGCCGCAAACCAAGCGCCACAGCGCGATCGTCAAGCTGCTGGGTCTGCAGCACGTGATCGTCGCGATCAACAAGATGGATCTGGTCGACTACAGCGAAGCCACGTTCGACCTGATTCGCGACGCCTACGTCGCGCTCGCGCGCCAGCTCGGTCTGGAGGACGTGCGCTTCGTGCCGGTCTCGGCGCTCAAGGGCGACAACATCGTGGCCGCGAGCGAGCGCATGCCGTGGTACGCGGGCGAGCCGCTTCTCGACGTGCTCGAGGCGCTGCCGGTCGAGCAGGCCAGCGGCGACGCGCTGCGCTTCCCGGTGCAGTGGGTGGCGCGCCAGGACGGCTCCAGTGCCGACGACTTCCGTGGCTACATGGGCCGCGTCGAAGCCGGCGAAGTGAAGCTTGGCGACGCCATCACGGTGCTGCCGGCAGGCCGCCAGGCGACGGTGGCCGAGATCATCGCACCGGTGCCGGGCGGCACGGCGCAGGTCGACCGCGCGTTCGCGGGCCAGACCGTTACGATCCGTCTCGCCGAAGACGTGGACGTTTCGCGCGGCGACACCTTCGTGCCGGCCTCGGACGACACGCAGCCCGCGAAGAAGCTCGAAGCGGACCTGTGCTGGTTCGACGACGAGCCGCTCTCGACGCAGCGCAAGTACCTGCTCAAGCAGACTGCCAGCACGGTGTTCGCGAAGATCGGCGCGGTCAAGGAAGTGCTCGACGTGCACACGCTTTCGCACGCGACCGACCGCCACAATCTCGCGATGAACGACATTGGCCGCGTGGCGCTCACGCTGCAAAAGCCGATCGTCGCGGACCTGTATGATGTGCATCCCGGCACCGGCGCGTTTGTCCTCATCGACGAGGCGACGCACCACACGGTGGCGGCAGGCATGATCCGCGCGGTGTCCGCTTAAGGCGGCTCGCGCGCGGTGCGCTGCGAGAGCAGGAAGGCGGCGCGCCGACACATGAGTCAACGAGGCAAATGGGCAAGGTTTATCTGATCGGCGCCGGACCGGGCGCCGCGGATCTCATCACGGTGCGCGGCGCGCGTTTGCTCGCGAGGGCAGAGGTCGTGCTGCACGATGCGCTCGTCGAGCCGGCGATGCTCGAGTACGCGCCGCAGGACGCAAAGTTCATCGCGGTCGGCAAGCGTTGCGGGCAGCGCTCGACGGCGCAGCACTTCATCAACAAGCAGTTGGTGGATGCGGCGCGCGAGCACGACGTGGTCGTGCGCCTGAAGGGCGGCGACCCGATGCTGTTCGGCCGCGCCGACGAAGAGATGCGCGCGCTCGAAGCAGCGGGCATCGAGTATGAGATCGTGCCGGGCATCACCGCGGCGCTCGCCAGTGCGGCTGCGCTGCACCGCTCGCTCACGCTGCGCGGCGTGGCGCGCAGCGTCGCGCTCGCGACGTACTCGCGCGCGGCGGGTAGCGTTGAGATCCGCGAGCAGGTCAATGCCGATTCGCTCGTGTTCTACATGGGCCGCGACAGCGCGCCGGAAATCGCGCGCCAGTTGATCGAAGCGGGCCGCGCGGGCGCGACGCCCGTGGCGATCGTTGAGGCATGCAGCACGGCGCGCGAGCGCACGCTCACGCTTACGCTGGCAGGTCTCGCCGCTGGCGAGGCGCAGGACTGGCTCGATCCGGCACAGCCGAGTCTGCTCATGATCGGCGACGCGTTCGCCGAGCGCTCAGGGCAGACGCACGCCGAGCCGTCGGGCCGCCGCGCCGCGGCGTGAAGCCACGGAAGCGAAACAGGGGGAGTCAGAATGCAAGATGGGCCGCTCTTTTAGCGGCCCATCTGCTTTGTGTGCCCGGTATTCGCGTATTCTCCTGAGCAGCCGGGGCGACCGCCGCTGTGCCCGGGCATTGCGCCCAAAGATGCGGTGTAGTGCTTCCAATTGCGCCTGGATGGCGCTCCTGTCGACTGCTGACCATACTTTCAGCAATCTTCCCGCCACGGAACGCGTAGAAACACGTTTTCCGAGAAGACGATCCGTTTGCCGTTTACGTGCAATCCGAGGAAAGAACCACGATGGAGTGGGACATTGCGGCGGTCAAGGCGTGGCCGTCTGGGTGCTGTCGCAGGCGGTATTGGTCGTCTCGCGATAGGGCTGCCGGCCGGCGGTTCGGCGTCACGCCTCCCAGCGTTCGAGACGGATCCGGCACTCTTCCGCAGGCAGGCGCGCATTCTTCTGGAGCATTGCCCGGAGCGCCTCCGCGGCGCGGCGTGCCTCAATTACGGCGTGCTCAACCATCTGGTCAAGCAACCAGAGCGCGCCGCGAACCTCGACGTGCTCATTCACCGCCAGCCGGCGCAGTTGGCTGTCACCGGTGAGCAGGGGAAGGTCATTCTTTTTCGCGAGGAAATAGCACGACATGTCAGCCAGAGACGGGTTTCTGTGCTGTTGCGTCAGCTCGAATAACTGCTGAATGTCGTTGTCCTCCACGGGCTCGACAATAAGCCCCAACTCGACCAGCGGTGACAGCTTGGGCGTGTCCAGCTCTTCGGCTACGAAATCAGTGCAGCACAAGGAGAACGGGAGCCGGAATAGTTCGTTGAGCAGCGCAGCGTGGTGGAAGTCGATCCAGATGTTGGTATCCGACACGTACACCTTCGCCATCAAGCCTCCAGCGCAACGGAGGCGCCAGCTTCCAGAGCCGATACAGGCTGCTGCAAGAATTCAGCCGCCCGAGTCGGCGTGAACAAGCCCTCGGCTAGCCCCCAATACACCAGCGAAGCGAATCGAAGCGGATTCTCGGCGCTCATTGGCTCGGGCTCGGATATGGTCCAGCCTCTCGCAGTCATTTCGGCATTCAGTGAGCGAAAAAGGTTTTCGTTAATCAAACCCAGCTCTTTTAGCCGGCGTATCCCCACTTGCATGGAGATTCCGTAGCCACGCTTGGCGAGCATTAACTCCTGAATCAGCACGCGATGGCGCGCAGCGCTCCCGAAGTCAGCCCTTACGCGCTCCTGCGGGTAGAGCAGGGCAGCTGCGAAGCGATGGCAGCAGGCCTCTTTTTCCCGCTCTGGCATATCAGCGGGTAGCGCCATAACCCAATGGCCTAGCTCGTGCGCGGCCGTGAATCGCTGGCGGTCGCCGGGCCGCTGGCGGTTGAGTGCCACGAGCACATGTTTGTTGTCCTGAGTGGCAACGCAAGCGCCGTCGAATTTGTCGATGCCATCAAGCATGGCAACCTTGATGCCGTGCTCCTCCAGCAACTCGGTCAAATTGGAAATGGCATCGCTACCCAGGCACCATTGCTCGCGCAGTTTTTCTGCCACCAGTTCGGCCTCCTCCACGGTGCGCACCGGCAGCGATTCGGCTGGGACCGGCGGCACAGCAACCCCAACGGCCTCGAAACACTGCTCCAGAGCAAGGTATCGCTCCAGATGGTCGCGCGCTTGCTCGATAACCGACTCCTGATCGCGCACAGACATGCCGCAGAGCTTGCGAAACTCCACGGGCGCCAGCTCGAACGCTTCCGGGCGGAAAAAGTATTCCGGCTTCACCTCAAGAGCACGGGCGAGCTGAAGCAGGCGTGCCGAGTTCGGTACGGCATCGCCTTTCTCGAACTTGCTCAGTGCCTGCTTGGTGATGTCGCCCATACGCCGAGCGAGAGCTTCGAGACTCAAACCCCGAAGGCGGCGGGCGCGTTGGATACGGTCGTTTATCATGTTGTTTCTCCTTGGTTGACAAATTATTTGGAAAATATATGGTTGTCAACCAATGTAAACAGGGCCGGAATACTCTAAACGATGGTGCAAATGCGCGTGAAGGTGCGCTTCCCGGTGCCCGACACTTGACGCGCCATGCGACATTCGGTCGAGCTGCAACCGCTCTGCGGCGGGCCGGCAAAAAGAAACCGCAGAGTGAATCCGCGGTTCTCAAAACACACGCGGCTTGGGGCTACATGCCGCCTGGCCAGGATATTCTTTTGGCAGAGGAATGTGCTCAGGAATTTACCCTACAGAATGTAAGCTAATTGCCGTGCTGCATTCCGGTGCTGGCGGTATGCAGTCGTTGGATTGACCGGTCCATCGAGCTGAAAGCAGCGGCCATCATGTGCCCGAGCCCGAGCACCCGGGGAGTAAAGCATGGCGAGAGGCGTAGGCCATGTAACCCGATTCCAGGAAAAACGATCAATATTGGTCAATAACGATGCATCGATAGATTCTCCGAAAGCCCTTGCTGGCGGGGAGTTTGGCGCTTTTTTGGGAAACTGATCAATGCTGGTAAAAGTGAGCTTGTTCGGCCACTCAAGCCGCTGTTTCCCGTGTCGCCGTTGGTGGCGTTGACGAAGATTTGAACGTCGTGCGTCTTTCTGAGCGGCCGGCATGAGCATGCGCTGAATTTATCGATTTGCTGCGTATTTGATGGAATTCGCCAATAAATCGTTAAGGAAAACGTTTGCGCGCTCTTGTTGGTGAGCCTAAAAAGATTTTCTCTGCTTCCTAAAGTTATTCCTATGCATGCCGATAACATGCAGCGTCGAGGCCGCCGGCACGCATGGCGCTGCAATGCGTATTGAGAAATAAGCGTCGGGCATAGCTTTCTATTTCGCGGTGACTTTAGTGGAATTCATATTCCTCATATAGATTGCATTGATTGCGATGATATGATTTGCGCCAAAATCGAGATCGGTGTTTCTCATGAACCGACTTGCTACGCCGGATTGGATTACGCAACTGGGAGTCGCTTGCCGGTTGTCGGGAATCATGCAGCGGATGAGAGAAAAGAATGAAAGAGAAGGAAGCTCAATGGTTGCTGCCCTCGGGGGTGTGGGCGCAAACCGAAGAAGCGTTTGTATTGACGAGGACGGCGCTCGACCGTCCTGTCTCTGCGCAGGTTGGCGCGGCGGACATTGCCGGGTTGGTGGGTGCGACCTTTGACGATTCCACGCCGCCCCGCTTCTTTCCGCCGGAGTTTTCCCATTCGCCATCAACCGGCAAATCTCTGCGCAAGCCGTCGTCAGGCCTTGTGTGCGGCTGGGCGCCGCCGTCCGGCAATGCTCCGGTTGACGCTTCGGGCCAGACGGAAATCCGCGGCTTGCGCCGGACGCCGCACCGGTTGCTGCTGCAGGACGTCAAATCGCGGCTTCCCGAATCGGACCCGGACGACGCCATGGAGATGCCGCCCGCCGGTGACTACCAATTCTTCTCGACGCCGCTCGGCGCGACGGCCGCGGCGCTGATCGCATTCGACCCGACCAAGGGCACGCTGTTCGCATGGCTTCCCGCATCGCGTCAATGGCAGCCGATGGAGGGTGCCGGCGGCGGTCTCGTAGAGGTGTGCGAGTTGCCGCATCACGCCTGGCGCGCCGAGATGGCGAAGTCTGAGGATCATCTTGCGCAGGTGCTTTTCGTGCCCACGGACGCCGGGCTTGCGCGCATCAGGCCCGATGTCGCGTCGATGACTTACGAAGTCGATCACATTGGCGGTGCACGCGCGGTCGGTGCGCCGGTTGCCTTCGACAATCGAATCTGGATTCCTGTCATGGCGGTGTCCGACGAGATTCGCTTCATTGGCGTGGACCCGCATGGCACGGAGCACATCGACGTCACGCTCGATGTGCCCGCGCAAATGGAATTCGACATATCGCGGATTGGACTGCCGGTTTCTTACAACCGCATCGCGGTCTGGGGATGCAAGAACGGCCAGTTGCGCCTCCAAAAGCAGGCGGACAACAGCGTGAGTGCCAGCTTCGAGCGATGGCCCGCGAACGTCGTGCCGCATCTCGATTACGGCAGCCCCTATCTCTCCCGGAGCGGCGAACTCTGGCAAGCCTGCTTCAATACGTTGACCGAGCGCTACGTCTGGGTGCGCATCGATCGTGTACAGGGCACGCCCGCGGAGGCGACTACATTGCGTCTGTGCTCCGGCAAGCTCAATTTCCGCATCACCTCGAAGACGTCCTCGCCGCCGTGGGAGGAACCCGAGCACAGCAACGATACCGCGTCGAACGATTTCATTATTCCGCTGCTAGAGTCGTCGGCAGGCGAAGCGGTGATCGGCTTGCGGCTCGCCAGCGAATCTGGCATCGCTAAAGCATTCGAGTTGCGGGAGCGCGTCGAATACACGCTGTGTTTCGAAGACGCCAACAACGAAGTGGCGTTCTCGCGTGCGTTCGCACCAGAACCCTGGCGTATCAGGCTGTTCATTCACAACGGCATGCTGTGGGCTTATCACGCGCAGGCGCGCCGCATCGAAGGGTGGAAACTCGCATGAAGAGATGGCTTCGCGTCGCCACGGGCGCCGTGGCGATGGGTGCGTTCGGCTGTGCGTCGGCGGCCGGTATCCAGCAGGCGTTCCTCGTGCAGAACTCGGGCTGGATGGAGCCGTTCTACACGGATCCCGCGTCGCAGTTCAAGCCGCTCGTCGCTGCGCTCGCCCGTTCCGTCACTTCAGCGGACGAGCCAGTGTTCCTGATGGCGTTCAGCCAGAGCAGCGGTGAGAACGTCTCGCCGCGCCTGCTCGAAGCGGGCAAGGGCGCAGCGGGTTTCGCTGCGCGGCTCGCGCAGCTCGACATCGCCCGCAAGAGCCCGGATGGCGCGCTCGCCGACACCGACTTCAAGGAAGCCGTGGTCAAGACGATCACGGGGCCGTTCCATTCGGCGTCCGGTATCGTCTGGATCTTCACGAACAACAAGAACAGCCCCGGCAACGACCAGGCGACGGCCGCGCGCAACCTCGACTTTTACAAACTCCTGCATCTCGAACCGTCGATCTCGAAGACACTGGTCTTCCCGCTGCGCATGCAGGTCAAGGGCAGGCTCTACCAGGCGCAGGGTATGATGGTCTACGCGCTCGCCTACGGTGAGCCCGCTGCGCGCGCGCTCGACGATATCCTGAAGGAAGGGCGGCTCTCGCAGGTGTTGACGCGGCCGCCCGCGCGCCTGAAGCCACTCGATGTTGACGCCGTGCGCATCGTGCCGGAATCGGTAGCGAATTCGTCCGACGTGCGCCCGAGCCTCGGTGCGGATCAGCGCACCCTGGTGCTCGACGTGGACGCGGGCAAGGTCGTGCCGACGGTGGACGTGCGTGCGTCGTTGCAGAATCTGTTCTATCCATACGTGATCACGCATGCGTCGGTGGCCGCAAGCATGTCGCTGCCCGGCCGCACCGTACCGGTCGAGGTATCGCCCGCGACGGTCGATAATCTGCAGCCAGGCGAGCGCAAGGCCGTGGTTGTCCATCTTACGCTGCCGGTCGAGAAGGTGCCTTCCGCGTGGTCGCCGCAGGCGCTCGCCGCAATGGGCAAGCAGGTGCTCGTCCCCATGAGCGTGGACCTCGAACTCGACGGTCAGCAACTCGCACTCTCGGACCAATTCAAGTCGGAGCTCGCCAGCGATTTCCCGGGCGATCCGATCTCGAACATCTTTGCGGCGCCGTCCAGTGTACGCAGTTCCGTTGCAACGGTGCCCGTCGTGCTGCGCATCCAGTACCCATTGCTGCCGCTGATGGTGCTGATCGGTGGCGTGCTGGTGCTGGTCGGCGCACTGGCAGCGCTCGCACTCCTGTCTGGACGAAGCAGGCGCTATCCGCTCATCGTGAACGACACCCATCGGCATGTCGTGCTCAAGCCGTTCTCCAGCGTCGAGATCCGCGACGAAAGCGGTACGCCTGTCGGTAAGGTCAAGCGCGGCTTCGGCCGCCCGAAAGTGATTCAGGTCGCCGACGGCCATACCTTGTCGCTTCGATAACAACAACGCGCATTCCAAACCACACGTTTCATTGCAGGGAGAGATTCAGATGGCGCAGGACCAGAAAGACCAGAGCGGCTTCGCATTGCCCGCACCGCAAACCTCGGCCGCGGCCGGCGGCACCGTGGCGAGCAGCAGCGTCACGCAGACCGAGATCGTCACGTCCACAACCACGAATGTCAACGTCGATACCTCGTCGCGCGATCTGATGATCGGCGGCGCGATCCTGCTCGTGCTGTTTATCGGGTTCTTCTTCGTGCGTGGCGCGTATGCAAATACGCTGGTCGCCAGGCGCGTGCCGCCGAACAAGGCGAACGCCGCGGGCTGGTGGCTGTTCGTGTTCCTCGGGAGTCTTTCGGTTGGCGTGGTGCTGTCAGCGGTGAACCCGGCGCGCTTTCTCGCGCCGCTCATCGTCGGGGCGCTCGCGCTGGTCGCGCTCGTCGCCATCGTGCTGATGATCCTGTCTGGCCGCAAGTAAGCCGGCGCGCCTTTAGACCATCGCAACACGCGCTTCACGCGTGGACCTCTTCAACTCGGGGAATCGCGACACCATGTCAGACACAATCAATCAAACCCTTGGCGCCGACGCAGGCAAGCAGGAACAAACCATCGAACTGCGTCCGACGCTGTTCATCGGCCTGGGCGGCACCGGCATGGAAGTGCTGATGCGGGTGCGTCGGCGTATTCTCAATACGTTATGGGGTGCCGCCGGCCACCGCACGCGCGTCGAGAGCCTGACTGATTTTCCAGTCACGCAATTCATCCAGTTCGACCTGGACACAGGGGCGATCGTCGAACTGAATCGCGCTCAGGCGGACGATCTCCAGTTCCCGCTGGTCAAGTTCGCCGACGACGAAAAGATCGTCGAGACCTTCGACATGGATAAGTACAGCCGCGACGACGACGCGCTGGAAAAATATCCGCACGTCAAGGAATGGCTGTCGCTCACGCCGAAGAAGATTCGCGAGTTGGGGATCGATCCCGCAAAGGGCGCCGGGCAGATCCGGGCGGTCTCGCGCCTCTACCTGTTCGACAAGTACACGAAGCTGCGCGACAAGATCCGTCTGAAACTGCGTACGCTGAAAGCCGGTCTTTCGCACGAGCGCCAACTGGCGGAGCTCGGCCTGCGTATGGAAACGAGCAAGTTTCGCATCGTGGTGGTCGCGTCGGTTGCGGGCGGCACGGGCTCGGGCGCGTTTCTCGACGTAGGCCTGCTCGCGCGCTGGCTCGCGAAAACGGAAGTCGGTCATGCCGACGTCGAACTCATGTTGTTCCTGCCCACTGGCTACGCGGACAAGAACAAGGACCGTACGGCCGCGAACGGCTACGCCGCGCTGATGGAACTTGAGTCCGCGATGATGGGCAACAAGGGCTACGTGGGCCGCTGGGACAACTACGACCAGCCCGAATTGCCGCGCGAGCCGTATCAGGAAGTCTACCTGATTGACTCGGGCAACCTCGCGCAGCAGAACACCAAGGACATCAACGACGTCTACCACATGGTCGCCGATGCGCTCTTCGAGGATTTCGCCTCGGGGGACTTCGCGCGGCGCAAGCGCTCCGTCGCGGTGAATCAGGCGCAGCACAAGAATTTCCTGCACGATGCGCTGGTGCCGCGCAATCGTTTTGCCGACATGCGCCTGTCGTATTCGAAGCGCTTTTCGGCGTTCGGCCATGCCGCGCTCGACACCCGTCAGGAAGCCCGCCGCGACGAGCTCGCCCATCGTTGGGCGGGAGCAATGCTGCAAGCATTCTTCGGTGTCGGCAGCGGGGACCTCGGCGCCAATCGCGCGACGGACAAACAACGCGACGAGTTCATGGCCGCACACGTCGCGTTGCGGCCCATGCCGTTCAGCGAGTTCCCCGAGTTCTCCGACAAAAGTATCGAGTTGCAGCGCTCGAGCGGCGAATTTACCGACTACGCGATCACGAACGACCTGCTGCAAGACAAGAACGGCCTGTTGCTGGCCGGAATTGAGCAGCGCGTGAATGCACAGATCGACGCGATCCGCAGTGGCTTTCAGCGCACGGAGTGGCCATCGCACCTTCGCGAGGCGATGAAGCAACTCGAACGCGACGCCGTGCGTGATCAGGATTCGACGGCCGACACGACGGAGGATCGCGTGACCAAGCGCCGCCGCGAGGTCTTCGAGCGCATCAAGAAGACCGTAAGCGACCAGCTTTACGCGTACCTCGACAATAAGGAATTCGGTGGTCTCGAGTATGTGCTGTCGCTCGTCGAGCAGATCAAGGATCGCCTCGAGGCGCAAGGCACCGGGTTGATCGCCGCGCTCGAAGCCAACGCCGAACGCTATCGCGAAATCAAGGAAGCGGTGCGCAGTCGTGAATACGAACGTCTGCTTGACAATCTGGCGCAGACGCGTTCGGGCGTGTTCGGCTTCGGCGGCGGCGACAAGCAGGCGAATACGGTGCTCGATCACCTGCGCATCGAAATGGCGAACGCGCTCAAATTTCACTTGCGCGCGAAGGCGGCGAGCGAGGCCGCGCTGCTGATGCATGACGTGTCGGCATGGCTCGGCCGCAAAACGGGCATCGACGCACAAGGGCGCGCGACGTGGAGCGGACTCGTCGGCGATCTGCAGGCCGGTCGCGACCAGGTGCTCGGCATGCTGAGGAACCTGCAGAACGCCAGCGCGATTCTGCAACAGGATCTGACGAAGCAGCATAGCACGTTGATCGTGGTGCCTGCGGTGCTGCACGAGGTGCCCATGCCCGCCGCGCCGCAACTGCGTGAATGGGCTGACGACGCTTTCAAGGACATCGGTGGCTCGAAGATGTTGTTTCCGATGCTTGCCGACGCCGAGCAGCGTAGCGAGATTCTTCTCAAGATCAAGCGCATGGCCGAACGCCAATTGAGTGTGCTGATCGCGGCCGATCCGGCCGCAGACGTGATCGATCCGCTGCTGGACGCGCTCGATCAGATGTCGCCGGGACAGCGAGCCGAATACTTCCGCAAGCTGTTGGCTTGTGCCATGCCATGGATCGACGCGAATCTGGGAGGCGATTTCGCGCTCAATGCCGACCAGTACAAGTGTTTCATCGGCGTCAACGGCGCGGACGAATTCCGTCGCAAGTTCGGTGCCGAGATCGACGCGAGCGTGCCAACCCACGCAGGCATCACGCCAGCGCAGATTTCGATCGTCGAGACCGGCATGCCGGGGCGCGCGGTGTGTTACTGCGAGCTGTCCGGTGTCCCGATGACGGTGCTGCGCGGGCTCGAAGGATGGCGCACCAGCTATCGCAAGGAATCGGAAAAGAGCCCCACGCACGCGCACATCGATTCGACACAGTTCAGCCACCCGATGGCGCCGGGCACGGACGAAATCAATCGCCTCGCGGAGGACTTCAAGCAATACCTCCTCGCGATCATGCTTGGCACGCTGACGCGTGCGACGCAACGCGTGACGCCGCCTGGACAGTATCAGTTCGCCGTCGCGCGCGGTGACGTGCGCCGCATCGGCAACGAACGTGCGATTCGCCAGAACGGTCTGCCTGTGACTTATCGGGCGGGCATTGTCAGCCGTGTTCAGGAAGTGCTCGCAGACCTCGATGCATTGCAGACGAGTGCGCTCGCTGCGCTTTGCTGCTATTACGAGAGCGCGGTCTACACACCGAAGCTGGTGTCCGATTCGACAGGCGCGGAGCAAGTGCGCAAGGGCTTCGCGAGCGCCATCGCTGCGGAATCCAGGCGCGATTTGCGTGACAGTGCACGTCGCAAGGGCGTGAGCGAAGCGGAGCTCGATCGTCATGAACGACGCCTGCTCGACGACTTGCCGTCGTGGGCCGTCGTGATCGGCGATTCGGACGCGGACGCCTACGACTGGGAAGTGCGTGAGCCAAACGAAGATCAACTGCCGCGCCTGAAATTCGCAATGCGTCCGGAGCGTCTGGTTCCCGGTGGGTTCAACGACCTGCTGCAACCGCAAGCACTGGCCTCTGCTGCGACGACGACGCTGTCGCCGTTCGCACCGGCGGTGGCGGTGGTTCCCGTTGCTCCGCTGGCGGCCGTCGCGCCCCCGCCGCTTGTGGCACCAGTGCCTGGCATGCCGTCGACTCCCGGCGCGGCGCCCCTGGTTGCGCATCAGTACTTCCTCGGCGTCAATGGACAGCAGTACGGACCGTATAACGCGCAACAGATCGCCCAGTTCGTGCAGGCTGGCCAGATCGCGGTGCCCGGCACCAAGGTATGGCGCCAGGGGCTTGCGCAATGGGTCGAACTGGGCAGCTTCGCTGAACTGATGGGCGCGTCGCAGGTGGCGCCGCCCCCACTGATGCCGGCCGCGCCGCCGTTGCCGATATGAGCGCGGCATGAAGTGCATAAGGCATGCGGGTTGGGATGCGATTAGCAGGGAAACGTCGTGAAAAACTGTATTCAATGCGATAAACGTTTGTTCGGGACGGTAGCGTTCTGCCCATTTTGCGGGACTGCTACTGGCGATCTTCCGGGAGAGCTCGTAGCGTCCGACATGGTTGTGTCCGCGCCGGCGTCCGTGTGCCCGGACGTCGCTCCATCCGCCGCGCCCAGGTCCGACGTGGCGCAAGCGGAGCCGCCACGGCCGTCTGCGTCTGCGCGCACCGCCGTGCAACTCGAGGCGCCGCCACAGAAGGTGGCTTCTGAGACGCCCGCGGAGCCGGCGCAGAAAGTGAAGGGCGAAGCGGCGAGGGCCGTCGATGCGTCTTCAGCGCCGCAACCTGGCCAGTCCAGAAGGCCACGCAAGCTGCTGCGCAATGTCGTCCTCGGCGCGGTGGCGGTCGTCGTCGTGCTCGTACTGATCGGGCGCGGAGCGAACAAGCAGGAAATAGCGTGTAACCAGCAGGTCGATGCGGGCACGAAGCTCTTGCAAAGCGGCGACCTCGCAGGCGCGGCGGCGCAGAGCAAGCTGGCGAGTACGTCGTGCACCGGTAACCTGGAAGCCAGGGCAACAGCGCTGCAAACGCTCGTGGGTACTGCGGAGGCGACGCGGGCGCAGTGTTCGCACGCTTACGACGCCGTCACGTCGCGATTGCGTGATGGTCGCCTGAGCGCGGCGGTCAGTGGGCTGAACCAGCTGCCGCTGGCGTGTGCTGGCACGCAGGACGCAAACCGGATCAAGGAGCACGTCGAGCAGGCGAGCACTGCGGCCGATACCGCCGAGCAGCAGGTTCGCAGCGCGATCGCTGCGGGCGATATGGCATCGGCGGCTGCAGCCGCCGACGAACTCGCGCGCCTCGACCGCTTCCGGCAGGTTCTACCGTCGCTGCGCGCCCAGATCGCGGCGATTCCGGCATCCGCGCCGGCTGTGACCACGACGGCGCAGGCCGTGCCGGTAGCGGCTGCCCCCCCTTTGCAGGCGCACGCGCCGCAGCCGGTTCATCCTGCGGCGGTCGCGGCCCATTCCGCGGTGAACCGCGACGCTGGCGCCGCGCAACAGTTCCTTGGTGACGCGCAAACGGCACTCGCACAAGGACGCTTTGACGCGGCCAAAACCTATCTCGATAGCGCTAGGCGCCTGGATCCAGACAATCCGCGCATCGGCGCGCTCGCACGGATCGTGCGGGATCGCGAGCGTCAGGTGCTCGAAGACGAAACAACCATCAAATAAACGGGGTAACAAACATGTTCGAAAAATCCGGTAAACGGCTGCTGGTTCCTGCCGTCATCACCTGCCTGCTGGCTGGTTGCGCCGTGCCGTCGCAAAACGGCGCGGTGCCCGGCGACCCCGCCGCGACGAACGCGGATCCCTGCTCGGTCGGCACGTCGGCCGTGGCGGGCGCGGCCGTCGGGGCGCTGATCGGCGCGCTGGCGGGCGGTGGGAAAGGCGCGCTGATCGGCGCCGCCGCGGGTGGCGTGCTGGTCGGTGCAGGTTGCTATGCGGTGAACGTGCGCTCGCGCCAGGTCCGCACGGCCGCGCAGGTCGATCACGATTACATCGCCCGGCGCGGTTCGTTGCCCGCGCAACCGCAGGTTGTCGCGTACAACGTGCAGGTCAACAATCACGCGGTACGCGGCAAGCCGTTCATCGTCAACACCGAGGTGGAACTCGTCAACGGGCGCTATCAGCAGGTCAACGACGTGAGAGAGCAGATCGTGCTGTTCGATCCGAAGGGCGAGCCGTTCAAGAACGGAACGAAGCCGCTCGAGACGCAGAATGCGTCTGGCGGCAAGTTCGAAAACTCGTTCGAGCTGACGTTGCCACAGGGCGTTTCGCAAGGCGTGTACGCCATGAAGACGAACCTGTATGTCAACGGACGTCTGGCCGCGACGCGCGATCTGCGTACGCAGGTCGTGATGGACGACCACGGCCAGGCGACGATCCTCGCTGCAATGTAAGTCCGAGATACACGTGCAACCGGGAGCGCACTAGCTAGTCGCGCTCGTGCTTGCGACAGTACTGCACGATGGCGTCGAGTACGCCGTCGTCCTCGCCCACGGCGCTCGCGCAGGAGAGCCGTACATTCGGATGCGCGGCCTGGCATTGCGCGATGAGCGCGGGCAAATCGCGCC